>JAAXUP010000022.1 GCA_013335935.1 Eubacteriaceae bacterium | reverse complement strand
TTCAGGCCGCCTTTAACCGCCATATCGATAGAGGCCATCAAAAACTTATTAATGCTGTCAATCAAGTCTCCCTGATAAACGGTGCCTTCATGATTATGCATGATAATGACAGGTACATCATATTTTACGGCGACTCTGATCATATCCGGGTCAAATTGCAGCCCCCAAATGTCGTTTATGATATGTGCCCCCGCTTTGATTCCTTCCTCAGCAACTTCTGCCTTGGTGGTATCCAGGGAAATAATCACATCTGTTTCCTCCACCAGCCTCTTGATCACCGGGACTACCCTTTTGATTTCATCCTCCGCGGACACAGCTGTAAAACCAGGACGTGTAGACTCCCCACCGATATCGATTATATCTGCCCCATCGGAAATCATATCCTTTGCATGAGCAACCGCTCTGTCAAGATCCACAAAATCTCCTCCATCAGAAAATGAGTCTGGAGTCACGTTCAAAATTCCCATGATATAGGTCTTCTCTCCAAAAATCAGTTTTTTCCCTGCGCATTCAGTGATTGTTTTTGGAATATCTATTTTAATATCTCTTTTCTCCATAATTTTTGTCACCTTCCAAAATTGATGAAGGACATAACTTCTGATCTCGCCTTGGCATCAGTTTCAAAGACTCCTCTGACAGCGGATGTGATGGTTTTAGAACCGGATTTTTTTACGCCCCTCATGGTCATACACATGTGTTCAGCTTCGATCACCACTATGACACCGTAAGGATCCAGTTTTTTCTGTATGGTATCCGCAACTGTTGAAGTCAGCCTTTCCTGGAGCTGAGGTCTTTTGGCTACCGTCTCCACAACTCTGGCAAGCTTGCTGAGACCAGTGAGTCTCCCATTTTTCGGAAGATATCCTACGTGGGCTTTTCCGAAAAAGGGTACCAGGTGGTGTTCACAGACAGAGTAAAAAGGTATGTCTTTAATGAGTACCAGCTCTTCATATTTTTCATCCTGAAAGTAGATTTCCAGGTGTTTCGATGGATCTTCATGAAGTCCCGAAAATATTTCTTCATACATTTTCGCAATCCTTCTTGGTGTATCCAGGAGTCCTTCCCTGTCAGGATCTTCTCCTACTGCGAAAAGTATTTCTCTTACAGCCTTTTCAATTCTATCTTTATCCACATCATAACCTCCATTTTATTATTAACTTCCCTTATATTCATTGATAAATTTATTACTTAGTTCTTCTGTGACTTTCCCGGGAACTTCTTTTGAGAATCTGTCCCTGATTCTTAATACTGGCATGATCTCCATCACCGAGTTGGAAATGAAGATTTCATCGGCATGAAAAAGCTCCTCAATTTCAAATTCTCCTTCATCCACCATTATACCAAACTTTGTTGCCAAATCCAGAATCTTATCCCGCATGATGCCTTTTAAGATCCCGCAGTCAACGGAAGGTGTTTTTAGTCTCCCATCTTTAATAAAAAAGATATTGGAAAGACTGCACTCAGCGATTTTATCCTTGGTATTGAGGAAAATCACCTCGTCAAAACCCTGACATTTAGCCTTCCTGAATTCCAGAATGTTTTCCAGATAATTGTCGGTTTTCATACCTATAAGAAGTGAGTGCTGGTTTCTTCTGTAATCCGATACGCAGAGGTTAAACCCCCGATGATAAATTTCTGGTACATAAGTATTTTCCCGTCTGGATATGACCAGAATATCCTCATCAATATCCTTGATCAGGTTAATTTTCAAAACTCCCCCCTGGACTTCATGAAAACTGATCATGTCCTTTAGAAATCTCTCAATTTCATTGTCTGAATACTTCAGGACCATATTCAGTTTACCCGCTGACCCACGAAGCCTCTCCATATGCTCAGAAAGGAAATAAATCCTCTCGCCTTCATATTTTAGTGTCTCAAAAAGACCTGCTCCGTACATCAACCCTTCACTATAAGGGCTGATAAAAAACTCTGAAGATTTCTGGATTTTGCCCTGTACAGAAACATACATAAAATCACCCCATTTTATTGGCTATTCTTACACTTTTCATTAGCGCGGCGGCCTTATGAAAAGTCTCTTCATACTCTGATTCGTTGGATGAATCCCAGACGATTCCTCCCCCTGCCTGAAAATATGCCTTATCGTCCTTACAAATGAAGGTTCTGATGACAATATTCAAATCAAGATCCCCGTTAAAGCCTATATACCCGATGGATCCGGTATAAATCTTTCTGGCTGTCGGTTCAAGTTCATCTATGATGTCCATGGCCCTGATTTTCGGTGCCCCTGTTATGGACCCCCCAGGAAAAGAAGCTTTTATCAGGTCAACAGCATCTTTGTCATCTTTGAGTTCCCCGGTGACCGTGGATACCAGGTGAAATACTGTTGGATATACCTCGAGCTTAAAAAGTTCAGTCACCTTTACTGTCCCTGTCTTGGCGACCCGTCCCAGGTCGTTTCGTTCCAGATCGACGATCATAAGAAGCTCCGCCTTGTCTTTCTCGCTGTTTTCAAGGATCTCTCTATTTCTGGCATCTTCTTCAGGAGTCTTGCCTCTGGGCATGGTCCCTTTGATAGGCCTGGTTTCCATGTGTCCGTCCTTCAGCCTGATATACCTTTCAGGGGAACTGCTTACGATGGCACCCTCCCCAAAATCAATGAAGGAGGCGAAGGGCGCAGGATTTACTTTTCTTAATACCTGGTACAGTCTCTCCGGACTGGTCTTTATTTCCGCTTCAAAACGCTGGGTTAAATTCACCTGGTAGATGTCTCCCAGCCTGATATATTCGTGTATCGCGTCAAGGGCCTTCATATACTCTTCCTTGGTGAAATTAGATCTGAATTCGGTATCTTCCATTTCAGAGGGGATCTCACCAATAAGTTTTGCAGCAACCAGGGGCAACTCCTCATGGATCCTATTTATGATTTCCTCTGTTAAATGATTTTTATCCTTTATAATTCCGTGTGCGGCGACAAAGGTTTTCTTATTTAAATGATCAATAATAACGACTCCATCGTAGAATCCCAGAAAGCAATCTGGTATATCCACATCATAGACGACTGTCGTATGAAGCCTTTCAATATGGTGGCACATGTCATATCCTAAATAACCCACTGCTCCACCGGTAAATGGTATTTCGCAGCTGTAATCCATCTTGTATTCATTAAGAAGTGCTCTCAGGTGATCAAATGGATTTCCAGTAAACACGGTCTCGTTTCCAGCTGATGTGATTGTGATCCTGTCTTTCCTACTTTTGAATACCTTGAATGGATCAAAGCCGATAAAGGAATATCTTCCAAGATTCTCATGATCCATTCCGCTTTCCAGTAAGAAGCTGAAGGGCTCATCCTTGAATATGGCATACAGCTTATAGGCGTCTACGTACAGTTCCTTGATTTCAGTTATCATGCCAGCCGCCTCCTGACCGGGAATAGAAGTTCCTGAGGAGCTCCATGCCCATTTCTGTGAGTATGGCTTCCGGATGGAACTGAATACCTTCTACCTGGTACTTCTTATGCCTTATTCCCATGATTTCTCCATCCGCGGTCTCGCAAGTGATCTCAAAGCAGTCCGGCAGGGAAGCTCTCTCAAGAATAAGAGAGTGATACCTGGTTACTTTCAAAGGATTCGGAAGCCCTTGAAATACTCCTCTGCTGTTGTGATATACCTTATGGACTTTTCCGTGAACCGGCGCTTTTGCAGTGACTACCTTTCCGCCAAAGGCTTGCCCGATGGTCTGATGACCAAGACAAATCCCCAGTATGGGTACTTTGTCCTTAAACTCTCGAATCACCTCCAGGCTGATGCCTGCTTCATCAGGGGTACCTGGCCCTGGAGAGATGACGATTACATCGGGTCTGATTTTCTTGATATCAGCGATTGTGATTTCGTCATTTCTGACCACCTTGACCTCAGGTCCTATCGCCTCAATATATTGAACCAGATTATAGGTAAAGGAGTCGTAATTATCTATCATGAGTATCACGGATCTGTCCTCCAATTCATCTTGTATATATAAGTTGCAGTTCGTACATTCATTATATTATAGAGTTTTTTTTTGTACAATAGTTATTAGTTCATTTCACTACTCTTTGACAGATCTTTTAATAAGTATTAATATAATTATACAATACACTGAATGGAGTATAAAGAAAATGAAACTAAATATCAGAGAACCTATCAATACCATAACACATTTTGTCGGCCTGGTCCTATCTTTTCTGGGTTTTTTCATACTTCTCACCAAATCGATAATGGCCAAAGACCTCCTTTATCTGTTGAGCAGCATCATCTTTTCTCTGGGACTAGTAGGCCTCTACTTTGCATCATCACTGTATCATTTTAAAGTTTCTAGCGCTAAGGTCCTGACAAGGCTGAGAAAATTTGACCATATGATGATTTTTGTCCTTATTGCTGGCACCTACACTCCCATTTGTCTCATTACATTAAAGGGAATGGTGGGATACACGCTGCTGGGGATCATTTGGGGTTTAGCCGCTATTGGGATGACGATAAAATTATTTTTTATCAATGTTCCAAGATGGTTTTCCACTGGCATTTATCTTTTTCTGGGCTGGGCTTCACTTTCTGTAGTCAAACCTCTTGCCGCTCACCTGCCAGCGGCTGGCATGGCTCTTCTTGTTTCAGGGGGTCTTTTCTACACGGTGGGAGCAATCATTTATGGGACCAAAAATCCCAGGATCAAAATCGGAAAATTTGGATTTCATGAAATATTTCATGTCTTCATCCTTCTTGGCAGCCTCATGCATTATTTATTGATCAGCATTTATATCATTAGTCTATAACGCTTAACAGCACCAGGAGTTTCTCCGGTGCTGTTATTATTAGGAATCCCCTAATATTTTCTTTATGATACGTTCCATGAATCGTTTCTTTTTTACCTGCTGCTGATTTTCTTTGAGGGGCAGCTTCACTTCGCTCTGTTCAGGGGAGGTTTTTACAGGATCTGCCTTCACCTGGAAAGTGATTTCCCTGTAGTTCTTTTTCACTTCTGCCGGACCTGCCTCCGGTCCTTTGATCTCGCTGCTCTTCTGTAAATTTACAGCTACTGGTTTTGACTCGGGTTTTCTCTGTCTGTTTTCTTTGTCTGATGGCTTAGATTTTGACGTGGATTGACTTTTTCTTCGACTTTTATTTTTATCGGTAAATTCTTTCGACGAAGAAGTCTTCACAGGTTCTTTCCTATGCGATTTTTCCTGGATCCATTTGTCTGCCTCAGCTCTCCGCTTTTTAAAAACTGCCTCTGTTGGCAATTCTTCTTCAGCGATCAAGGCGCCGATATGTTCCTCTATCTCATAAAGTCCCATGATGTCATCTCCAGTGACAAAGGTGATGGCACGTCCTCCGTGTCCTGCCCTGCCGGTTCGCCCGATCCTATGGACATAGCTGTCCTTGTCCATAGGGACATCGTAATTGATCACCAGCGACAAATCGTCGATATGAATGCCCCTGGCTGCAACATCCGTTGCGACCAATATATGAAATTCTCCTCGTTTAAACTGCTGAATAGTGCTGAGCCTTTTGCTCTGGGGGATATCCCCATGGAGCGCCTGGCAGGCATATCCCTTTTGGGATAAAAAGCTTTGAACCTGATCCACGGCAATTCGTGTATTGCAAAATATCATACAGCTCTCTGGCTGTTCCACGATAAGCAGGCGGTTCAGTTGTGTTCGTTTTTCATTTCGCTCTACCCTGTAGTAGACCTGCTGGATGGCATCCACCGTTTTCGTCTGGGACTCGATCTCGATGGTTACGGGATCCTTCATATACTCTCTGCATATTCTGCGAATTTCAGCAGGGATCGTTGCCGAAAAAAGAAGGGTGATCCGGTCTCTGGGAAGGGTTTTGATGATTCCTACCACCTGATCGATAAAGCCCATATCCAGCATCCTGTCCGCTTCATCAATTACTAAAAACCGTATATGCCTGGTTTGCAAATTCCCTTTTCGGATGTGATCATGAACACGGCCGGGTGTTCCGGTAACAATGGAAACCCCTTTCCCCAAGGCACGAATTTCAACACTCATGTTGTGCTGCCCGTAAACCGCAGTTGTCTGATGTTCAATATGCTTTGACATCTGTATGAGGTCGCTGTCGACCTGTACCGCTAATTCTCTTGTAGGGGTAAGGATCAAACCCTGAGGTCCCGGCAAAGAAGGATCGATCATTTGCAGCATGGGAACTCCAAAAACAGCCGTCTTACCGCTGCCGGTTTTTGATATGACGATCAAATCTTTCTTCTTCAAAATATGTGGGATAGCCTTGTGCTGCACCTCTGTAGGCGTCTCAAATCCCATTTCCTCAATGGCTTTTAAAATAGGCGGCGATATGCCCAGATCATTAAAACTATTTTTCATGTTTATCCTCTTTCATTCCTGCGTAATGCTCTTATTATATCATTTATTGTCATTTAAGCTTAATTTTTTCGTATTCCTGGTTGAGGGTATCAATGTACAATACCTGGTGTCTTAACAGTTCCCCTCTGCCCAGAAAAAATTTCAGTGCTTCACTCACCTGTATGGATGCCACCAGCGCGGGGGTGAAGGAGGGATTTCCCAAGGCCACCTCTATTCCTCTGTCTTCCGTATACCCTTTGGGATAAAGCATATCCAGCGTCCTGTCTCCTGGAAAAATCGTGGCAACCTGGCCATACCAGCCAGCAATGGCGCCATGGATCAAGGTTATTTCCTCCTTTTCAGCAAGGTCCTGGAGCATACGCCTGGTTTTAATATTGTCAACCCCATCGATGATGATGTCATGGCCTTTTACGATTTCAGGTCCATTTTTTTCGTCCAGCCTGCCAACCACCGAATTTAGAACGACCCCGGAATTGACTTCTTTTATTCTTTCCCTGGCTTTGATTGCTTTTTCTTTTCCAATCGAATTTTCATCTGAAAGAAGCTGCCTGTTAAGATTTGTTTCATCAAAAACATCACCATCAATGGCTGTGATATAACCGACTCCCAGTCTGGCAAGAAACTCAATGATGTAGCCTCCCAAACCACCACAGCCCACGACACACGCTTTTTTCGTTTTTACGATTTCCATTTCCACGGCAGTCATCATCCCTATGTTTCTTTCATATCTTTTTTCCATTTCAGCCCCCTCCTACAGGAGGAAACAGGGATAGGGTATCCCCATCTGTGAGCACAGTAGTCAGCAAGCCGTCCCTGCCATTCACCAGAAGGATCGCTACATCTTTTTCGTCGATTCTAAGATCCTGGATGACCGCTAAGACGGTTGTTCCTTCATTATACTCATTATCAAGAATCTTTCCTCTGCCTGACCGGAGCGTGGCAAAGAGCTTAACTTTAATTTTCATAAAAACCTCCAACTAATACTTTATTTAGTCCGTCCTTGGGTTTCGCTATATGCCTTAATATTACAATAAGGGCTTCATAAATGAAACCCTTATTGTTCGAAACTGTATAATTTTTATTTGTATTCGATTATCCCAAGAGCCGTCAGCTTCTCAGGAGTTGGTATCCCGCCTTCTGACCAGCCTCTGAGTTTGTAGTATTCCGGAAGCATCTGGCCTAGCTTATTTACCCAGCCTTTTGAAGGACCTTCTGCAATCGGTTCTTCAAGAAGTCTCTTAGGCAATGTGTCCTGCGAAGAATCTACCCCTGACTTTAGGTTGAATAATTTTTCTAAGTTCCAGATCCTTTCTCCTGCTTCGATGAAATCACTTCCTGTAAGTTTGGTTCCAGATACGGCATTATACATATCCGCATAGTCATCAGCACCCATTGCAAAAGAGGTAAACAAGCATAGTCCCACGGAATCGATACTCGCTGTAAAATCTTGGAATATTTTAGTCCACTCCGCTTTTCCGTCTGTAGCGAATCGATCCAGTTTTTCCGGAAGACCTAATATTTCAGGGGAGATCATATATCCTCTTACATGGCAGCCCCCACGGTTTGAAGTCGCATAGGATATGCCTTGTCCCTGGATCCCTCTTGGATCATATGCAGGAAGTTCCTGTTTTTTGACGCTCATGGAAAGTTCAGGCACTCCATAGGATTCACACAGCCGGTATGAACCTTCCGCCATTTTTGCGCCGATTCCCTTGCCCTCACCGATCCTTTTGACCCATTCGATGATCGCATCGCTGTTTCCCCAAACGAGTTCAGGGCCTCCGTCAAGGTCTTCTTTTTTGATGAAGCCCTTCTGATAAAGTTCCATCGCTGCTGCTATTGTCGCTCCGGTAGAAATCGTATCAAGACCGTATTCGTTGCACCAGTAATTTGCCTTGACGATATCTCCCAGGTTATTTATGCCACAATCAGATCCAAAGCACCAAATCGTTTCATATTCCGGTCCCTGTGTCTTGATATCGTCAACTTCACAGTATCTTCCACAGCCTATAGGACATCGGTAGCAAGGATCTTTCTTCTTGAGGTAATTTTCTGCTAAATTTTCACCGCTTATGTCATCTGCTTTGTCATATTGGGAGCTCTGGAAATTGTTCACTGGAAGTGCTCCATTTTCATTAATGATATTCACAAGAACAGCTGTTCCATATGCGGGAAGTCCCTGGCCTGTTACGCCATTTTCTTTGATCTTGGTCATACATCTTGAAAATACTTCCTTAAGTTTTTCATTATCGGCGATATCTACTTTATTGGAGCCCCTGACAACCACCGCTTTCAGATTCTTTGAACCCATGACAGCCCCTACTCCTGATCTGCCGGCTGCCCTGCCTCTTTCATTCATGATGGCAGCCATTTTAGATAAATTTTCTCCGGCTGGACCAATCGTTGATACTCTTGCTTTTTTCCCGTGAATTTCTTCCAGCATCGTGGTCGTTTCGTCAACCCGCTTGCCCCAGATCGCTGATGCATCCTTTATTTCAACTTCACCATCAACGATATTCAGATAAACTGGTTTTTCGGCTTTACCCTCAAATATGATGGCATCGTAGCCAGCAAATTTAAGCTCTGCTCCCCAGTAACCTCCTGAGTTGGAAGATGCTACCGTTCCGGTAAGTGGTGATTTCGTTACCACCATATATCTCCCGCCTGTAGGTGTTGGCGTACCCGTAAGTGGCCCTGTAACAAAAATCAGCTTATTCTCAGCGCTTAATGCATCTATGGTGGGATCGATCTCGTCCATCAACATTTTCGTTCCCAAACCTCTGCCACCGATAAATTTCTCAGCCTCGTCAAGTTTCAAAGTTTCTTTTTTGATGGATCCGTCTGTGAGATTTACCCTAAGGACCGTACCATTATAGCCATTGTATCCGTTCATTATAATCCTCCTTCGGAAATTATTCTTATACTATAGTCTCTGCAATTTTCATGCCAATAAAAAAAGCTCTCCAACAAGCAGAGAGCATAAGGTTTTTACAATTGTTTAAATTTTTAATGTGTCATTTCAGAGCATTGTTTGTCCTCTTTTACTGTTCTATTTTAGAACTACGTCTCGTTTCGGAACAGTCAATTCCGTAACTTTCCAGCTTTCTATATAAGGTATTTCGCCCTATCCCCAATTCTCTGGAGGTAGTGGTGATGTTTCCTTCGTTGATATTCAAGACTTTTATGATATGTTCCCGCTCCAACTGTTCCAAATTGACACACGCAAAGGTAGATTTTTCTACACAGGATCCAGGGCTCTCCCCAGGGGCGGAGTTCGTCCCTGTACTAAGATGAAAAATATCCGGTACCGTTTCCGTATTTACCACAAGTTCTATGAAATTCTCCAGTTCCCTTACATTTCCCGGCCAGGTATAGGATAAAAGTCTTTGCATGTCTTCATCCGGTATCACGACCCTCTTTTTGTTCAGCTTTTTGGAAATTCTTCCCATGAAATATTCGATCAGCAGCCCTATATCATCCCTTCTTTCTTTCAGGGAAGGAATTCGGATCGGAAGTACGTTCAGCCTATAGTAAAGGTCTTTCCGAAAATTTCCCTTGCCGACCTCTTCATTGAGATCCTTGTTGGTCGCTGCGATGACTCTGACGCTTACAACGGTTTCCTTGACGCTGCCGATTCTGCTTACCGTGCCCTCTTCGATCACCCTGAGAAGTCTCGTTTGAAGATCCAAAGGCATCTCCCCGATTTCATCCAGAAATATCGTCCCGCCATCAGCAATTTCAAATTTTCCTGGCTGACCGCTGGTTTTAGCACCTGTAAAGGCGCCTTCATCATAGCCGAATAACTCGGATTCAATCAGATTACGGGGTATGGCTCCACAGTTCAGCGCCACAAAGGGTTCGCTGGCCCGGTTGGAGTAATTGTGGATCGACTGGGCAAAGAGTTCCTTTCCTGTACCGCTTTCTCCCATAATCAGTACATTGGAGCGGCTGTCAGCAACCTTTTTAGCAAAATTGATCACCCTGAGAAAATTTTCGTTTTTGCCGATGATCTTATCGAAGGTATATATTGCATGCCTGCCCATCAGTTTGTCTGACAGCTTCCGTTGTTTTCTCACTTCTTTGAACACCAGGATGGTATTGATGATTTCCTTATTTTCATCCAGTATGGGATACGCTCCCAGATTGAATTGGAGTTTGTTTTTCCTGGAATGAACGTCCACATCCTCATCGGTTACATTATTTTTTTCTACCACATCTTTTTTGATCCGCTCCCAATCTTTGAGGATTTCCCGGGCATTCATATTTTCCATCTCGTCCTGAGAAAACCCGAACATATCAGATGCCTTGGAATTTACGGTGACAATTTTCCCTTCCAGGTCGGTTGTCACGATTCCAGCCATCAACGAATCCAGGACTGCCTCATTGTATCTTTTCGCCCTGGAAAGTTCCCTGGCATAGCTTTGGGACTCCAGCATCCTTTCGATAGCATTGGCAGCTGCCGCAACCATCCCCAGGGTATGGGAATGGACCGTTTCACTGTAGCCTGACAAGTCAAGAGAAGCAATGATCTCTCCCTTGGGATTTCTGATAGGAGCCGCCGAGCAGGTCCACCTGTGATAGACTCCCACATAATGTTCGTTCCCTGAAACCTGGAGGGGCATCTCTTCGATCAGTGAAGTCCCCATGGCATTAGTACCAATGCTTTTTTCATCCATATAAGCCCCAGGTATCATCTTGAAAGCGAAGGCTTCCGTCAGAATCTCTTCGTCTCCAATAACGCTTAAGATGCACCCTTCTCTATCAGTAAGAATGGCAAAGAAATTAGACCCCTTTACAAAGCTGTACAGTTGGTTCATAAAAGGAGCTGCCGTTAAAATAAGTTCCCTGTGCATTTCGAGCTTTGTAAAAAGCTCTTTCTCGCTCAATATCCTTCTGCTATAAATCCGGTCAAATTCTACCTTGTATTCCCTGCACCTTTTATGAGACCGGATGATATAATCTTTTTCCTGACTTATTATTTGTTCCAGCATATACAAGATCTCCCTTAAATCAACTTTATTTCATCTCCGGCTTTTATTTCCCCGCCTTTTAAGACCTTCACAAAGATGCCTTCTCTTGGCATGATGCAGTCCCCAACCTGATTCTTTATGGCGCAGCCTATATGGCATTCCTTTCCGATCTGGGTGACCTCAAGGAGCACCCCATTGATATCCATTTTCGTTCCCACAGGAAGGGTAAAAAGTTCGATCCCCTCAGTGGTCAAATTTTCAGCAAATTTTCCAGGGTCAAGTCCTTCCACTCCCATGGCTGTCATTTTATCTATACTCTCCTGTCCAAGAAGGCTCACCTGTCTGTGCCAGTTTCCTCCATGAGCATCCCCTTTGATCCCAAAATCCACCACAAACTCACCCACCGGTATAGGATGCTTGATTACTCCCTTTCGGTCACTTATATTGACTGCCGTTACTTTCGCCATCATTATTCCTCCTGTAATAGTCCCTAGTTGCCAGTTGCTAGCTGTTTTTAACTTCTAGCTTCTAGCTTCTAGCTTTTAGTTTTTAGTTTTTAACTCTGTTCTCTATTCTCTGTTCACTATTCACTGTTTTAAGCTCTTTCATAAACGCCGGATTTGCCTCCGGTTTTCCTCATCACCTTGATGTCCTCAATGACCATATCCTTGTCCACGGCCTTGCACATGTCAAAGACGGTGAGGGCGGCAATGGAAACAGCCGTCAGGGCTTCCATCTCCACTCCGGTTTTCCAAACGCATCTCACTGTGGCTGTGATTTCTACGGCATTTAGCTCTTCATTGGCTTTCAGCTCCACTTTTACAGCGTCCAAAGGCAGGTTGTGGCACATGGGGATCAATTTGTCCGTCAGCTTTGCACCCATTACCCCGGCTATTCGGGCCGTGGCAAGTACATCCCCTTTTGGCATTCCCCCTGAAACGATCAGGTCCAGCGTCTCCTTCTTCATCAGGACTCTCCCTGCGGCTACAGCTTCTCTCACAGTATGCAGCTTGCCGGATACATCCACCATCCTGGCATTTCCCTGTTCATCAATATGTGTCAATTCCATTTTGTTCAGCCTCCTATCATATTCATCTTCCTTGAGGATGAATATTCCTCTCCGAAATTATGTCCTCTGGGTTTCTCAAAGATGATTTTTCTGATGTACTCATCAAATTTTTCAGGTTCAAGATCCAGCATCCCTTTGATATCGATTTCCCCATTGTTTCCAAGGCATGGCCGGATTTTTCCATCAGAAGTCAGCCGGATACGGTTGCAGTCTCCACAGAACTGATGAGTCATAGGGGAGATAAAGCCTATTTTACCCTTATAGCAATCGATTCCGTAGTAAATGGCCGGTGATCCCTTATCTGTCCTGGTGAGATACTTAAGGTGGGGTCTTGCCTTGATCACATCATCATTTCGGATGATCTTGTCAGCATTCTTTTCCCCGTAACTTCCAATAGGCATAAGTTCAATGAACCTAACTTCAATGGGTTTGTCCTTTGCCAGGCTGATAATATCGTCGATTTCATCATCATTGATCCCTTTGATCAGGACCGTATTGATCTTTACAGGAGTCATTCCAAGCTTAAGGGCAAGATCGATTCCCTCCATGGTCCTTTTGAAGTCTCCGCCGCCAGTGATGTACCGGAACTTCTCCTCCTTCAGAGAGTCCAGGCTGATGTTGAGCCTTTGAAGCCCAGCTTCTTTAAGTTCTTTGGCCATCCTGTAGAGATTCACCCCATTAGTGGTCATGGAAATATCTTCAATGCCTTCAATTTTGGAAATCCGGCTGATAATGTCGCATACATCCCGTCTCACCAGCGGTTCTCCCCCGGTTATCCTCACCTTTTTGATCCCAGCCTTTACCATGGCTCTGGTGATTTTTTCGATTTCTTCCGGTGAAAGGTTATTCTCCCAGTTTTCGCTGCAGTTCTCTCCCTCAGGATCGCAGTATATGCATTTCAAGTTGCAGCTTTGGGTAACCGAAATCCGCAGATATTCTATTTTTCTTCCGTATTGATCCAGCATATTCTAACCCTCCTTAAGCCCCGACAACATGTCCGCAGTTTTCTACATTGTATCCCCCAAGCCGTTCCAGTTCCTTTTTGAACGCCTGGGATTTAAGTATTTCCATAAAACTCCTGGTAAGTTCATCGCCCAGAAAATCTTCCTGCACAATAAAGTCATACTCCTCTTCGCAGACTGGTATAAAGTCAAGTCCATAGATCTTAGCCGCCGAGTAGATTCCCAAGCCAGCATCAGCTGAACCCGAAGCTACCTGAACAGCCACTGACATATGAGTGAATTCCTCCCGATCATAGCCATAAATAGATTCTTTCTGGATTCCGCTTCGACTCAGAAGATAGTCCAGAAGGATCCTTGTTCCTGAACCCTTTTGCCTGTTCACATAACGGACGCCTTCTCTTCCAAGATCTTCAAGACTGAGGATCCCCAGGGGGTTCCCCGGAGCCGTCATAAGTCCCTGAGTCCTTTTGACTCCTTTGATGATACGAATACTGCTGTTGCCCAGATATTTTTTAATATACGAAATATTGTACTCTCCTGTTTCTTCATCGAGAAGATGAATGCCTGCCAGGTGAGCTTCTCCTCTTTTAATAGCCATTATGCCTCCCATGCTTCCCACATGGGCTGAGCTAATATATTTTTCCGGAAAGGTCTTTCTCATCAGATCATAGGCAACGTCGATAAGGGGATCATGACTTCCTGTGATGACCAGCGTATTATTGATTTCTTTTTCGCTCTTTAAGAGTTCCACCTGGATCTTTTCTCCTGCTTCGATCCCTTCCAGGTTTAAGGGGATCTCAAGAAGGGCATCCGCTTTCACAAAAGAGGTCACTACCCCCGCTCCTCTGTTTAAGGGTGTGGCAATCAGTTTTCCGTTTACTCTGCCCAGCTTCATTCTGACAAACTCCTGGTATTTCAAGGTGGACATGATTCTTTTTGACAACACGGCCTGTGTCCTGGGATTTTCCTTTAAAGGAACCTTCATTATATTTTCAAGGACATCTTTAACAATTTTTTCCATTACAATGATTCCGGATACAGGATAACCTGGTACGCCGATGACCGGTTTCCCTTGAATCTGTCCAAGTATGGTGGGTTTTCCCGGACGGATGGCGATGCCGTGAGCATAAACATCTCCCAAGTCTTCAATGGCTCTTTTAGAATAGTCATCCCTTCCCGCAGAGGATCCAGCATTCAAAATCACCACATCACATTCCCCAACTGCTTTTTTCAGGGTCTCCACGATAAGCTCGAACTTGTCAGGGACGATGTCATAGATCTTATGTTCAGCTCCCCATCTTGTGATCATAGACGAAAAAATGGAAGCATTAAACTCGATGATCTCTCCCTTCCCAGGATTGGATCGGGGAGATACGATTTCATCCCCTGTGGGAATAAGCCCTACTACCGGCTTTTTCCAAACAGTGATTTCTTCTATTCCTCCTGCCAGCATAGCGCCTATTGCAGCAGGTTCAATTTTGGTATTGGAAGGAATGATCATCTCTTCCTGGCAGATATCTTCACCGATCTGCCTCACATGCTGCCAGGGCGCTGCAGCCGATATGATCCTTACTTCATCATCATTCATGACGATCACATCTTCCACCATGATCACGGCATCCCATTGGTCAGGGAGAGGATCTCCTGTATCCACCACAGTAAAATCTCGGTCTTTTTTCAGGACTACGGAGGTGGTGTCGGTAGCTCCAAAGGTGTCCCTGGCTTTTACCCCTATTCCGTCCATGGCGCAAGCGTTGTAGTGAGGGGATGAAATATTTGCATGAACGGCCTCGGCCGTTATCCTGTCAAGGGAATCTATAACCCGAATTTTTTCTGTTTCAAGGGCTGCCCCTGTTTTTCCCAGAATGTCTAAATATATTTCTAAAGCTTCTCCCAGCTCCTTATTTTCCAGATAAGTATAACTCATAGCTTTTCCTCCTCAAAATATGATGACTTCAACCGACTGCCCTTTGTTTACGCCCTCACTGCCCCTGGTGATATGTATATACCCATCAGAGCGGGTAAGGGTGGAAATCATTCCTGATTTTCCAAACACCGGACTAGCATAAAGGTTACCATCTTTTTCACTGAGGGTTACTGGAAGATATTCCTCCCGGCCGCCGTTGGAAGGGTAATTGATATCCATCACCGCTCTTACCGTCTGCCTATCATAGCTGCTTTTTTTCTCCATTACTTCTACAAGCCTTCTGACGAAGACATTGAAAATCACAAAGGCCGATGCGGGATGCCCCGGCAGACCGATGATCGCTTTGCTCCCTGCTTTTCCAAGAATAGTGGGTTTTCCTGGCTTCACTGCGATCCCATGAACCAGCACACCAGGTTTTCCCATAGTCTCGATTACCTTCACAGTAACATCCTTGGTGCCTACGGAACTTCCTCCGGATATGACAACGATATCCGATTCTTTTAATGCTTTGGTCACTGTTGCACTTAGCCTTTCAAAATCGTCGTTTATGATCCCGTATTTAATCGGGGTTATTCCAAATTTTAAAGCAGACGCGTATACCGCATAAGTATTGATATCCCTAACCTGGGAGCCTGCAGGCTTTTGATGGATATCGACGACTTCATCCCCCGTGGAGATGATTGCCATGGCGATCTTTTTATATACTTTGATCACCGGACAGCCTATTCCTGCAATCATGCCAATATCCTGACTTCTAAGTTTTGTTCCGGTTTTAAGTACGACGCTGCCTTCTCTCACATCATCTCCCCGGTATACCACATTGTTCCCTGGCGCAGATGCCTTATTGATGAAAATGTCTCCATCCTTAAAATCCTCTGTATACTCCATCATCACTACGGAGTCCGCACCTATGGGGAGTTCCCCTCCTGTTGGAATATAGGCACTCTTGCCGGGAATTATTTGGAATTCGGGTTTCTCCCCCATCCTGACTTCACCTGCCAAGGTCAGCTGTGCTGGAATTGATTCGCTGGCGCCGAAGGTTTCCGAGGAGATGACTGCATATCCATCCACCGAGGAACGATCAAAGGCAGGGATATCTTCCATTGCTGTGAGATCCTCGGCAAGTATCCTTCCCAATGCCTCTTCAATGGCTATTTCCTCTGTTTTCTGATTGAAGTCTGAGAAATTTTCCCTTATGATTTCAAAGGTGTCCTTTACACTTTTCACATCAAACATTCGCAATCCTCCAGTTTCTTAAAAATCTTTCTGTCTCTTCGTTTTCTGGTTTATTTAGTATTCTTGAAGGAACACCCTTTTCGGTGATTTTCCCTGAATTCATAAAAATGATTTCGTCAGCGATCCGCTGAGCCTGGGATGGGTTGTGTGTGGTAAAAACAAAAGTTGTCCTTTCGTTTTTATTAACCTCCTGGATGTACTCTTCAATCAGTTCAGCCCCTTTGATGTCTGTTGCCGATGACGGCTCATCCAACAGGACCAGATCCTTTTTCATGATAAGGATTCTGGCCAGAGCCACTCTTTGGGCTTCTCCTCCTGAAAGGGATTTGGCTTTAGCCTCCAGGAATCCTTCCATACCCACTTTTCTCAGGGAATCTGAGACTGCGCGATTCATCTCTTCCTCTGAAGCACCTTCATCTTCGATACCCAAAAGAACATTTTTCCCAACCGTCGTGTCAAACAAGTATGCGCTTTGAGTCATATAGGCGATTTTATCCCTGGGAACGAGTTCCGATCCGTCGTATAGAATTTGAGAAAACGCACTTTGCTCAATCCCAGCCAGTATCCTCAGGAGAGTGGTTTTCCCTGCACCATTCGGCCCCATCACTGCATAAATCCTGCCGCTTTCGATTGTAAAATCAGATGCATCCAGGATTTTTCTGCCGCCGACTTTCTTTTCAGCCTTTAACACTTCTACCCTCATATGATTTTCCTTCCTGAACACTATGTATTAACCAGTTTATTGCAAATGAAATGACGAGAAGTATGATCCCCAGAGCCAGCGCCTTTCCATAGTTTCCTTTACCAGTTTCCAGTACGATGGCGGTGGTCATGACTCTCGTCTTGAACTGAATATTACCTCCCACCAGCATGATGGCTCCCACCTCAGAAATCGCCCTGCCGTATCCTGCCATAACTGCCGAAATGATGGGGTATCTGCATTCATGAAGAAGAAGTCTCGTGGTCTTCCCTTTAGAAAGTCCCATGCCCTGACAGGTTTCCTTGACCGGCTTGATCTTGAGCCGTATGGAGGCCATGGTAAGTCCGGCAATTATGGGGGTTACGATGCACACCTGTGCAATGACCATAGCCCCCGGACTGAATAAAAGTCCAAAATAGCCCAAAGGGCCGGTCCTTGACAGTAGAAGGTACACAATAAGCCCCGCCACTACTGGCGGCAGCCCCATTAATGTATTGATTGTTCTAACAATGATATTTTTACCTTTAAAATTATTGCTTCCTATCAGCACTCCGAGTGGGACAGCTAAAAGTGCTGATAAAACTGTGCTTGACAATGTCACGATCAGAGAAAGTCCGATGATTCCATAGATTTCACTGTCAAATGTACTTATCAGCCGCCAGGCTTCCATCAGCCCTTTTGTTATCCCGATCATAATATGATTCTCCGTTCTCGCCTGTATTTAATGCTAGTTAAATTTTACTTTCCAAAATTTATGGTAAATAAGGCTTCTCCATATTTATCTTTACCATATTCGCCGATAAGCGCAAGCACCTTGTCGGAGGTCAGCCACTTAACAAAAGCATCTGACGCCTCTGTGTTGGTTTCAGAATATTTCTCCGGATCCACCTGGATGACTGTGTACTGATTCAAAAGGTCATCTGTGGCATCCACCACGATTTCCAGATCCAACTGGTCCTTCATGGAAAGATAGGTAGCCTTGTCTGTCAGGGTATATGCCTGCAGTTCACTGGCCATGGTCAAAACATCCCCCATTCCCTTTCCTGCGGAAACATACCAGTCTCCTGACGGTGCAATATTTGCTGCTGTCCAAAGTTTAAGTTCCTTTTTATGGGTGCCTGAGTCATCTCCTCTGGAGACAAATTTAGCACTGGCTTCAGAGATTTTGGCAAGAGCCTCGGAAGCTGTAAGTCCGCTGTCCATGATACCCGCAGGATCAGCCTTAGGACCAACAAAAACGAAATAATTGTACATGATTTCTATTCTTTCAAGACCATAGCCTTCAGCGACAAAAGCTTCCTCATCGGTTTTTGCATGCACAAGAATAAGGTCGGCATTTCCATCCTTAGCGGTTTGGATCGCCTGACCTGTTCCCTGAGATACCCATTCTAAAACGATACCTGTGTCTTCTTCCAATATTGGCGCAAGATACTCCAGAAGACCTGTATCGTTTACACTGGTCGTTGTTGACATCAGGAGATTTACATCCTCAAGCTGGGGTTTGTCGTTTGTAGCGGCTGAACTGCATGAAGTGAAAGAGAAGATCAAGAAAATTGTGAGAAGTACATAAAGACCTCTTTTGAAGATAGATTTCTTCGCAAAAAAATTTGACATTTAGTTTCCTCCTTTTCATAATGGAAGGCGCGTTCGTTTCCAAACACACCCAAACGGTCTATCGTCCATACCTTGCGGTTTAGGCTCAAAGACTCGGAGCTGATATGATTAGTCTACCTAAGAATTTTCGTTATGTCAATATCCTCCCTTCCAATTGGTGCAGTTTTGTTGCAAAACAGAACGTTCAGATAACGCACACTGCAATCAACCTCCGGCTGTGATGAATTTCAGCCTGAAATCCCTGACAAAACCGTCAAAGATCTCCTCTTCCACTTCCAGTGTGAGGTCTACATCCGGAAAAATCAGAAAACCTACCTTCCCCTGACGTTCTTCTTCTACAAGCACACTCCAATTAACATGGGATATACGCATCCCAGCATCCGGCGTGACTTCATTTAAAATATTACTTTCTGCCTTTCCACCCAAGCCAATAAAATAACTGATGAATTCTTCCCTTTTTGTGCCTCGCATTTTGAAATGCTGATTCTTTTTCATTTTCATATACTCCTTTTTTTTGCTGTACGCTTTTCACCTAATAATTATAAGATTTTGTCACCGGATTTTATAGAGTGTGATAAAATATTTTTATCAATAACTTTATCAACGAGAGGGGTTACAATATGATCCGAGTAGGAATACTGACTTCAAGCGATAAGGGCTACGCAGGGGAAAGAGTTGACGAAAGCGGTAAGTTGATTGCCGACAGAGTCAAAGAAATCCCGGGGGAAGTTGCCGAGTACATCTTAGTGCCTGACGAAACAGAAGCTATAAAATACAGCCTTATACAAATGACTGATGAAATGGAACTGGACCTGATCCTTACCACAGGAGGAACAGGCATGTCCCCAAGGGATATCACCCCTGAAGCCACCCTTGCCGTCATTGACAGACTTGTTCCCGGAATTCCTGAAGCTATGCGAGCTAAAAGTCTGGAGATCACAAGCCGGGCGATGCTTTCAAGGGCAACCGCCGGTATAAGAAAAAAGACACTCATCATCAATATGCCCGGAAGCAAAAAAGCGGTAGATGAATGTCTTGATGTGATCATTCCTGTTCTTGCCCACGCTATTGAAATCCTGCGTGGCGAAGGAGGAGAATGCGGCCGTAAGGATTCAACCCCTGCTACTTAAATTGCTCCAAATACTCACCATAGCCTTCTTTTTCAAGGTCTTCTACAGGGATGAACCTTAGCGCCGCACTGTTTATACAGTATCGCAAGCCACTTGGTCCTGGTCCATCAAGGAAAACATGCCCAAGATGAGAATCTGCTGTAATGCTTCTGACTTCTTTTCTAATCATTCCATGGGAAAAGTCTGTTTTTTCAGCGACCTCATTTTCATTCACGGGTTTTGTAAAGCTAGGCCAGCCACAGCCTGAATCGAATTGGTCTTTTGAGGTAAAAAGCGGCTCGCCGCTTACAATGTCCACATACAGGCCTTTTTTATCATTATTCCAATACTCATTCCCAAAAGGCTTCTCTGTCCCTTTTTCCTGAGTAACGTTATATTGTTCTGCGCTGAGTTCTTTGAGTTTTTTGGCTTTTTCTTCAGCCGGCATTTTTTTCATTTAGATCCCTGCTTTCTTTGAACTTTACTCATTTATACCCATCCACAAAACATTTAACATCCTTATAATCCATTGAAAATTTCACTTTGTAATGATATACTGAATCAGCAGGTGTATATACACCTGTAAAACCAAACAGAAAAGAAAGTGAAGAAAAATGATAGAAGACCTGAAACAGAAAATTTTGGACCTGAAGAAAGAAAAAAATGCAGTGATCCTCGCTCACTATTATCAAAGACCTGAAATTCAGGAAATCGCAGATGTAGTTGGGGACTCCTATTTTTTAAGCCAGTACGCCCAGAGCTGCGAAGAAAAAGTTATTGTCTTTTGCGGTGTTCTTTTTATGGCGGAAAGCGCGAAAATCCTTTCTCCTGAAAAGACCATCCTGCTTCCCGTATACGATGCAGGATGCCCAATGGCTGACATGGCCGATTATGACGATGTGAAAGAATTCATCGCCCAATATCCTGATGCTGCTGTAGTAGCCTACATCAATTCCTCAACAGAAGTCAAAACACTCTGCGATGTTTGCGTTACCTCCTCAAGCGCTGAAAAAATCCTTAGGAACCTCCCACAAAAAGATATCGTATTTCTGCCAGACCGTAATCTGGGAGGATATCTTGCCGAAAAGATCCCTGAGAAAAACTTCATCCTTTGGGATGGGTACTGCATCACCCACGAAAAGGTAAATCCTGACGACATCATCGCCATAAAAGAGAAGATGCCTCAGGCTAAAGTATTGGCCCATCCGGAATGTACAAAAAAAGTCAGAGATCTTGCCGATTACATCGGAAGCACCAGTGGAATAATCAATTATGCCACTGAATCAGAAGACAAGGATTTTATTATTGTAACTGAGGAAGGAATCCTCTATGAGCTAAAAATGAAAAATCCCCATAAAAACTTTTATGTACCCGGCAAAACCATGACCTGCGTAAATATGAAGAAGATCACTCTAAAGGATGTTTATGAGAGCCTCCTGAATACGAAATATCAAGTTACCCTTGATGAGGATATTCGTCTTAAGGCTTGCCGATCGTTAGAAAATATGCATAAACTTTCAAGGTGACCGCTATGGATGAATATTATGACGTAATTGTTGTCGGTTCCGGCATAGCGGGACTTAACTGCTGCTTGAATTTAAGCCCTGACCTTAATATCCTGCTTATCGCAAAAGACAGCCTGTCTACAACTAATACTTCCCTTGCTCAGGGAGGTATTGCAACTGCAGTCAGTGAAGAGGATATTGCACCCTTCATCGAAGACACCATGAAGGCAGGGAAATTCCATAATGACCCGGATGCTGTCAGGGTCCTGGCAGAAAATTCATTTGAAAGCATTCTGTCAATAATCGACATAGGAATTGAATTCGATCAGGACAATTCCCATCTTGACTTTACTCGTGAAGGCGGTCATTCCAGGAACAGGATCGTCCACGTGAAGGACAAAACAGGTGAATATGTCTCGAAAGCAATGATCAGCGCGATCCTTAAAGAAAAGCATATTGATGTTATTGATTACTCTACTCTTCTGGACATCCAGGCAGAAAGCGGCAGATGCACTGGTATTGTATTGAATGTTGCCAATGAAATCCGTTATATTAATTCGAAAGTGACCGTTCTGGCAACAGGAGGTGTTGGCGGCCTCTTTAAGAGCAGCACAAATCAACCGATCCTCCGAGGTGACGGCATGGGCATCGCCCTTCGTCATGGTATTGCCCTTAAAGACATGGACTGCATACAGTTTCATCCCACAGTGCTGTACGATGGCAAAACCGGAAACCGGAAGCTTTTGATCACTGAAGCCCTGCGGGGTGAAGGTGCAAGACTTTACAATTCTGAAGGAGACCGATTCATCAACGAGCTCTCCCCAAGGGACATCGTCTGCGCCGCTATTAAAAACGAAACCTTCGATTTACCTTATGTGTTCCTGGATATTTCTTTTAAGGAAAGCAAATTCATCATGGAGCGTTTCCCCTTGATTTATTCCAGTTGTCTGAAACTGGGAATCGACATAACCAGGGAGCCCATTCCGGTTTACCCTGCCCAGCATTATATGATGGGTGGAATCAAGGTGGACACTTACTCCAGGACTTCCATGGAAAATCTTTTTGCAGTGGGTGAAACCAGCTGTACCGGCATCCACGGGAAGAACCGGCTCGCCAGCAATTCCCTCCTTGAGGGACTGGTTTTTTCAAAAAGAGCATCTGATGTTATCAATTCTACCGTGGAGAGCATTAGACTTTCTACAAATACACCAGTAAAGCACAGCATGGACTACTACCTGGAAAACGATCCAGGGCAGCTGGTTAAGAAAGAAATCATGAAAAGGACGGATAGATATGATGATGAGCTTTTATGAAACAGACAACCTGATTATAACAGCATTGAAGGAAGACATGCCCAATAACGATATCACCACGGACTCCGTTGTTTCTGAACATTCCACCTGCACCGTCGAAGTTATTTCTAAGGGCAGCGGAATACTGTCAGGCATTGGATACTTTGAAAGGGTTTTTTCCATCCTTGGGGGCGTAACCGTTGAGACCCTCAGTAAAGACGGAGACGCCGTTTCGGAAAAGGAGATCCTTGCCATCCTTCATGGTTCAACCCGATCCGTTCTTTCGGGGGAACGTACTGCACTGAACATCCTGCAGCGCATGAGCGGAATCGCCACCAACACCCGGAAGTCAGTAAACCTGATTTACCATACCGGTTGCAAGATCCTTGATACAAGAAAGACTACCCCAAATTTTCGCGTTTTTGAAAAGACTGCCGTACTTCACGGCGGCGGACATAATCACAGACACAATTTGTCTGACGGCATACTCATCAAGGACAACCATATCATGGCAGCAGGGAGCATTACTAAGGCTGTTTCCATGGCGAGAGAAAATTCCTCCTTCGTAAGAAGAATCGAAGTTGAAACTGAGAATCTGGATATGGTAAGAGAAGCTCTGGAGGCAGAAGCCGACATCATTATGCTGGATAATATGGATCTGGAGACAATGAAAAAGGCAGTAAAAATGATCGGAAAAAAAGCCATCACCGAGGCTTCCGGCAACATGACATTCAACAACATTCTTTCAGTGGCTGAAACAGGAGTCAACTACATTTCAATGGGAAGCATAATCTACTCCAGCGGCGTTCTGGACATCAGCATGAAAAACCTTAAACTAACTTAATTTAGGTCCTCACCTCTACGATAAGGACAACAAAGAAGAACTTAGAAATAACCGATTAAACCCAAAACAAAGAAATCAGTCAAAGACTGATTTCTTCCCCATCTATTCTTTATTCTCTATTCGCTATTCTCTGTATTTAGTATCCCAAAGATTCCCCAACCAATATCACTTTGATTCGTCCCTGGATCGTGCTTCTTCGTGTGATCAGGATCTGGGAGCAGATGCTGATGTCCCCGTAGCAGTCCCCGCAGAGCCCTGTAATCGCGCAGGGCGTTCTTCTTTCAAGTCGAACAGTATTCTGAGGTGATGCGACATTCTGAGTTCTCCAGATGGCATTGTCCCGATCCTGAGTCAGCTTGTTCATTCCCAAAACCACAATGATATTTTTGGGCCCATAGGCCAGTGCTGCCACCCTGTTTCCATAGCCATCAATATTTACAAGTTCGCCATCCACCGTGAAAGCATTTGAACTCATAAAATAATAATCACAGGTCATGGCTTTCATGGTGATCTCCTCCTTCTCCTGAGGATTTGCCGCGTCTGCCCTGTCCAGCACCGTAAAATTACCGGCTTTAACCTTGTCGATAAGACCAATATCCTTGATGGTCTGAGACCCTCCAAAGGACACAACGGAATTTTCTTCAATAAGCTCCATTGCTTTTTCCAGGGCCTTTTCTTTTGAAGCACAGTAATAGGCATCAAAACGCCGCTTTTTGAATTTCTCCAATATGTTTTTCGCTAAATTCTCATAGTATTTTTCCTCTACAGTCACATTAACGCCTCCTTATACTCAATCTTTAAGATTATTATACAATACTTCCTGGCGATTTATATTTAAATTATTCCTATATATATGTATAATAAACGTAAGCGAAATCAATGCTTATAAAACTTGGCTGTACCAAGAATAGCGTCGACCACGCGTTATTCAAGTAGACTAGGAAAGTTTGGACCCTAGCGAGTTAGTCAACTTTCCTAGTAAAAAAATGTGAGGTGATCTTATGAAAATTGCTGCACTTACCGGAGCAGGTATTTCCAAAGCAAGCGGCGTTCCAACTTTTACTGAGATGGGAGACCTTAGGAGCAAACTGAGCCGGATGTATTTTCAAAATCATCCTGAAGACTTTTATTTTGTGTTGACAGCCATGAAAAAAAGGGTGGATAAATCACTTCCTAATCCTGCCCACTATGCATTGTCAAAATATAACATTCCCATTGTAACGATGAATATCGATGGATTGCATCACCTTGCCGGAAGCAAAGAGGACGATGTCATTGAGATCCATGGCAGTTTGAGAAAAGTTCACTGCCATAGCTGCAGCTCCGCCTATGATTTCAGCATAACATCAGAAACGATCTATTGTCCAAAATGCAAGGATAGCCTGCTTCAGCCGGACGTCGTTCTTTATGGTGATTCCATTCCAAAACTCGGGGATGCCATTCACATGGTTTCTAAGATTGATTTGCTTCTGATTATTGGTACGTCCTTCGTCACATCCACAGCAAATTACATAAAAGACTGCGCGGAGGAAATGGGATCTGATATATTTATCATAAATGATAATTCCCAGGAAGAAGTTCCCGGGATACTGAAGACACTACTGGAAGGGGACGAAGACTAATGCCGTATGTGGCTATTAAGACCGACTACGTAATGGAAAACATTGATGTGGAAGAATTAAATAAAAAAATCTGTGCACAATTGAATGTACCACAAACCAAGGTACAACTATCCTGGGAAATGTTCCATGAAGGAAACTACTACAGTCATCGAAAAAAACCCGAACATGGTGAAATACAAAGACCAATTATAGAGATTACCCTATCCAAAAGAAACAGCGAGGAGTTTAAGAGAAGTCTTGTTCTTGCCGTGGCAGAGCAAACTGGCCTTATTTTAGGCCTGGAAAAAGAAGATTTTTTAGTTCTTGTGTATTATTTGGAGGAAGGAAATATCTACCTTGACGGGGAATTTGTATAACGGAGTAAAATAATTTGAATCTTACAATAATTGCTGTTGGAAAAATCAAGGAAAAATTTTATACTGATGCCCTTGGGGAATATACCAAAAGACTGGGTAGGTACTGCAGCTTAAAGATCCTGGAAGTCCCGGACGAAAAAGCGCCGGAAAATTTAAGCCCCGGGGATATGCTGTCTGTGACTGAAAAGGAAGGCAGGAAAATCATAGAGAAGATCCCCCCTTCCAGTATTGTCATCACCATGGACATCGAGGGCAAACAAATGACCTCCGTTGATTTTGCAAAACAAATAGAACAATACGCCATAAATGGACAAAGCCATCTATGCTTTATCATAGGTGGTTCTTTAGGTTTATCCGATGAAGTAAAACAGGCAAGCAGCCTGAAGCTGTCTTTCTCAAAGATGACTTTCCCCCATCAGCTGTTCAGAGTAATGCTTTTGGAACAAATCTACCGGGGTTATCGAATCATCCGGAATGAACCCTACCATAAATAATATACTTAAACGAATGGAGAAAATATCATTATGTCAAATTTACCAAAGTGCCCAAAGTGTAATTCAGAATATACCTACGAGGACGGAAGTCTGCTGGTTTGCCCGGAATGTGCCTATGAATGGACTTTGACCGCTGAAAAAAGCGATGAAGCGGTTGTTCTGGATGCAAACGGAAATGTGTTGCAGGATGGTGATTCTGTGTCTGTTATCAAAGACCTTAAAGTCAAGGGAACCTCTTTAGTCGTAAAAATAGGGACAAAAGTAAAGAATATCCGATTGGTGGAAGGCGATCACAACATTGACTGCAAAATCGACGGCATTGGCGCTATGAAATTAAAATCTGAATTTGTTAAAAAGATCTGACTCACAAACGCTTACTCAAAGCAGCAGGAATCCTTCCTGCTGTTTTTTTGGTGCGCCCAGTACTTGACAATTTCATGATAAAAAAGTATATTTAAGATACAAATGATACAGGAGGTCTCATATGAGCGCAAACCTGGAAATTCAACTCATGTTTCAAATTTGTCAAAAATTTTACTATAAGCAAATGAGAGATCGGAAGAGC
>JAAXUP010000176.1 GCA_013335935.1 Eubacteriaceae bacterium | reverse complement strand
AAAAGGAACGCTGGGTCATCGCCATCAACACCCCAAACGGCAAACCACCCGGCACGAGGCTGACGCTAACCCTGCCCGTCATCAACGAAGCCAGGAACGCCCTCTTCCTCATCCCATCGTCACGCCACGAGCTTGCCCGCTCGATCAGCAACGGCGAAAAGCCGGAGCTGCCGGCAGGGATGGTGAAGCCGAGGAGTGGCGAGGTGTGGTGGTTTGTGGAGAGGGGGGTTAATAGAGCTATTTCTTGAATTATATTGAGTTGGAAAAGCTCCCCGTTGCGGCCTCGCTTCACGAAATCCTCTGCCAGAACGACAAGAGGTAAAGGGGTGTTTTTAACGGCTGAAGCTGCTGTTTTTTGTTGATGAAACACCTATATTTGAGAGGAAAGACCAACATTGACGAAGATAAGTGTGAAAAATTAAAAGTAGTAAATTGATAATTCAATTTTAATATGTGGAAGTGGGATCAAGGCCGGATGCAGTATTTTCAGTACGATGTTCTTCGTACTATGGCTAGCTTTATTGTTTCTCACGATTTAAAGAATAGTGATCCACGGCTTATCAGACAAGAAACCGGGCTGGAATTCTCGCCATCAACATATTCTCCATGGCGAAATTATTCGCGTATTTTTAAGCTTTGCCTTCTTGTTTCCGAGCTGGATGGCGTTGCTATCCCGACTGATATTGCCAGAATATTAAGCAAGCCCGGACTGGTAACGTGTGATGAGTATATTCACTTTTTGGTCGAGGCCACAACAGACCCCTCTCCAGCACTTTCTGATTGGTCTGAGCTGAATACTATGTCAATCAGAAGCCCGCTTTGTTTTGCCTTGAAATATATTTTGGCAAAAGTTGCTGGACTAAACGAATTTTTCACTCCAATTAATGAAATTATCGGTGCATACATCTATAGCAAATTTAATGGAGATGAATGCGATACTGAATTCCTCGATTTATTGGGAAAACGCAACAAATACACTGATATAAAATGTTATTGCGATCCCCGTCAAGCTCGTGAAAGCATAAAGTTTATTTCCCAAATATCTTACTTGTATAACGAAGGAAGCAATATTGTAGCATCATTAAGTCAAGAAGATGCTCAAAATATTTTTTTAGAAATAAATCCAATTACTGGCCCACGAAATCCAAATGGAGATAGCGAAATTCAGAGGCTTGCCAAGTTTTTTAGAGATGGGACTGAACATGATTTTTTTGAGTACAAGGGAACGATATTATCAGATGTCCTGGAAAGCGGATTTAATGAAGGCAGTAAGGTTAAAAAAACACACATTATAATTGAGAGAAATACAAAGTTACGAAACTTGTATTTTGATAAACGCCCTGTATCTGTTTGCAATTCATGCCAGATTGATACCAGCAAAAAATATCCATGGGTTGACAGGATTCTCGACTTGCATCATATTTTACCATTATCTTCTGGCACTCGTGTAGATTCAACGAAAGGCACAATGCTTGACGATTTGGCTCCCGTTTGCCCGACTTGTCATCGAGCAATTCATCGTTACTATGACAATTATTTAAAAAAGAACGATAAAAAAGATTTTGAAAATAAAAATGAAGCTCAAGAAATCTTTTTCGAAGCAAAGCGAAACATTGTAGAGGGAGGCTGTTATGCAAAGGATAGATAATACTGAAACAATGATGCGACTTGATATGCTGCAGCGAATCATTCGGTTTGCTAAAAAAGAAGGTATTGAAATCAGCGATTCCTTGAGGCACCATGGCTATACTTTTGACGATCTTATTTACGAAATAAGCCATGAAAAGCAATGGAATGGACCAAAGCCTAAGTTATTATCGGACTATAAAAAAGAGCATAGCGGAATTCCTCTGGTGAGTTTTTTTACTGGATGTGGCGGTATTGATTTAGGCTTTGAAGCAGCAGGTTATGAACATGTAGCTGCATTTGAATTCAATGAGTTATTTTGTAAGACTTTGCGCAAAAATAGACCTGATTGGAAAGTTTTTGGTCCACCTACACATTCGGGAGATGTTTCTAATGTCCGTGAAGTTATTGAGAGCTTAGAGAACATTATACCAGTTAACTTTGAAGGTATGTTCGTTGGAGGCCCCCCTTGTCAGCCATTTTCTATAGCGTCAAACCAACGATTTTCGAAATCATGTAATAATTTTAAAAGGGTCGGATTTGAGCATGAAACAAATGGTAATCTTTTATTTGATTACGTAAAAATAATCAAACACTTTAATCCAGCATGTTTTTTAATCGAAAACGTACCTGGATTAAGGGACTTGGATAGTGGCGAGCAATTATCAGAAGCAATACGAGACTTAGAAGAATCGGGGTATTTTGTTGATAAACCAAAGGTTCTTAATGCTGCTGATTATGGAGTTCCACAATTCAGAGAAAGGTTATTTGTGATTGGTAGCAGAAATGGAAACTTTCCCATATATCCCACACCATCAAATATACGCTATGGAGCTGGATCTGTTTTGGGACGAAATCAGGGTAATGCAAAAAATACGGAGACCAGAATGCATAAACTTGATTCCATACAAAGATATTGCAAGTTAGATTATGGCCAAAGGGATCAGCTTGGCCGTGTAGACAGGCTCGATCCTTGCATTCCTTCCAAGACAGTTATTGCAGGAGGTACCAACGGCGGCGGGCGCTCTCATCTTCATCCTGAAATACCTCGTACATTGAGCGTCAGGGAGTGTGCAAGATTGCAAACTTTTCCTGATGACTATGTTTTTGTCGGTTCAACAGCACGTCAATTTACACAAGTTGGAAATGCGGTGCCTCCAGTTTTAGCGGCACAACTTGCATTGGCAATCTCTTCCTCTGTATTTCAGGCAAAAAAAGCAAAAACCGCATGAATGAATGGTTTCATAACAAACGAATCCACTTAATTAAAAAAGGCTGTTCAACAAGACAGCCTTTTTATTTTGTCCAAAACTTCAATCTGTCGATACCGCGTTCCCAGGGTTTAAAGAAATAATCCCCCCACCCATCTCACCCGTAAATCCGCGATGACTCCGGCCCCCAGCTATGCACCGGGTATAGCTCCGGAGCCTGGCCGTCAATTGAATCTTTCAGGCTGTCGAT
>JAAXUP010000175.1 GCA_013335935.1 Eubacteriaceae bacterium | reverse complement strand
CTTCGGTATTGATCTTAGAAATAAGATTATGACCACATCTGAAATTAAAAAAAATTTACAATACCACAAATGATGTTTGAATATACAACACTAAAATGCCAAAAAACAAAGCTCTGTAATCCGCATCATTACTGGACTTACAGAGCTTTTTATCTTATTTTTACTGCAAAACTCAGGAATAACATTATATTTTATGCTGAATAGCTTGTCAATAATCATAAAAATAAATGCTTTTTGCTTATCTCTATTATTTATTTTCCGTTCTTTTGCAATTAAACAGATAAAAAACACCTCTCAAAGCCCGATAAATCGGGCTATTTTCTTGTCAACACTTATGGATTATAGCGTTGTATAATGTTGTGTAATATGATATATTATAAAATAAATCCTATATTTATGAAGGTATTTACTATGTTTCTTAAAAAAAGCAGCAGTAATGGGAGGATATTTCTTTCATTCGTTCAAGGTTACCGAATTGATGGTAAGGTTAAGCATAAAACCGTTGAAAAAATCGGTTATCTTGATGAATTGGAGAAAATATATGACGATCCCATTACCCACTTTAAGTCTGTTGCAAATGAACGTAAACTAGCTGCTCCTGAGGAGCGTAAAATAGAAGTTGCTGTTAACCAGCGCCTTGCTGATAATGAATCTTCCAGAAAAAACTTGGGATATGCTATTCCAAAACTCATTTATTCTCTCCTTGGCATCAATATTTTTCTTCAGAATAAACAGAAACATTTGAACATCAATTACAACCTGAATAGCATTTTTAGTCTTCTCATTTATAACAGGTTCCTTTTTCCTTCTTCCAAAAAGAAGGCTTTTGAAAACCGAAACTTCTTCTTTGAATCATATGATTTTTCAATTGATGACTTGTACCGCTCTCTTGATTACTTTGCACGGTACTCAGAATCCCTCCAAAAATATCTGCACGAAAAAGTCCGTGATATCATTGGTCGTAATGGAGAACTGGGATATTATGATGTCACTAATTATTACTTTGAAATTCCTTACAATGATGAGGATAAGTATGATGATAACGGTGTTTTTGTAAAAAAAGGATTACGAAAAAAAGGACCATCGAAAGAGCACCGTCCTGATCCAATCGTCCAGATGGGTCTTTTAATGGACTCTAACGGCATTCCCATGGCTTTCAATATCTTTTCTGGGGGCGAAAGCGAAAAGACCTCTCTTCTTCCGATCATTCGCAGGGTAAAAAAGGATTATGGTCTGCAACGTATTATTGCCGTTGCAGACAGAGGTCTCAATACCAGTGATAACACTGCTTTTCTTGCCGGAACTAATAACGATGATTCCCAAGGTCATGACGGCTATGTCTATGGCCAGAGCGTATTATCTGCTGACAAAGAATTTAAGGCATGGGTACTTAATCCCGATGGATACATTCATACTGAAGAAACAGATAAGGATGGGGAAAAAGTTATTTTTACCCACAAATCCAGAGTATATGCAAAAACTGTACAACTGGAAAACCAGCAGGGAAAACGCAACTCAAAAATGATCGTCTATCAAAAACAGATGGTCTATTATTCAAAGAAATATGCGGAAAAACAGAAAAAAGAAAGAGAGATTGTTCTTGCAAAGGCAAAAGATTTAATTGCCAATCCCGGAAAGTATAATAGAGCTACTAGTATAGGTGCTGCCGGATATATCAAAAACATAAAGTTCGTGAAAGAAACCGGTGAAATACCAGACGGAATTAACCTATCGTTAAATTTAGAAAAGATTGCTGAGGAAGAAAAATACGATGGCTATTATTCCATTGTGACTAGCGAAAAAAATTTGTCTGATATCGAGATCCGCGACATATACAAAGGATTATGGGAAATTGAAGAATCCTTCAAAATCATCAAGAGCGAATTTAGGGCAAGGCCGGTCTATCTCAGAATCGAAAACCATATCCATGCACATTTCCTCATCTGTTTTGTTTCACTCATCCTCCTGCGCGTACTGGAATACAAACTGGGTAAGAAATATCCCGTCAACAAAATACGTCAGTCGCTGATACGTTATTCCTGTTCACACCTTGATCAGAATTACTATTTATTTGATTACAGGGATGAAATCCTGCAATCGTTAGAGGGAGTCTTCGGTATTGATCTTAGAAATAAGATTATGACCACATCTGAAATTAAAAAAATTTTACAATACCACAAATGATGTTTGAATATACAACACTAAAATGCCAAAAAACAAAGCTCTGTAATCCGCATCATTACTGGACTTACAGAGCTTTTTATCTTATTTTTACTGCAAAACTCAGGATAATGACAAAATACATACTATTTTAAAATTTATGTCGTAATTTTTATAACTATTGGCGATTAGCTTGTTTATACATGTTGATAGGTTTTTAGGTGGCTAATTCTTTATTAAGAATAAAAATAAAACAGGGGCCGGCAAACCCCTGTTTTATTTTTGTTTAGCTGGTCTTGGTTTGATCTGCTTCAACTTTAGTTTTTTTGGAGACATGTTGTTTTGTAATAATTCTATCAATCTTCTGAGCTAAATTTTCTTTAATTTTCGCTGCTTGATCGGCAGTGATTTTTTGATCTGCTACTTCCTGGTCAAGATTAGTTGTGATTGCTGTCTGAACTTTTTCTACCAATGTTTCTTTGGAAATACCTTTGGCTTGGGCAATATCGGCCAGAGATTTGCCGCTTTGCAATTCGTTTCTCAAAGTAGCGGCATCTATACCGAGTATGCTTTGAACTTGTTTGTGAATCCCTTTGATGTTACCTTTGGCATCTTCCCCGAAACCGCGGCCTTTCCGGTTATCCCACTTTTTATCTAAAGCGGTTTGGATTTGTTGAGATAGTTTGGTTTTCAGAGCAGCAGCTTGTTCAGAGTTAATTTTACCTTCTTGTACTTTTTTGTCGATTTTAACAATTAAAGCAGCTTCCAAGTCCTGGGCAAATTTTGCGGTATCAATCCCTTTGGCTGCGGCAATATCTTTGAGACTCTTACCGGTTTGCAACTCAGCTTTTAGTTCCTTGCGTTGTAGACCAAGAAGATCTGCTGCAGAACTGAGTAGATTTAAGCCTTTGAACTCAAAGCCCCGCGCA
>JAAXUP010000174.1 GCA_013335935.1 Eubacteriaceae bacterium | reverse complement strand
CTTGTCCGGTTCCGTTGGTGGAAATGCGAAAAGCTCTGAGAAAGGCTGCTGAAGGGGATGTCGTTGAAATTGTCGGAACCCATCCAGCGTCAAAAAGGGAGATCCCCATGGCGGCAAATGCGCTATCTGTGAAAATCCTCAGCGAGGAACAGCTGGATAGTTTTTGGAGGATCAAGCTTCTTAAATGAATGGAGGGTTATTCATGAGTGAAAAAGCTGTAATCATCGTCCATAGCGGAGATATGGACAAACTGTGCAGTGCGCTGATCGTCGCCAACGGCGCATTGTCCATGGGGTTGGAAGCTTCCCTGTATTTTACATTCTGGGGACTGCTGCGTCTTAAAAAAAATGGGCTGAACAAGGGTCCCCTTTCGAAAATGAATCTTCTGGGTTTGGGGAAGATGATGATCAAAATGCGGATGAAAAAAAACAATGTGGCTTCTTTTGAAAGGCTGATGGCAGATTTCAAGGAACTGGGAGGAAAAGTAATTGCATGTGAAATGACCATGGAACTAATGGGAATCAAGAAAAAAGATTTGAATCAGAATCTCATCGATTGCTATGGTGCGGTGGGGACCTACATACAGGAAGCTCGGGATGCGTCCATCACGTTGTTTATATAGAGGTGCTTAAAATGGAAAAATTGATTTACCTGGATAATGCGGCGGCAACCCGGCTTGATGACCGGGTGATGGAAGCCATGAAACCTTACTTTTTTGATCGATACTCTGTGGCGACTTCCGAATTCGGATATTCTTCAGGAATCGAAGCAAGGGAAGCTTTGGATGAGGCGAGAAGCAAACTCGCAGGGGCTTTAGGCGCAGAGGAAAAAGAGTTTATTTTTACTTCAGGAAGCACAGAATCCAGCAATCTGGCGCTGAAAGGGATAGCAATGGGCTTAGGTAGTAAAAAGGGAAAGCACATTATTGTCTCGAAAATTGAAGATTTTGCGGTGCTATACAGTGCAAGAGCTTTGGAGCGGGAAGGTTTTAAGGTTGATTATCTGGATGTGGATGAGTTCGGTTTGATCGATATCCACCAGTTGGAAGAACGGATCACCCCGGAGACCATATTGGTATCCGTTCAACATGGGAATCAGGAAATCGGAACGATTCAGGACATACATCAAATCGGAAGAATATGCAGGGAGAAAGATGTTCTTTTTCATACCGATGCAACCCATACCTTTAAAAGGATTCCCCTGGATGTGACCAGAGATTTTGCAGACCTGATCACGGTTTCGGCCCACAGCCTTCATGGCCCCAAGGGCGTTGGCGGTTTATATGTGAGAAAAGGGACACCCCTTAAAAAAATTATGGACGGGGGGTTTCAGGAGTTCGACCTGCGGGCAGGCATGGACAATATCCCTGGAGCGATAGGCTTTGCAAGGGCAATGGAATTAGTGACTGAGGAAGAAAATACCAAGTTGAAGGAAATGCGGGACAGTTTAATAAAAATGGTCTTTGAAAAGATTCCTGAGGTGACCTTGAATGGACATCCCGGGAACAGGACACCTCAAAATGCGAATATCACCTTCCATTATGTGGAGGGTGAATCGGTGACCCTGCATCTGGATATGTACGGCATTGCTGTCAGTACAGGTTCCGCCTGCTTCAGCCGTTCCCTGGAGTCCAGTCATGTCATTGCAGCCATGGGAGGGGATCACGAGAGGGCCCACGGGTCTATTCGCTTTACCTTTGGCCGATTCAATGACTTGGATGAGATCGGCTTTACTGTGGAAAAATTGGAAGAAATCATCAAAAATCTTCGGAGGATAAGCCCTCTGGGAAAACGGGAGGTGAAATAAATGACATTCCCATATAACGATATCGTATTGGAACACTTCAAAAATCCACGAAACGTTGGAAGTATGGAAAAACCCGACGGAAAATCCACAGAAGGAAGTCCGGCATGTGGCGATATGGTTTCTGTATATATTAAGGTTGATCCGGATACGAAAATCATCACAGATATTAGCTTTGAATCCTATGGCTGCGCTTCCAATATTGCCACAGGATCCATCATCACAGAAATGGCAAAAGGAAAAACTCTGGAGGAGGCTAAAAAAATCACCTGGAAGGAAGCATCCCAGGCATTGGGAGGTCTGCCGGCCATCAAAGCCCACTGTTCAGTGCTGGCGGTTGAAGGGTTGAGAGGGGCAATCACGAACTATGAGGAGAAACACGGTCTCTCCGCCAGCAGAGAGGCAACGACAGTGGAGGTCGTTCGGAAAAAATTGAAGAAGGTCATGAATCCAATGATGGGTCTTGATCTGGTCACTACCAATCTGGTGAAGGAAATCGAAGTGAAGGAAGGCGTCGTTCATCTTCTGATTGAGCTGCCTGAGAATCACCAATTTTCAGCGGTGATCAAGGAGGAAGTGAAGGAGAAAATCGAGCATCTGTGGGATGTAAAAAACGTGATCATCGACTTTGTCGGTTAAATGTGCTGAAATGTCAGGTATCTGTCAAAGCCTTGTCCTTGGGATAGGGCTTTTTTCTTTCCTTGTCTACAAGAAAAATGAGCAAACATTATTCTTGTATCTATAAGAATCGAATATCTGATATAATGATAAAAAAATCGAGAATTGTTCATGGAGGTGTTCCTTTGGGGTTTCTTTTAGCTTTTGTTATTCTTTTGCTTACCCTTGGGATAATTGAAAAAATAAAGCATGATGACAATCTGGAAAAGTTGCCTGTCAGAGTAAATATCAATGGAACCCGTGGAAAGTCAACGGTAACCAGGCTGATCACAGGAATTTTTGTGGAGGCTGGAATCAAGGTCGTTGGGAAAACTACAGGAACCAGCGCGAGGGTGATTTATTGGAACCGGGAAGAAGAAAGACCTCTCGCCAGAGGCCCTCTGGGACCCAACATCATTGAGCAGATATCCGTTGCCAGGGAAGCGGTGGCACTTGGCGGGGAAGCCTTTGTGACAGAATGCATGGCGGTAAATCCGGACTATCAGCTGATCTTTCAAAATAAACTGGTAAAAGCCAATATTGGCGTCATTGTAAACGTCAGGGAAGACCATCTGGATCTTTGCGGTCCTACCCTGGATCAAATCGCTGAGTCCTTTCTTTCGACAATTCCCTTTAATGGGCACTT
>JAAXUP010000021.1 GCA_013335935.1 Eubacteriaceae bacterium | reverse complement strand
TCATCCATCGACACCCAGACGGAAATAAAAATCCAGAAGGCAATAAACAGCGTGTTACTGGGGAGAACCAGTTTCATCGTCGCCCACAGACTTTCGACCATTATTTCTTCGGATAAAATTCTTGTAATGAGAGATGGGAAAATTATGGAGATGGGAAATCATCGGGAACTTCTAAAGCTGAAGGGAGAATATTTCCAGCTTTATACCAGTCAGTATATGCTGGAGCAGGAAAAAGTATTGCAATAATCTGAGACGAAGAAGGAGCAGCAAATGATAATAACCACGGAAAGATTGATATTAGCTTCAGTGAAAATCGATCAGGCAGCCAAAGTGCTTAAATATTACAGGGAAAATCAAGAGTTTCTTGAGCCCTGGGAGAGCAAACGGGATGAAGCGTTCTATACCTTGAAGGGCCAGATCGCTGAAATAAGAAACAGCAGACGTTTGTTGAAAAAAGATCAGGAATACAGGTTTTGGATCAGTAAAAAAACCAGACCGGACAGATACATAGGTTCTGCCGCGCTAAACTGCATTATAAGGGGGAACTTTCAGTCATGCTTCCTGGGCTACAAACTTCATAAGGATGAAATCAATCAAGGATATATGACAGAAGCGATACAAGGAGTCCTGGAATTTGGGTTTGAAGGGCTTAAACTTCACCGGATCGAAGCCAATATCATCCCCCGAAATGCAAGTTCCCTCCGGGTCGTGGAAAAACTTGGATTTACCCGGGAAGGGTATTCTGAAAAATATCTTAATATCAATGGAGCATGGGAAGACCATATCCGGTTTGCCATGCTCAATGGAGGAAAAGCGTATGACGATCATCTCTAATTATCATATCCACTCAGAATTTTGCGACGGCAAGAACAGCATGGCGGAGATGGTGGATTCCGCAGCAGAAAAAGGACTGAAATCAATTGGAATCACCTCCCACGCCCATATTCAGGGGGAAGAACGCTGGACGATGGACAAGGGCAGGATCCAAGAGTATTTTATGGAAATCAACAGGCTGAAAGGTCTCTATGGGGATAGACTAGAGATATACACTGGAATGGAAATCGACTATCTTTTCGATACCGGACTTAATCCTGTGATGGCTCCGTATATGGACAGACTGGATTTTTTTATCGGCTCGGTACATGCCCTTGGCAGAACAGATGATGGAAACTACTGGTTTGTGGATGACAACTGGGAAAACATGGAAAAAGGTATCGAAAAAACGTACAAAGGGGATATCCGAAAGACGGTAGAAGACTATTACGACTATATGAGCCGGATGGTACGGGAATGTAAGCCTGATATTGCCGGGCATATGGATATCATTAAAAAGAATAACAAGGATGACCGATTTTTCCATGAGGACGCAGCCTGGTATAAAGATGCGGTGGAGGGTTTCCTTGACAACGCAAAAAAAATGGAAACAGTAATTGAAATCAATACGGGAGGACTAAAGCGATACGGACCGGAATGCTTTTATCCCAGCCTGTGGATCCTGAAGCGTATTAAGGAAAAAAATATACGACTGACGGTAAATGGGGACACCCACCGCAAGGAGGAGATCAACTACTATTACAGAGAAGTTGAAGAGCTTTTGAGAAGTCTGGATTATACAGAAATATACATGTTAAAAAAGAAGGAGTGGGTACCTTACAGATTCTGATGCAGCTGGTGCCGCATCAGAATTTTGAATATTCGCTGCGAACTCTTTTCTTTCTACGAATACTTTTATTGCGCCTGGTCACATAGATCCTTGCTGCTGCGTACAGTACAGCGGTGAAGCCTAAAAGACCAAAAATCATGAACTTCAAGAAGGCAAGCACGGTAAAGGGTTTATTTACCGCATTTCCTGCCAAAAGGTCAATTTTGCCGATCTGCTTTCCATCCAAAGAATATACGATGGATCCAAGAACTTCCCCTTTATCCACCGGAAGCTGGATATTCTCATTTATCATTACCTCTTCATCAATGTTTTTGGATTCCTCCTTAGGGAGGGTATAATGGAAATTGTTTTTTGCAACGATCTTAAGTCCGGTATCGCTTCCTCTTATAGGAACGGTCTTTATCAGTTCGTTTTTTGTAGACAATGTGATGGAGGTATAGTCCTTAAAGCCATAGTCCAAAAGTCTGATGGTATCGGTATAGCAGTTTGTGCCGTTTGCCTGAAGGATCACCGTGACAAGACGGAGTCCGTCACGTTCAGCGGCGGTTACAAGGGTGTTTCTGGCAATGGTTGTAAATCCGGTTTTACTGGCGATGACCCCTTCATAATAAAATCCGGTATTTTTTGATTTAAAGAGCCGGTTTTTTGCCCAGAGGTATCGTTTGTCCTGCTGGCTTGTTGCAGGGATGACATAATTAACTCTTGTCATTATTTCTGTAAGTTCCTGATGTTTTATTACTTCCGCCATGATTTTTGCCATATCGTGGGCGGTTGTATAATGGTTATCATCATGAAGCCCGTTTGGAGTAACAAAATGCGAGCCACTTGCGCCTAATTCCTTTGCCCTTTTATTCATCAGAACAGCAAATTTCTCAGTGGAACCACTGATGTGTTCAGCTAGGGCGACGGCTGCGTCGTTGGCTGACTCTATGAGCAGCGCATTCAAAAGCTGTTCAACGGTAAGTGTTTCTCCCGGCAAAAGGTAGATCTGGCTGCTGCCCTTTTCGATGGAATAAGGGACATCGGCACCGACCGTTACGATCTCGTCCATTTTGAGATTTTCAGCGACGATGAGTGCAGTAAGGATCTTCGTTATACTGGCGGGGTACTGTTTCTGGCTGCTGTTTTTTTCGTAAAGTACCTGGCCGCTTTTGGCATCTATCAATATGGCTGACTGTGAGTCTACTACGGGCTGGGCTGAAACAGTGGAGTTAAACAGTATAAGCGCCGTGAAGACAAAAGCAAGCAGAAATTTTTTAGTCATGGATATCCTCCGGAAATCAAGATCTTTATTGTTGGTGATTGGTGTGGTACCTGAATAGTATAGCAAAAAACAAGGGAAAATAGAATAAAAAAAAGGAAAATCGAAAGAAGAGTTGAAACATGCATTAAGAGGTGATATGCATGACCCTGCAAAACCCAGGGAAAGAAAAACTTTTAATTATTTTTCTTTCGGTTATAATAATAAGTATCATATGTTTTTACTATTTTTACTCACCAGATGACCGGATCGATTTAGCGGAAAGCAGCGCAGCAGAAGAATACGGAGAAGATAAGACAGAGCTTTCAGACGATCCAGAAGCAGATACTGAGGCTGGCAAAATATTTGTGCATATTGGAGGAGAGGTAAAGCATCCGGGGGTAGTTGAACTGGAAACCGGTGCCAGACTTTTCGAAGCAATCCAGGCTGCCGGGGGAGCAACTGAAAAAGCTGACCTTAACCAGATCAATCTGGCGGCTGTTGTGTCTGACCAGCAAAAGATCCTTGTCCCCGGGCAAAGGGAAGTAACAGAGGCCGGGATAAACCCTTCACCGGGATCCAACAATGAAAATACAGCAGGATATCCGTCTGAAGAGGGTAAGATCAATATCAATACCGCAAGTGCCACTGAACTCATGAACCTGCCCGGTGTGGGGGAAAGCATAGCCGAAAGCATTATCAGCTACCGGGAGACCAATAATGGATTTAAAACCATAGAAGAAATCAAAAATGTAAACCGTGTTGGAGATAAGACTTTCGAAAAAATGAAAGATTTGATCAAGATCCAATAAAGCAAAGGAATTAATCAACGAAAAAGCATAACTGATGGAGGCTTTAAGATGAAAATAACAGTACTTGGCAATAATGGTCCTTATCCAGGGCCAAAGGGTACTTGCTCAGGATACCTGCTGCAGGACAATGATGTAAATATTATAATCGATTTTGGGAATGGTACTATGAGCAAACTTTTGCAGGTATGTTCGGTAAGCGATATCAACGCAATCATCCTGACCCATCTTCATCCGGACCATATATCAGACATATTCATCCTTCGATATGCATTGAAAAGAAGAGGAATCAAGATCCCTCTTTATGCTCCGTCCAGTCCGGCGGAGGAATTCAACAGACTACAATATGAAGATGTTTTTGAGATGCATCCTATCGTGGAAGGTAAAATCGCAATCGAACATTTGACGGTTGAATTTAAAAAACTGAAGCACATCATCGATAATTTCGGAATTTCAATAAAAAATGCCAGGAAGAAATTCGTGTATACCGGAGACACCAGTTGCGAGGATTGTGTAGTCGAACTGGCCGATAAGGCTGATCTCCTTCTGATCGAAGCCGCGTTGCTTGATAAGGATCTAAAAAAGGGTCTGTCCCACCTTAGCGCCAGGCAGGCTTGTGAAATTGGGAATAGAAGCGGAGCAAGACAGATCATCCTGACCCATTTTAATCCGGATTATGATCTGACAGAATATTTGAGCGAAGTAGATAATGTTTTCAACGGTATTACCCAGTTTGCAGAGTCACTTAAATCATACTATATATAAATTGAGCAGCATCAAATAAAGGGAAACCTTGATCCATGTCGAATAGATACCTGTAAAGGAAAGAAGGTAGTCTGCTTGAAAAGGATCTATGGTTTTCTTTTTTTGGGATCGTTTATTGTTGTAATGGCGATGACTGAAAATTCCTGGCTGGTGGCATTCACGCTGATTCCAGCATTTGGAGTGATCCGTCTGGTATTCAAACCGGCAAAGGAATTCAAATATTTCATTGTAATTTTCGTTGCATTTCTGGTGATCGTTTCAGTACGCACCCAAATGATCACAGATAGCGGCACCACGCTGGTCACCGGTGATGAAAGCCATGAATATACAGGAAAAGTCATAAGCTTTCCTTTTATCAGAGGGGACAATCTGCAGATGGTGATACGGATCTATCCTCCAGGAGGCAAGACTGAAAAAGTCCAGTGCTATATTGATACTGAAAGTCTGAATAAAAAAGTAAGGTACGGTGACATGCTTCATATCAAAGGGGCAGCATATTTGCCAAAGGGGAAAAGAAATCCCGGGGGCTTTGATTACCGGCTTTACCTCAAGTCCCTGAATATTCATACAGTGATCTATGCTCAGGGCAGCACACTGAAAATTCTGGGGAATAATAATCCCCGGTTTATTGACATTCTTGCTTCGGTCAGGGAAAAGATGTTCCATGGGATGGAAAGCAGCATGGAAACAGATAATGCCCGTTTTGCCAAGGGGGTGCTTTTTGGCGAGAGAAGTCTTGATGAAGAAGAGGAGGAGCTTTTCAGCAAGGCTGGTATCTCCCATATCTTATCGGTTTCCGGACTCCATGTGGCTTATATCTACGGCTTCATTCTATTTGTTTTAAGTAGATTCAAAATCAGCGGGTTGTGGAAACTTCTGATCGTTGCTGCCCTTCTTTTAGTTTATAGCTTTTTATCCGGATTTAGTGTGTCAGTGATAAGATCCGCAGGTATGGCAATGCTTCATCAGTGGACCGTTGTTTTAAATCGGAAATATGACACCTTAAACGCCATGTTCTTTATCGGCCTGGTAAGTATGCTGATCAATCCTCTGGTGATATTTACGGCAGCATTTATTTTATCCTACTCGGCAGTTTTCGCCATTGCTGCTTTTTATCCTGTGTTTAACGATCGTTTTAAATTTAGGAATCGTCATATGGAAAGCTTCAAGTCCTTGCTTTTTCTAACTGCGGCTGTTCAGCTTTTCACTTTGCCGGTACTGGCATACCTGTTTAATACCTTTTCTGTATCGGCCTTATTCCTTAACCTGATCGCAGTTCCTGTATCAGGAATGCTGCTGATCGTGCTTCTGGCCATGATGCCTATCATGCTGGCTTTCCCCGAATTTTCCTATCAACTCATGGTTATCCCGGAGATGATGACGAAAATCATATTTTCCTCCACAGAGATCGCTTCTCAATTTTCCTTTTATTATCTGAGAGTTCCTGCCATGAGGATACCCATCGCCATACTGTTTTATGGCATGCTTTTTATGATCAGCGGATATTTTTATCTTGAATACAGGAAAAACCGCATTTGCACCTCGGCAATTTGCACAGCGGTGATCCTCTGGCATCTGGGAGGGCTCGCTCACTGGGATACGCTTACCGTCACTGTGATCGACGTTGGGCAAGGGGACAGTATTCTGATTGAAGCTCCCGGAGATACGGACATCCTAATTGATGGAGGAGGTTATGTTGGAAGAAAGGTTGGGGATGATGTGGTAAAAAAAGTTTTGATGTTTAAAAATATCAGCGAGCTTGATCTTGTGATCTGCACACATTCTCATTTTGACCATTCCCTTGGTTTGGTCGAGATCCTTGACGATATTAAAATCGATCAAATCATGGTCAATTCATTGGAAACGGAAGGATATGAACGGCTGATAAAAAATTCTTTCGAATATGGCGTGGAGGTCTTTGAATCTGTACAAGGTACAAATCTTGAGGTCTGGGACGGCCTGACTCTTGAAATTCTTTATCCTTTCAAGGATTCGACCTATGAGGATGCCAATAACAGTTCCGTCGTGGCGAGGCTGGTTTACAAGGAAGTATCCTTCATGTTTACGGGTGATATCGGGATGTCTGTGGAAGGAGAACTGACAGAAAGGTACGGAAACCTTAAAAGCGATATCATTAAAATAGCCCATCACGGAAGCGGCACCTCTTCCCTTCAGGAGTTTATCGATGCCGTAGATCCTTCCCACGCAGTTATCAGCGTAGGAGAAAATAACCGCTATGGTCATCCTGCGGATAAAACCCTTGAATTTTTGAGTGAAAGAGGTATAAAATACTATAGAACCGATTATGCCGGAGCCGTTGAACTGGTTACAGATGGAAAAAAATTTGAAATAAAAACTTATGCCGAGGAGTAGACATTTGAATTATAAGGATCTGTTAAAAGAAATCAAAGATAATAATACCGGAAATCTGTATCTGATCTATGGGGAAGAGTTTCTGCTGTCTGTTATGATGATGGAGAATCTGAAGAAAAGTCTGATCGATCCCATATATGAACAGCTTAATTTCACTAAAATCGAAGATAAAAATCTGACTGCCGACCAGCTGATCAATTACTGCGAAACGCTCCCCTTTATCAGCGAAAAGAGGATGGTGGTTGTGGTCAACTTTTCCATGCTTTCTGCTGCGGGGAAAAGCAATGACAAGGATGTGGAAGAACTGGTTCAATATCTGGGAAGCATCAACGAATCCACCTGCCTGGTATTTCTTAACAGAACTTTGGATAAAAAGAAAAAGCTGTATAAAGAAGTATCTCGAAAAGGCCGGCTTGTGGAGTGCGCAAAGCTTGACAAAACGGATCTGATAAAATGGATCAAGAAAAGATTTCGCATGTCTGACAAGAATATTGATGACGTAACCATTGGGATGTTCATTGACGCTTTAGATTACCTGAACAAGGATAGTAAACTCAATTTGCTGGATGTGGAAAATGAAGTTGAAAAAATCATTGCCTTCAGCAGTGGTGAAAAAAACATTGAATTCAAGGACATTGAAATGATCATGCCTAAGAGCTTTGAAAGCAGCATATTCAAAATGGTCGATTTCCTGGGCAGTAAAAGGCTTAAGGACAGTATTCTGATTCTCAACAGTCTTTTTGAAAATGGAGAACCGGGCATAAGAATATTGCAGATGATTGTCAGACAGTTCAGGATGATGTACCAGTGCAAGCTCTTGAGAGACCGAGGCTGCTCTTCCGATAATATTGCGGCCCAAACCGGGTTTAAACCTTTTATGGTAAACAATATCCTCCGCCAGGGGAAAAATTTTTCCTATGAAAAACTCCGTGAGGCATTTGAAAGATGCGCTGAAATTGACGTTTTGTTTAAAAGTTCAAAAGCTGATCAGAAAATGCTTTTAGAAAATCTTCTCTACCGATTTCGATAGAAATGCAAAAAAATAAGACTGCCATCAGGCAGCCTTTTTTTTAGACACTAATTGTGGGAAATACAGAACGAGGTTACATAGCGTTGAATTTTCTTGCCAAAGTACTCTTTTTTCTCGCAGCTGAATTTTTATGAATAACGCCTTTAGTTACTGCGCTATCTAATTTCTTAACTGCTAATTTAAAAGCGGCAAGAGCTGTGTCAGTATCTTTAGACTCAATAGCTGCGTCGAATTTCTTCATGCTTGTCTTGATACCGGTTTTAACAATTTTGTTTCTTAAAGTTCTCACTTCTGCGATCTGAGCTCTTTTCATAGCTGATTTAATATTTGCCATGGTTTCACCACCCCTCATTCTTTATAACAGTAAATATTTTACCATTACAAAGCTTAAATATCAAGTGTTATTTTTATTGGATTTTATCCTAAAATATTGTGGGCTTTATAATTCCCAAACACCTTCAGATGGGGGCAGGAAACCTCCAGTTCCTCAAGTGTTTTTTTGACGTCAGGATGATCCAGATTGCCCTCTATATCCACAAAGTAGGAGTATTCCCAGGGAGTATCTCTTGTTGGTCTTGAGATAAGCTTGAGCATGTTGATGCCGTTTTTAGCAAAGGTTCCAAGGGTATGGTACAGCGCGCCGGGTTTGTGGACAGTGGTAAAATACATGCTGATCTTGTCTGAATCCATGTCCCAGCTCATCTTCTTTGATAAAATGATAAATTTTGTTATGTTGTTGAAGAAATTATTGATATCCGATTTAATGATTTTTAAGCCATACAGACTGGCAGCGTATTCGCTCCCGATGGATCCGCTGTTAATATCCTGCATTTCCTTGATCAGCTGAGCGCTAACTGCAGTATTTGTCGTAGGGATGGATTGAAAGCCGTTTTCCCTTATGAACTTGCTGCACTGGTCGATAGCCTGTTGATGGGAATATACGGTCTTGATGGATTCAAGGGTTGCCCCAGGAATGCCCATCAGATTATGTTTCACTTCGATACATCTTTCCCCAACAATGGAACAGGAAGAGGATACAAGAAGATCGAATACTTCATAAATTCCTCCTGTGGTAGAATTTTCAAAAGGAACGATTCCAAAATCTACATTTCCATCTTCCACTTCCTTAAAAACCTCTGAAAAAAACTCTTTGTTCTCAAATTCAATATCAGAGCCGAAATACTCATGCATAGCCTGGTAGCTGTAAGAGCCCGGCACACCCTGGTAGGCTATTTTTAATTTATTGTTCATTCGATCATTCCTTTTCACCTGTTCCTGGAATAGCGTCTTCGACGCATAATTCTCCTGTGCTGCATCGGTTAATTATAAACTTTTCAGGCTGAAGAATCAATAGAAACAGCCACAAGAAAGTTTTACTTCATAAAATCGAGAATTTGGTTTATAATGAGTGTAGGAAACATTTACCTGGGATGCTCGACTTACCCTGATATTTTGAACCTACAACATTTATCCGGGAGTTCGAAGTTCTTTCGTGGATGTCATGCCTCCTTAGAGTGGAAGACAAAAATGAAAGACAGGACACCCACCTAGAATTCTTTCTAGGAGTCAAAATTTCAGGAAACGACATCCCGGGCAAATAAGCACTTTTATGGTGCTTATTTTTTCGTTCGGCCAGCTTATTGGAATCAAGAAGAGGAGAAAATATGATCGCGGAAGATAACAATACGTTTTATTATAGAATAGAGAAAGCCGGGCCGAATTATAAGCTGCAGGATTTTCTCCAGAACAGGAAGGGATACTCCTCCAGACTAATCAGGATGATCAAGAGGGAAGGATCGGTTCTCTTAAATGGCAGAAGGGCAATCATGATCGATTTCGTCGCCGAAGGGGATGAGGTGTTAATAAAGATGCCCGTTGAAAAAATAGATTGCAGTCCACAGAATATTCCATTAAAAATCGTTTATGAGGATCATGATATCCTTGTAGCAGACAAGGAAAGCGGAATGGTCACTCATCCCACACGGAGCCATCAGGAAAATAATCTTGCAAATGCTGTGGCAAATTATTTTATGAAAACCAATATCAGCGCTAAAATTCGATTTGTGAATCGGCTGGACCGGGATACCACAGGACTTGTGGTCATCGCTAAAAATAAATTTGCCCATCAGCACATTCAGAATCAAATGCAGGAAAACAAAGTGGAAAAGATCTATTTTGCTGTAGTGGAAGGGATTGTTGAAGCGAATCAAGGTACCATTGATCTGCCCATCGGAAGAAACGGAGAGGACACTTTCGAAAGAAGCGTTATGGAAGACGGCAAACCGTCAGTGACCCATTACACGGTACTAAAGCGCTACGAAGGTCATACATTAGTAAGGCTCAACCTGGAAACCGGAAGGACTCACCAAATCAGGGTACATATGAAAGCCATCGGCCATCCTATCACTGGAGATTCCCTCTATAACATAAACATCCACCCTGGCATCGAAAGACAGGCTCTTCATGCAGGAGAAATCGAGTTTTCACTCCCAAGATCCGGGGAAAAGATTCGTCTGTCCGCTCCCATTCCCAAGGATATGTCAGCGCTGGTCAATGATTTAAGCAATTAAATATGTTTTGATTATACAAGATTAAAATAACGAACAACTGAAATTTTGATAAATATGGTGTATAATGGTATTAACTTTATGATTATACAGAAATGGGGAGTACTACATGGTGAAAAAAATCCTGATTGCTTTGTTATTGATCGCATTTGCAGCAATGCTTGCCGGTTTTGGTTATGCCTATTATTACTATAACTCCATCGAAAGCACAGATATCAGTGGATTTAATTATGAACCTACCGGAAAATCATATATATACTCAGAAGACGGAGTGCTGTTAGCCGAGATTTATAATGAAAACCGTACGTTTGTCCCCTTGGTGGATATCCCTGAAAATCTGATCAATGCCGTTATCGCTGTTGAGGACTACCGATTTTACGAACATGAAGGATATGACCTGAAAGGAATCATCAGAGCAGGGGTTGAAAATTTTAAAAACCAGGACGACCGTCCTGAAGGCGCCAGCACCATCACTCAGCAGCTGGCACGATATGTGTTTGAGGATATAACAACAGAAATATCCATTGACCGGAAAATCAAAGAGATCAAAACTGCCATAGAACTGGAAAAAAAATATACCAAGAATCAAATACTGGAGATGTATATGAATGAGATATACTTCGGAGGGGGCGCTTACGGGGTCCAGGAAACCAGCAGAAGGTTTTTCGGCAAAGATATAAGCAATCTCACACTGGGCGAGGCTGCATTGATTGCGGGGCTTCCACAGGCACCCAGCGCTTATCAGCCTGATCTTCATTTCGATAAGGCAAAAATCCGACAGGAGAAGGTTCTGGACAGGATGTTTGAAGTGGGATTCATCACCCAGCAGCAAGCCGAAGATGCAAAGAAAGAAGTGCTGGTGTTAAAGAATACTTCCTCCAGTTTCCAGGAAGGAAGGATCAGAAAAGATTATGAAGGCTTTGTAAGCAAAGTGTTAGAGGAATTTAGAACGATTTATATTGCCAAATACGGCAAGGAGGGTGACGATCCTGCAGAGCTTGCAAAACAAGCCTATCGAAGCCTGGAGCGGGATAGTCTGACAATTGTCACAACAATCAATACGAAAATAAACGAAGCAGCCATAGAACAGGTGAAGAAAACATATACCCGGTACCGTTTCTTAAATCAGGTCACCGGCGCATTGGTGACCATTAATTCATCCACCGGACGAGTCATCGCATATTATGGAGGCGAGACGAAAATCGATATGGCTTCCACTCCAAGGCAGCCTGGTTCCTCCATCAAGCCTCTGATTTATTCTGCGGCGTATCAACTGGGGGCTATTGACGAAGACACGATTCTCAATGACGAAAAGACTGATTTTAAAGGATATGTCCCTGAAAATTATAGCGACACCTATCATGGTCAAGTTTCAGTAAGGACTGCCCTTATTAATTCCTACAATATCCCGGCAGTTCAGGTTCTGAACAAACTCGGCGTAAATACCGGAGTAGAATATCTGAAAAAATTTGGTGTGACCTCAGTAAATAAATGGGACTACGGTCTTGCTACCGCATTAGGTGGGATGACCCAGGGGATTTCCCCTATCGAGATGGCTACCGCATATGGAAGTTTCCATAATGACGGAAACATCATCAAACCCTATTTTATTCAGACGATAAATGATGATGCCGAACAGATTTATATCAAGGATTTAAGCCTGATTGAAAGCACAAAAGCAATCAGTTCCAAAACCGCTGCCTTTATGGACGATATATTATTGGATGTTGTGAATAAAGGAACCGGAAGGAATGCGAGAATCAGCTATCCTACGGCAGGGAAAACCGGGACGACCTCGAAGAATAAGGATATATGGTTTATCGGATACACAGGGAAAATACTGACCAGCATCTGGATCGGAAATATCGACAATAAAGAAATTGGCGGCACGGGAAGCTACGCAGCCTACACCTACAGCCAGTATATGAAACAGTTGATCAATAATGGTTACGTTGCGAGAGCGGACTTGTTAAGGTGAGGATGCCTTTGAAGATGTAATCGTTAAACATATTACAATAAACCTGATGATTATGGGGGTTGCATACTGAAGAATGATATAAAACAGGGCTTGAGGTGGAAAAGGATATCATAATTAAGCTAAATAAATATTCGAAATAAAACGAAATGAATAATTAGTATGTCACATAATATGTTTAAACTTTAACGATAATGGCAAAATAAAAGTCCCTCAAAGAGGGACTTTTTTATATTTCTAGGATTTCGAATAATCGATTACAAGGATATCATCCTGGATCTTGTTGTCGAAAAATCGAAGGTGCTGATAATTGCCATATAAGAAAATATCGCCTTCCCTGACTTTTCCTTTAACCGTATCCAACTTGACAACTGCCAGCTCATCCTTTAATGCGGGAAGAATTTTAAAAGCGTTGATGTGATCTGCGAAATCTTGAATTTCTTCAGTGATATGAAGGCTTTGAGCGATTTCCTTGCCGCAGGCGGCGCATTTTGCAGTGTAGCTCAGCAGATATCCTTCCTTCTCTTTTTTTACTTTCATGCCAGCAATAGGAACCTGCATATTGCAGTCGCATTTTTCAAAAATGGCGTAAGGGGAATTAAAAGTGATCCTATTCATTGTAATACCTCCTTTTTTTATAATAACATAATAACACTTTAACAAAAAAATATCAATTTCTATTTTTTTTCATTGACAAACGCTTACATTAAAATTAAACTATTATGTATAAGGTTGTATATACAAGTAAGGTATATAAAGTTTTAAAAGTATTTGATTATTTTTGAAGACAATTAGGGAGGTAAAAAAATGAGTCATGAAGTCTTAGAATTCGACGTATCAAGCAACGTGTTATTGGAAAAGGCAAAAAAAGACGGCGCAGAAACGATTTGGGACAGACAAATTGCTATGAAAGCAAAATGTGGGTTCGGTGACAAAGGTCTTTGTTGCAGAATCTGTGCAATGGGACCCTGCAGGATCAGCCCTGTAGAAGGAAAAGGAGCACAAAGAGGTCTTTGTGGTGCCACAGCGGATACAATCGCTGCAAGAAACTTCGCAAGAATGGTAGCAGCAGGAACAGCAGCTCATTCCGATCACGCAAGAGATATTGCCCATGTCATGCATATGGCTAATAAAGATGGCAATTACAAAGTAAAAGACGTTGGCAAACTGATGAAACTAGCTGCAGAATGGAAACTTGATACCGAGGGCAAGGATACAGATGAAATTGCACATGAATTGGCTGAAAAGGCACTAATGGAATTTGGCAAGCCTTTTGGAGTACAAAATTTCTTGACTCGTGCTCCCAAACAAAGACAACAAATTTGGAAAGATCTTAAAATAGAACCAAGGGCAATCGACAGAGAAGTTGTTTCCCTTATGCACTCCACACATATCGGATGTGCCAGTGATGCGGAGAGCATTTTCGAGATGTCTATGAGAACCTCCCTGGCAGATGGTTGGGGCGGATCCATGATTGGTACTGAATTCAGCGATATCATGTTCGGTACACCAACAGCAAGAGGAACAGAAGCGAACTTAGGCGTTATCGAAGAAAACATGGTCAACATCCTTCTTCATGGACATGATCCAAGTTTCTCAGAAATGGTCGTTTTGGCTGCAGAAGTACCGGAACTTATTCAGCTGGCAAAAGAAGTCGGCGCTGACGGCATCAACCTGGTAGGTATGTGCTGTACAGGAAACGAAGTCACCATGAGACACGGCGTTAAAATTGCCGGAAACTTCTATCAGCAGGAAATGGCAATACTGACAGGCGCTTTGGAAGCGGTCATGGTTGACGTTCAGTGTATTTTCCCAGCACTGGCAAGACTTTCAGACTGTTACCATACAAAGTTCATCTCCACTTCACCTAAAGCGAAAATTACCGGAAGTACTTATATCGAGTTTAATGAAGAACATGCGCTGGAAACATGCACACAGATCATCAGAGAAGCGATCATGAACTTTAAGAACCGAGACAGCAGCAAAGTATTAATACCTCAAATTAAAAGCAAAGCGATTGTTGGGTATAGTGTGGAAACAGTAATCCAGCATTTGGATAAAGTCGTTAACAGCCAGACAGACGTTTTCAATACCGTGAAACCATTATCAGATGTTATCTGGGCAGGCGTCATCAGAGGAGCTGCAGGAGTAGTTGGCTGTAACAATCCGCAGGTTAAACATGATAAGAGTCACATCACACTGATAAAAGAACTGATCAAAAATGACGTCATTGTAGTCGCTACAGGCTGCGCGGCACAGGCTGCTGCAAAGGCAGGGCTTATGACAATGGAAGCTAAAGAACTTTGTGGAAGAGGACTAAAGGAAGTTTGCGAAAGAGTAGGAATCCCTCCAGTACTTCATATGGGTTCATGTGTTGACATCTCCAGGATCCTAGATCTTGTCAGCAGAGTTGCCATTGAAAGAGGTCTGGATAATTCAAATCTTCCAGTTGTTGGAGTAGCTCCTGAGTGGATGAGTGAAAAAGCAGTTGCCATCGGAACGTATGTTATATCATCAGGTATTGATACCTTCCTGGGGATAACACCACAGATAACAGGTTCAGAAATGTTCACTAACCTGCTTACAGATAAGATCGAAGAAAAAGTTGGAGCTAAATTCTTCTTTGAAGAAGACCCGATCATATGTGCACAAAAAATCATGGATAGAATTGAAGAAAAAAGAGATAGATTAGGAATATAGGTGATCAGATGAAAATTGCTATTACAGGAAAAGGCGGAGTAGGAAAGTCGACAATATCAGCGGCACTTTGCAGAAGTTTTGCAGAAAAAGGGTATAACGTACTGGCTGTAGATGCCGATCCAGATGCAAATCTGGCTTTAGCCTTAGGCATGCCAGCCAAGGAAGCATCGGAAATCATACCCATTTCAGAACTCAAAGATCTGGTTGAGGAAAGAACTGGGGCGAAAATCGGAACCTTTGGTACGACCTTCAAAATGAATCCCAAGGTTGACGACATCCCTGAAAGATATGCAAGGGAATTCGACGGGATAAAAGTTCTTGTTATGGGCAGTGTTGATATTGGCGGTTCCGGGTGTGTTTGTGCAGAGCATGTGCTTCTGAAGAGGCTTATGTCACATCTGATACTCAAGGAGAAAGATGTTGTTATCATGGATATGGAAGCAGGCATCGAACATTTGGGCAGAGGAACAGCAAGCGCAGTAGACGCCTTCATCGCTGTGGTGGAACCAGGGGAAAGAAGCGTGCAGACCTTTGACAGAGTTCAGAAGCTTTCTGCAGACCTTGGTGTCAACAATGTAATGGTAATTGGAAATAAGATAACAGATAAGGATGACGAACAGTTCATCATCAACCATGTGGGGGAAGATAAGTGTATAGGGTTTATTTATTATGACAAAAAAATAAGCATATCCGATCGTGAAAACACTTCATCCTACAAGGCCAGTGATGAGCTGAAAAAAGGAATCCAGGAAATAACCGAAAAACTAATTAAAAGTGTCAAAAAATCTTAGATGTAGAATGGGAGGAAAAGCAGAATGAATCTGTTTAAGATAATCTACTCGGGTAAAGATCAGTATCTCGAGCTTGCAGAAAAAATGGTACAAAAAGCAATCGATGAAAAAGGCAGGGATGCTGAAGTTAAATTTCCATCAACAGCATACTCGCTGCCTGTAATATACGCAATCACCGGTGAAAAAATTGCAACGGTGGGAGATCTGGAAAAAGCTATCGTACTGGCAAAAGAATTTATTCATGAAGGAAGACTTCTTCAGGATGCCCTTGATTCAGGTACAGCGTCAGCGATGCTTGCTGAAATCATTGAAGCCGTAAAATACACACTGGATGCAGAGCCTTATAAAGCTCCTCTTCAGGGACACCTTACCGATGCACAGATCAGAGCCTTTGGTGTGCCGCTGGTAACACAGGATATTCCAGGAGTTGCGGTAATCATTGGAGAATGCAAAGATGCTGAAACTGCAGCTGGAATCATTAAGGATTATCAGGCAAAAGGTCTTCTGACTTTCATGGTTGGAAAAGTAATTGACCAGGCAATCGAGCAGGGCGTAAAAATGGGAATCGACTTAAGAGTAATCCCTTTAGGTTACGAGATCGAATCGGTCATTCACGTTGTTTCTGTTGCAATCAGGGCAAGCCTTATCTTTGGAGCCGTTGAGCCAGGAAACTTCGAAGCCCACAAGAAATATACAAAAGACAGAGTTAAAGCATTCGTTAATGTTTTTGACAACTGGGATGATAAAATCATTGCAGCAGGAGCAGCCGCTATTGAACTAGGTTTCCCGGCAGTAACTGAAACCTTCATCAACGAAGTGCCTACACTGCTTCTTCATCAGCCGGACAACAGCAAAGTTGTTGAGACCTCGCTGGAAGTAAGAAATATCAAAATCAAAATCACAAATATCGACATCCCGGTGGGAATTTCTTCAGCCTTCGAAGGTGAGAGAATCCGTAAAAATGATATGTATGCAGAGTTCGGCGGAGGCAGAACCAAGGCATGGGAACTTGTAAGAATGAAAGAAATGTCAGAAATCGAAGACAATAAAATTGAACTCATAGGACCTGACATTGATACAGCTGATAAGATTCCTTACAATATGCCTTTTGCAGTAATTGTTGATGTAGCTGGCAGGAGCATGGAAGAAGACTTTGAACCTGTACTGGAAAGAAGACTTCACTACTTCATGAACTACATCGAAGGTGTGATGCACATAGGACAAAGAAATATTGCCTGGATCCGTATCGGAAAAGAGTCCTACGAAAAAGGTCTTAGACTGGCAGATATCGGTAAAGTTATTTACGCGAAGATGAAATCTGATTTCGACAAAGTTGTGGATAAATGTCAGGTAACCATATACACCGATCCTGCGATGGTTGAGCAGCTGGAGAAAGAAATTGCTCTTCCAAAATACGCAACAAGGGATCTAAGATTGGCATCCTTAATTGACGAGAATGTGGATACTTTCTATACTTGTACCCTTTGTCAGTCATTTGCACCAGCACATGTATGTATCGTTACTCCAGAAAGACTTGGACTTTGCGGAGCAGTAAGCTGGCTGGATGCAAAAGCCACTAAAGAACTTGACCCAACAGGCGCTTGTCAGCCTATCGCTAAAACAGGTGTTGAGGATGAGGAAAAAGGTATCTGGACTGAAATTAGTAATGCAGTTGCTACGGCTTCTCAGGGAGCTGTTGAGAGAGTATCCCTTTACAGTATCCTGGAAGATCCGATGACATCCTGCGGCTGCTTCGAATGCATCTGCGGCATTATGCCGGAAGCCAACGGAGTAGTTATCGTCAATAGAGAATTCGGCACTGTAACACCGGTAGGTATGACTTTCGGCGAACTGGCTTCCATGACAGGGGGCGGAGTTCAGACTCCAGGCTTCATGGGTCACGGCAGACATTTCATCGCATCCAAGAAATTTATGAGTGCTGAAGGCGGTATCGGAAGAATCGTCTGGATGCCGAAAGAGCTTAAAGATGACGTTAGAGACAGACTTAATGCTACAGCAAAAGAGCTGTATAATATCGATAATTTTGTAGATATGATCTGCGACGAAACAATAGCTGTTGAGTCGGAAGCAGTTTTAGAATTCCTTGAAGCTAAAGGACATCCTGCACTGTCACTTGATCCGATCATGTAATAAACTTTGGGGACGGCGGCGAATGCCGCCGACCCTGTTTTCAAGTTTGACCGGCCCCACCAGCTCAGTGTAAATATTGTATTATCGGATAGAAATTTATTCAAACAATGTTTTAAAAATGATATTATAGAGATAATTCAAATTACTAAGGAGGCAAATATGACTTATAAAAGAATAGCAGTTGCCGGAAAAGGCGGAACCGGAAAAACTAGCATCACAGGAATACTCATCAACTTTTTATTGGAAGCCGATAAGAAACCAGTGCTGGCTGTGGATGCTGATCCAAATTCTAATCTGAATGAAGTTCTGGGATTAGATATCGAGGAGACCATCGGCAACATCAGGGAAGAAGTCAACTGGTCTGAGCGGACAGGAACACCTATCCCCGGAGGAATGAACAAAACCGAGTATCTTGAATACAGACTGAATCAGGCGGTGTTTGAGGGAGACGGCTATGACATCCTGGTTATGGGAAGAACCCAGGGAGAAGGCTGCTATTGCTATGTCAATGGTATACTGAAAAATCAACTGGATAAAATATCAGGAGCTTACAAGCATGTTGTCATCGACAACGAAGCAGGTCTTGAGCATATCAGCAGAGGTACGGTAGGACATATCGATCTTCTGCTTCTAGTGAGCGATTATTCCTATCGAAGCATTCAGGCAGCAGGAAGAGTCAAAATACTGGCTGAAGAATTAAAACTTAAGATCCCAAAAATGGGACTTATTGTGAACAAAGCCCCAAACGGAGAGATTACAGACTCCATAAGAGCTGAAATTGAAAGACAGAATCTTGACCTTATTGGTGTCGTTCCACTTGATCCACAGGTGTTCGACTACGACTCTCAAGGCAAGCCTCTGGTAACATTACCGGATGATAGCTTATCTAAAATAGCTATTAAAGATATCATGAAAAAATTAGAAATCATTTAAAGGAGGTACAAACCTTGGCTTACAAAAAAACAGCGAAAAAGTACAGTGGTAAAATTTCTCAGGTGACAGTAGGTACCGGTGAAAAGGCGATAACATTAGGTGGTAAAAATGTGTTGCCATTTTACAAGTTTGACGGAGAAGCAGGGAACAAACCAAAGGTAGGAATTGAAATCATGGATGAAAGTCCTTCCGAGTGGTCAGGTGAATTTGCAGAACTTTACAGTGAAGCAGGAAATGACACGGCTGCATGGGCAAAACTTGTTGAAGAAAAATATGCTCCTGATTTTATTTGCCTGCGATTTGAAGGGGCAGATCCTAATGGTAAAAACAAAAGCGTTGAGGAATGTGTTGAAGTTGCAAAGAAAGTTGCTGACAGCATAACGGTTCCATTGGTCGTGGCAGGAAGCAAAAACAATGATAAAGACGCGGAACTCTTCAAAAATGTTGCAGAAGCACTTCAAGGAAAAAATATCCTTCTTTTGGCAGCAAAAGAAGAAAACTATAAAACAGTAGGTGCTGCAGGTGCCTTGGCATACGGACAGAAGGTAGCTGCAGAATCATCAGTAGATATCAATCTTGCAAAACAGTTGAATATCCTAATGAGCCAATTGGGCGTTAAAAAAGAAGATATCGTAATGAATGTAGGCTGTGCGGCAGTAGGATATGGTTATGAATATGTATCCTCAACAATGGACAGGATCCTCCTTGCAGCACTTGGGCAAAATGACGAATCCCTGCAGATGCCAATTATAACAGCGGTATCCTTTGATTCATGGTCAGTTAAGGAATCTTTGGCTACAGAAGCTGACGAACCGCAATGGGGAAATCAGATGGAACGAGGAATTCACATGGAGGTATCAACAGCAGCAGCATGCCTGGTTTCAGGTTCCGACGCGGTCGTTGTAAGACACCCAAAATCACTGGAAACGATGAAAAAATTCGTAAACAGTATGATGTAATTAAAACTAATAAATTATTAAAAATAATGGAGGTTGACAAATAATGGGTTTAACCGGAATTGAGATTTTCAAATTAACACCTAGAACCAACTGTAAAGAGTGCGGATTTCCAACATGCATGGCTTTCAGTATGAAAGTTGCATCAGGAGCCGTGGAAATAGAAAAATGTCCGCATATATCAGACGAGGCGAAAGCGAAGCTTTCAGAAGCTACAGCTCCTCCAATGAAAACAATAACGGTAGGAAAAGGCAGCAGCGAGAAGAAAATCGGTGGAGAAACGGTACTATTCAGACATGAAAAAACTTTGGTCAATAAACCGCTGATCGCCGTTCAGTTCTGCGACTGTATTTCAGACGAAAGACTGGAAGAAAAGATTTCAAACATCAAAAAAGTAAGCTACGACAGGATCGGCGAACATATGCAGGCTGAAGGAGCAATCGTTAAGTACTGTGGAGATAAAGACAAATTTCTTAAAGTGCTTGGCAATGTAAAAGACCTTGAACTGGTAAATATTCTTTATTGTTCAGATGCTGCTGTTGCTAAAGAAGGTTTGGAGCTTGTAAAAGACACGAATCCTGTGCTTTTGGGTGCAAACTCAGAAAACATCAATGAAATGATCTCACTTGCAAAAGAATATAAAGCAACACTTGGCATCGAAGCTGGAACCATTGAAGAACTATACAGTCTTGCTGAAACCGCAGAAAAAGCCGGACAAAAAGAACTAATTTTCAACGTAGGTGGAAAAGACATTGCCAAAACCTTTGAAACAGCTGTAGAAACAAGAAGAGCTGCTTTAGTGGGCGGAGATAGAACAATGGGATATCCTTCAATTGTGTTTGCGAATACACTTTCAGACGGAGATGATTACCTCCAGACAGCTCTTGCCAGCGCATTTGTACTGAAATATGCCTCAATCATTGTGCTTGATGACATGAGTTATCAGACTGCCCTTCCCCTTTTCGGGTTAAGACAGAATATTTTCACTGATCCTCAAAAGCCTATGAGAGTCGAACCTAAAATCTACGAATTTGCTAATCCAAAGTCAGATTCTCCTGTACTTGTTACGGTTGACTTTGCCCTTACTTACTTTGTTGTTTCAGGGGAAATCGAAAGATCTAAAATGCCAGCGTGGCTTATGATCCCCGATTCTGGTGGTTATTCAGTTCTTACGTCATGGGCAGCCGGAAAATTCAGCGGCAGTGTAATCAGACAAATGGTAAAAGACAGCGGCATCGAAGAGAAGCTTACCGTTAAAAGACTTGTTATTCCAGGTAAGGTTGCCGTTCTTAAAGGAGACATCGAGGAAGAACTTCCAGGATGGGAAATTATCGTAGGTCCTGATGAAGCTATGCAGATTCCAAAATTCTTAAATGAACTTGCTTAAATAAAATTCAAGGTATGCCGTACCTAACCCTTAGGAATCACTGGGGTTAGGTATGTGCGGTTTAGAGAATAATGCAGCATACTACTAATGATGAGAGAAGGTATTAATAATGGATAAATTCATGGTAATCGGAGAAAGAATTCACTGTATATCACCTGCAATAAGAAAAGCAATCGCTGAAAGAGACACAACAGCTATATTTGAAAGAGCCAGACAACAGCTTGATGCAGGTGCACATTATCTTGATGTAAACATCGGCCCAGCTGAAAAAGATGGCGTTGAAATCATGCAATGGGTGGTTCAGGCGATCCAGAACGAATTCGACAATGTTCCTCTTGTACTTGACACAGCCAATAAAAAAGCAATTGAAGCCGGCATAAAAGTCTACAACCGATCAAAAGGCAAGCCTATCGTAAATTCAGCAGATGCTGGGGACAGAATCGACAATATCAATCTTGCAGCTGCAAATGATGCCATGACTATCGCACTCTGCGCCAAAGAAGGCATCCCAAGCGACAATGATGAAAGAATGATGTACTGTCAGGAAATGCTTGAAAGAGGAATGGAAGCTGGAATGGAACCTGAGGACATGCTTTTCGATCCATTATTCCTGGTTATCAAAGGAATGCAGGACAAACAGATCCAAGTTCTTGAAGCCATCAAAATGATTTCTGAGATGGGACTTAAATCAACAGGAGGCTTAAGCAACGTTTCCAACGGAGCACCTAAGGCCCTCAGACCTACAATGGATTCTGTGACAGTTGCCATGGCTATCCAATGCGGACTGACCTCTGCCATCGTAAATCCATGCGACAAAATCCTTATGGACACCATAAAAACTTGTGACGTTATTTTAGGAAAAACCTTGTACGCAGACTCCTATTTAGAGTTATAATATATTATATGCTAAAAATTTAATATTCCCATGGAGGAGGTCAGGTTATGAGCTTGTTTGAGATTATTTATGCAGGATCCAATGCGGCTTTAGGTTTGGCGGAGCAGACAGTTGCTTCAGCAGTTGCAGAGAAGGGGAAAGACCACAAGGTTGCTTTTCCGGGTACAGCGTATTCCCTTCCGGTGATTTTTGCTGCTACAGGGTTGAAGATCAATACCCTTGGAGACCTTGAAACCGCATTAGGCGTTGTAAAAAGTCTGATTGTAGAAGAAGAGGATCTGGGGAAGGCGTTAAATGCCGGTCTTTCAACAGCTGTTTCAGCTGAAATTATCGAGAGTGTAAAATATGCGCTTAGTGATGATCCCTATGCTGATGAACCGGGAATCGGATTTGTTCCGGATCCCATCATCCGATCGTTAGGAGTGCCGCTGGTTACCGGAGATATTCCAGGTATCGCAGTTATCCTGGGTGAATGCGACAGCAGGGATGAACTGGCTGCCATCGTCAAAGACTACCAGTCCAAAGGACTTCTTACATTCCTGATCGGAAAAACAGTGGACCAGGTTATGGAATCAGACGTAAAGGTCGGTCTTGAATTCAGGGTCATCCCCATCGGCTATGATGTTACGGCAGTTATTCATGTCGTATCTGTGGCTATAAGGGCTGCGCTGATATTCGGAGCCCTCAAACCTGGTGACCTCCCGGGACTTATTCAGTATACCAAGGAAAGAGTGCCTGCTTTTGTCAATACCTTCGGTGCGCTGAATGAAGTGGTCGTTTCTGCGGGAGCCGGTGCCATAGCTCTTGGATTCCCTGTAATTGCTGATATCGATGTGCCTGAAGTTCCTGGAGCATTGATTGCTCAAAAGGATCGCAGCCTGACCGTTAAAACTTCCCTGGAAGCCAGGGGAATCAAAATTAAGGTGAAGGAACTTCCCATACCTGTAGCTTTTGCTGCAGCATTTGAAGGGGAAAGAATCAGAAAAGAATCCGTGTATGCTGAATTTGGAAGCAAAAGAAGCAAAGCATGGGAACTTGTAAACATGAAATCAATGGACGAGGTTGAGGACCATAAGATCGAAGTGATCGGACCCGACATTGACTCCATGGATCCTCCTGTCTATTTGCCATTGGCAATGATCGTAGATGTAGCCGGAAAAAATATGGAAGCAGACTTCGAACCCGTTCTTGAAAGAAGAATCCATTATTTTGTCAACTATATCGAAGGTGTCATGCATATTGGACAGCGAAATATTGCTTGGATAAGAATCGGAAAAGATGCTTTTGAAAAAGGCTTCCGTTTAAAACATCTGGGTGAAGTGCTGTATGCCATGATGCATGAGGACTTCGGTACAGTTGTGGATAAAGTGTCTGTCAAAATCATTACCGATAAAGCAATGGTGGAAGAGCTGGAGCAGTCTCTCGCACTTCCAAAATACAAGGCCAGAGACGAAAGACTCGCTGCCCTTACGGATGAAACCGTTGATACCTTCTACAGCTGTAAACTCTGCCAGTCCTTTGCGCCATCCCATGTGTGCGTGATCACACCAGAAAGACTGGGACTTTGCGGAGCGGTAAGCTGGCTGGATGCAAAAGCGACCAAGGAGTTAAATCCAGTAGGCGCTTGTCAGCCTATTGCCAAAGAAGGTGTCGAGGACGAAGAAAAAGGAATTTGGACAGAAGTCAATAAAGCTGTGGATGAAGCGTCCCAGGGGGCTGTGACCAGAGTATCGCTGTACAGCATACTGGAAGATCCCATGACCTCCTGTGGCTGTTTTGAATGCATCTGCGGGATCGTTCCTGAAGCCAATGGTGTTGTTGTCGTAAACAGAGAATTTGCAGATGTGACGCCGGTGGGGATGACTTTTGGAGAACTGGCTTCCATGACAGGGGGCGGTGTGCAGACACCAGGCTTCATGGGTCACGGAAGACATTTCATCGGTTCCAAAAAATTCCTGAAGGCGGAAGGCGGAATAGCCAGGATCGTCTGGATGCCGAAAGATCTTAAGGATGATGTCAGAATTAGACTTGACGCCGCTGCAAAAGAATTATATGATATCGATAATTTCACAGACATGATTTGCGACGAGACAATTGCAACCGATGTGGAAGAAGTGATAAACTTCTTGACGGAAAAGAACCATCCAGCGCTTGATAAGGATCCTATTATGTAACTGTGAAAACTGGGGACGGTGATTTTTCGCACATTGTTGTGTTAAATCTGCCGTCCCTTTTCCAATTATTTAAGTAAGGAGATTATCCAATGATCAATGTTGATTTCATTTTAGAAGACGGAACAAAAAAAACGGTAAAAGTACTGCCCGCCGCCAATCTATTGGTTGCCTCCAGAGATGCGGGGCTTAGCATCAATGCCCCCTGCAGTGGAAACGGAAGCTGTGGAAAGTGCCTTGTTGAGATAAAAAAAGGGAAAATAGTACGAGGAAACATGAACAAGCTTAAAAAGGAGCTTGAGGATCAGAATTATACCCTGGCATGCGAAACCATGGTTATTGAGGATACCATTGTTTTTGTGCCGGAAGAATCCATCATAAAAAGTGCCAGCACCGCAGGCGACAGCGCCAGCGAGGGACTTACCCTTGAAAAAAAATATTATAGTGTCAGCCATGAATTTTCAAAGAAACACGGATATGAGAAACATATCAAGAAACTTGAATTGAAACTTCCCTTGCCCGATTTGGATGATAATCTGTCGGATCTGACGAGGCTGAAGCGGGAGATCATCAGGGCTAAAGAAGCTGATTCTGTAGAAATCAGTGTCAGACTTTTAAGAAAGCTGCCCATGCTCCTTCGGGAGAATAATTTTGAAATCACAGTTTATTATCATGAACTTGAAAATAGTAAGATAAAAATCATTCATATGGCAAAGCCGGGGGATGAAAAGGTCTACGGTGTTGCCATAGACATCGGCACAACCTCTGTGGCGGCCTGTCTTGTGGATCTGAAAGACGACCATATCGTGGGAGAGGTTTCCTCCGCTAATGCTCAGTCGAAATATGGTGCAGACGTCATTAACAGGATTATTTTTTCAACAAAAAAGAATGGTCTTGAAAAGCTCAGGGAGGCTATTGTTGAGGAGAACCTCAATACCCTGATCACTTCGCTTATTGAAGAAAATCGTATTGACCCAGATAACATTCTGCTTCTAACCGCTTCCGCAAATACCACCATGAGCCACCTGCTGCTGGGGATATTTCCGGACAATCTCAGAATCGAACCTTATATACCGGTCTTTGCCGACACAGAAGATATCCGGATCGATCCGGTTGAGACAGGCCTGAAAATCAATCCCAATGGGCTGGTTTATTTAAGTCCTTCGGTAGCCAGCTATGTGGGAGGGGATATCAGCGCAGGTGCGGTTACAGCCGGAATCCGTGAATCTGAGAAAAACACCATCCTCATTGATTTGGGCACTAACGGAGAAATTGTTTTTGGGAATGAAGATTTTTTAATGACTTGCGCATGTTCAGCTGGTCCGGCTTTTGAAGGTGGGGAAATTAGCTGCGGGATGCGGGCTTCCCAGGGTGCCATTGAGGGGATAACCATAAAGGATAAAGACAGCCTGCCTGAAATGGAAATCATTGATACGGAGGTTCCCTATGGGATTTGTGGCAGCGGGATCATTGATCTCATCTCCGAACTAAAAAGAACCCGGCTGATCGATGCCAGAGGAAGATTCAGAAAAGAAGCAGAGTCGTCAAGAATCATTTTTGATGAATATGGCCTGGGCAGGTATGTCATCGCCTTTAGGGAAGAGCTGGATCTGGACAACGATCTTTATGTCACCGAAATCGATATCGATAATTTTATCCGGGCCAAGGCGGCAGTTTATTCAGCCTTGTACGTGCTGCTGGATAGCCTGGGATATACCCTGGATATGATCGACAGCATCAAAGTCGCCGGGGGGATCGGAAACCACATAAACATCAAAAGCGCCATCGATATTGGTCTGTTTCCGGACATCCCTGTTGAAAAATATGAATTCATCGGGAACAGCTCACTTTCAGGTAGTTATATGAGCCTGGTAAATAAAAAAGCCAAAGAATATATCGATGATACCGCTTTGAATATGACGTATATGGAACTCAGTATTTATCCGGGATATATGGAAGAGTTTATTTCAGCCTGTTTTCTTCCCCATACAGACAAGCACAGGTTCCCCAGCCAGAGTTAAATTAGATAATAGAGAATAGTTAATAGAGAATAGATGAGGAAAGGATCCGACGATCATTGGCGCAATGATCACCGGATCCTTATCTTTAATTAGCGACTAGCAGCTAGCCATCAGAAAATAGCTATCAGACTGTACCACACCGTAGTGGCGAATAGTATTCGCCCGGTATTTTGCATTTCAACGCTACAACGTTTTTCTGCACTTTACCTTCCTGTCAGCCTCACTATCACGAAAAAAGCTTATGGTTCGAGAAAATCGATCTTCAATACCTTCAGATTTTCTTACGCTCATATTTACCGGCACATCACTGAATTAACTTATGGAAATGTGCCGGTTCAGATTACGCTGAAAAAACATCCTGTTTTTTCCGAAAATCTTTGATATTTCAGAGGATTTTCTGTACTCGCCAACGCAATCATTTTCTTAGATAGCGATGCTGACGGTAAATGTTTTATGCTTTTCGCATTTAAGCACTTAAGCGGGAACGAAGTGAACATTACGCACTTCAGCGAATTGCCAACCACCAACTAGTCGCTAGTCTCTTGTCACTAGTCCCTAGTTGCAAGTCGTAAGTCGTAAGCATACAGTATTTGAGCTTCCGAAGAATCAATATCCTTATTGAATTCTAAAAATTCTTTATTAAATTAAAAACATTTTAGAAAATCATTATTGATATAGCGTTTATACTTGATATGTTTTCTAAAATGAACCAGCATTGTAAATTGTACACTGTACATCGTACATTTTACAAGTCGCTAGCATGACAGATTCAAACACTTCAACACTTCAACACTTCAACATTTTTACGCTTTTGTTCTTCGCCAACCACCCAAATAAGTCCCTGGTCCCAAGTCGCTAGTATGCCAGATTTAAGCATTTCCGCACTTCAACATTTATCATTTAAACGCTTTTGCTAACTGCTAATCACCCAACTGCTGACAACTACCGACTAAACGCCGCCTTTGCCAGCTTGTCATTGATGATGTCTCCGACAAAAGCAAGATCCTCGGCAGAAAAATAGTATTGCACGTTATCGCTGAAAAGAA
>JAAXUP010000173.1 GCA_013335935.1 Eubacteriaceae bacterium | reverse complement strand
AGATCGCTGACAAGATCGTTCCCGAGCCCGATGGGGGCATCACCATGGAAAGCGGCTATCTGGAGCCTATGAAATACCTCAAGGAGCTTCTGGTAAAAGAAGTTAAAACACTGAAAAGCATCCCTGTCGTAAATCTTCTAAAAAAGAGATATAACAAATATAGGGCATTTGGTACCTGATTGCTGAAAGGAGAACAATTTGATAACTTCAAAAATTATTGCTGCGGGAAAGGCTGTTCCTGCAAAAATCGTCACCAACGATGACTTATCCAGGCTCGTAGATACCAGCGACGAGTGGATAAAATCAAGAACTGGCATCGAAGAACGCAGAATTTCCCAAAACGAAACGACAACAGACCTGGCTTACGAAGCTTCGAAGGCCGCCTTTGATAAATACAAAATCGACCCGGCTACCATTGATCTGATCATTGTAGCGACCATATCCCCTGATAATTTTATGCCTTCAACGGCTTCACTTCTCCAGGAACGTCTGGGCTTAAACAACCGGCATGTCATGGCTTTTGATATCAATGCCGCATGCACAGGACTGGTTTATGGTATCCAAATCGCTCATAAATTCATACAGACCGGGTCTGCAAAGCGCGCCCTCGTCGTGGGATCGGAAACACTTTCCCGCACCCTTAACTGGGAAGACCGTTCAACCTGTGTGATCTTTGGAGACGGAGCGGGGGCCGTAGTCCTTGAAGCCTCAGACAGAGGCATTATTGCGGATTATACAAATTCCCTGGGCGATCCTGATTTGAATCTGGCGATCCCTGCCCTTCCCCTAAAAAGTCCCTTTGCGGATGAAATGACCTGCTCACCTTCCTGCATGACTATGAACGGTGCTGAAATCTTCAAATTTGCCAGCTTTGCCGTGAAGGATGCCATCGTACATGTCCTGGAAAAGTCCGGTCTTACCATGGATGACATCAAGTTCATCGTGCCTCATCAGGCAAACATGAGGATCGTTTCTAAAATTTCAAAGGTTATGCATATTCCCGTAGAGAAATTCTATGTGAACATCAAAAACTACGGCAACACCTCTTCTGCAAGCATCGGTATTGCTCTTGATGAACTCCTGGATTCAGGCCAGGTCCATCCTGGTGACAAACTGATCTTAGTAGGCTTCGGCGGAGGCCTTACCTGGGGAGCCATACTGGTTGAATTTTAAATAATTCAATTAGTGGTGTACAATTTACAGTTTACAATGTACAATTATAAAGTTGTTTTAACCATAAACTGGGTATTAAATATAAGTGAACAGATTAATTGATTCAAGAGGGCTGATCCCTTAGAATATAAATGAACAAATAAAATTAAAAATTATGGAGGTAATAAAATGGTAAGAGAAAAGATCATCAATATATTGGTAGACGAGTTAGGCGTTGAGCCTGAAGAGGTAGTGGATACTGCAAACATCCAGGAAGATTTAGGTGCTGATTCACTTGCAGTTGTAGAAGTAATCATGACTTTTGAAGATGAATTCGACATCAAAATCCCTGAAGAAGATGCTGCAAAACTGGTAACTGTTAAAGACATCATCGATTATATCGAAGAAAAAACGAATTAAGGTAATTTTATGAGGGAAATAGCTTTTATCTTCCCCGGCCAGGGTGCTCAGGCACTTGGTATGGGAAAAGACCTATATGATAATTTCAGTGAAGCCAGGACTGTCTTTGACAGTGCCGGGGCTTCACTTCCCTTTAATATCAGGGAACTTATATTTGAAGGACCAAAAGAAAAACTTGATAATACCATGTTTACCCAACCTGCATTGCTTACAGTAAGCATTGCCGCTTTTAAAGTCTTAAAAGCAAAGGGTGTCAAGCCAAAATATAACGCTGGACTCTCTCTGGGAGAATATTCGGCTGTGGTGGCTTCCGATATGCTTTCTTTTGAAACAGCGGTAAAGCTAGTTCATAACCGGGGAATATTCATGGAAAATGCCGTCCCGGACGGAGAAGGCACCATGGCTGCGATTATTGGCCTGGATACCGCTTTGATCGTGGAAGCCTGCAAAGAAGCTTCTTCATTGGGCATAGCGGAAATCGCCAATTATAATTACTCGGGTCAGACGGTGATCGGCGGTTCTGTGAAGGCTGTGGAAGAGGCAATGAAACTTTGCAGCGAAAAGGGCGCAAAGCGTGTTGTCCCTTTAAGTGTCAGCGGACCATTTCATACCTCCATGCTGAAAAAAGCGGCGGATGATCTTAATAACTACTTGGAAAATATCGCATTCTCAAATTGGAGCATCCCTGTTGTGTCAAATTACACGGCAGAAGTATACGAAGATCTGTCAAAGGTTAAAGACCTTCTTGTCAAGCAGGTGGTTTCTCCTGTCCAGTGGGAAAAAAGCGTTAAATATATGATCGCCAACGGCGTTAATACCTTTGTAGAAATCGGACCAGGCAAAACGTTGACGAATTTTGTAAAAAGAATAGATAAGTCTGTGGATACCCTGAATGTTGAAGATTCAGCATCCCTTGAAAAAACGCTGAAAGCATTGGAGGAATAAAAATGTTATCAAATAAAACCGCCATCGTAACCGGTGGAACCCGGGGCATCGGAAAAGCCATCGTCTTAAAACTGTCCTCCCTTGGCGCTAATATTGTTATAAGCTACCGTTCCAACGACCAAATGGCAGAGGATCTGGTTTCTGAAATTACTTTAGCTGGCGGCAAAGCCATCGCCGTAAAGGGAGATGTGAAAGTGTTTGATGAGGCCAAGCTTCTTATGGATAAAACGCTGGAAGCTTTTGGAGCTATCGATATACTGGTGAATAATGCCGGGATCACAAAAGACACCCTGATTCTCCGGATGACAGAAGAGGATTTTGACGATGTTATATCCACAAACCTTAAAGGCACCTTCAACTGCATCAAACATGCTGCAAAGCCAATGCTTAAAGCAAAAAAAGGACGTATCGTAAATATGGCTTCGGTCATCGGCCTTATTGGAAATCCCGGTCAGGCGAACTATGCGGCATCAAAAGCAGGGATCATCGGGCTTACAAAATCGGTTGCCAAAGAATTCGCTACCAGGGGCATTACCGTTAATGCTGTTGCACCAGGATTTATTGCATCGGATATGACTGATAAACTCACAGAAGACCAAAAGGACGCAATCAAAAGAAATATCCCAACCGGAACATTGGG
>JAAXUP010000089.1 GCA_013335935.1 Eubacteriaceae bacterium | reverse complement strand
AATCGCAAGGGAAAACGATTTGGTATTTGATGAGATAACCCTCTACGAGACTCAGCTGATGCATGGGCCTGTCGGACGGCTGGTTGCACGAAAGGAATTTGGGATCGAGGATGAAGAAGTTCTCTCGGCCATTGAATTCCACACAACAGGCAAGGCGAACATGACCTTGCTGGAAAAAATCATCTACCTGTCGGATTTCATTGAACCCACAAGAAATTACAAAGGGGTCAGAAAATTAAGAAAATTGGCTTTGACCAATCTTGACCAAGCCCTTGCAATGGCTTTTGACAATACCATCAGGTTTGTGATCTCCATTGAATCAGTGCTTCATCCCCGAACCATTGAAGCGAGAAATTATTTATTAATGAATACGAAGGAGGAAAAAAATGGATCAGAAATCAAATGAACTGGCACTTAGAATTAAGGGCTGGATAGAAGATAAAAAAGGTTTTGATGTTGAAATCATGGATGTACACGAAATCACATCCCTGACGGATGCTTTTGTGGTAGCCAGCGGCTCATCCACTCAAAATGTTAAAGCAATCTCAGAGTATGTTGATGAAATGGCTTCCAAGGAAGGCATTAAAATCATAAGCAATGAGGGAAGACAAGGGGGAAGATGGATCCTTCTGGATCTGAACAGTGTTATCGTCCATGTATTCCTGGAAGAAGAAAGACAGTTCTATGACCTTGAAAGACTCTGGAGCGACGGGAAAAAAGTTAATTAGCATCCAGGTGAATAGCCAAGGGCAAAACGTTGAAGTGCAAAAACGTTTAAAGCGATATAGCTGTCATACTTAGGACTTGCGACTTATGACTTGTTTGGTGGTTAGCCAAAAGCAAAGGTTCAAAAGTGTCGAAAACCTGCAGAGTAGGGACGAACAGTGTTCGTCCGAAAAGTGCTGAAGTGTAGGAAACTAAGCATTTAAGCTAGTCAGCTAACAGCTAACAGCTTCAGCAACTCCTTGACATGCATAATGCAGTATTTTATAATAGTAAAGATAACTGCAAAACAGAAAGTTGTGAAGTATTAGGATCAAAGGGTATCAAGAGAGCTGATGGATGGTGAGAATCAGCTGCCGGATGATCTGAACTCATCACGTGAACATTTATGGGTAATGCCTTTATACATTTTTAAGTGGGCTCTTAGCCAATTAGGGTGGTACCGCGGAAACACTCCGTCCCTTGCATAGCAAGGGGCTTTTTTTGGTTCAGAAAAGCTCGCCATAGCTCGCTGATGGCCAAGCTTTTCTGAACCACAGAAATGCGGACAAGGTACGCGTTGATGTGACAAAGTTCGCCATAGCTCGCTGATGGCCAAGCGATGTATTATTTCAAATCAACTATACAGGAGGAAACAGGATGTCTTTTAATTACAAAAAAATCGAGAAAAAGTGGCAGAAAATATGGGATGATAAAGAACTTTTTAAAGCCGTGGATTTCTCGGACAAACCCAAATTCTACGGTCTTGTGGAATTTCCATATCCATCAGGAGTCGGTCTTCATGTAGGACATGTGAGAGCATATACCTCTCTGGAAGTGATTTCAAGGAAGAGAAGGCTGGAAGGCTACAATGTATTATTTCCGATTGGTTGGGATGCCTTTGGACTTCCCACAGAAAACTATGCCATCCAGACGGGGACCCATCCAAGGATCGTCACCGATGAAAACATCAAGGTGTTCACCAGCCAGCTGAAGGAAATCGGATACTCCTTTGACTGGGACAGAACAGTGGACACCACGGACGCCAATTACTACAAATGGACCCAATGGATTTTCTTAAAGCTTTTTGATAATGGGTTAGCCTATAAAAACAAAACCTACGTAAATTTTTGCAATGATTGCAGAGTAGTTCTTGCCAACGAAGAATCACAAAATGGAAAGTGCGACCGATGCGGCAGCGATGTCGTTCAAATGGAAAAAGACGTCTGGTTTTTGAAAATCCGGGAATATGCGGAAAAACTGCTTAATGGGCTAGACACGGTGGATTTCCTCCCAAGAATCCGTCTGGAGCAGGAAAACTGGATCGGAAAGTCTACTGGAGCTGAAGTTGACTTCGATATCCAAGGAATGGATGAAAAACTGACGGTTTTCACCACACGTCCGGATACCCTCTACGGCGTAACCTTTATGGTTGTGGCTCCGGAGCATCCTCTCATCGAAAACCACAAGGACATGATCGAAAATCTCCAGGAAGTAAAAGATTATCAGGAACAGGCAAAGAAAAAAACCGAATTTGAACGTGTGCAGCTTGCCAAGGACAAAAGTGGAGTGGAAATAAAAGGGATAAAAATTAAAAATCCTGTCAGCGGAGAACTTGTGCCTTTATGGATTGCTGATTATGTCATGATGGGTTATGGCACGGGAGCAATAATGGCAGTACCTGGGCATGATACCAGAGATTGGGAATTTGCCAGAAAATTCGGAATTCCTATTGTTGAAGTCATCAGTGGTGGGAACGTACAGGAAGAGGCTTACACCGATATCGAAAAGGGCATGATCGTTAACTCGGAGATCATTAATGGCCTGAACGTCAACGAAGCAAAAGAAAAAATGATGGATTATCTTGAGGAAAAAAAGCTTGGCAAAAAAACCACCAATTATAAGATGAAGGATTGGGCATTCAACCGACAGAGGTATTGGGGAGAACCGATCCCGGTGATCCACTGTGAGGAATGCGGCATCGTAGGTGTGCCGGAAAAAGACCTTCCGGTAAGACTTCCTGAAGTTAAAAACTATAAACCAACAGATACCGGGGAATCCCCCCTTGCCCTGATAGAAGAATGGGTAAAAACGACCTGTCCGAAATGTGGAGGAGCAGCAAAAAGGGAAACCGACACAATGCCCCAATGGGCAGGGTCAAGCTGGTATTTTCTGAGATATATCGATCCTGACAACAACCTGGAATTTGCTGATATGGAGAAGTTAAAATACTGGCTTCAAGTCGACTGGTACAACGGGGGAATGGAACACGTCACAAGACATCTTCTTTATTCAAGATTCTGGCACAGGTTCCTCTTCGATCTGGGTTATGTACCAGCAGCGGAGCCCTATGCAAAGCGAACCGCCCAAGGTCTTATTCTCGGCGCTGATGGGGAGAAAATGTCCAAATCCAGAGGAAATGTGGTAAATCCAAGAGACATTATTGAGGAACATGGCGCAGATACCCTGAGGACCTATATCATGTTCATTGGAGATTACGAGAAACCAGCCCCATGGTCCGACAATGGTGTAAAAGGCTGCAGGAGATTCCTGGAAAGAGTTTGGAAACTCAAGGACATCGTCGTTGAAGGTGATGCCATTGAAAAGGACAATGAAGTCCTTATGAACAGAACTATTAAAAAAGTAACTGATGATTATGAAAATCTTAAATTCAACACGGCTATCGCTGCGATGATGACCATGATCAATGAATTCAATGCCAAGGGCAAAATCAACAAGAAGGAGTTTTCTATATTCCTGTTGCTATTAAATCCTATTGCGCCCCATATCACAGAGGAATTATGGGAGATCAAAGACCTGGGTGGTGTCCTCCACGAGCATTCCTGGCCGGAATTCGATGAAAGAAAAACTATCGAAGACATCATCGAAATGGCTGTCCAGGTAAATGGAAAAGTCCGTGGGAAAATTACTCTCCCACTTGAAAGCACTAAGGAAACCGCTTATGAAGCAGCAATGCAGGATGAAGGAATCAAAGCGCATTTAAGCGGAAAAACCATCGTTAAAGAAGTTTTTGTACCCGGAAGAATATACAATATCGTTGTAAAATAGAGAGACGCTGGGACGTGAGACGCTGGGACGTATCTAGCGTCTCACCCGAGACACTAGATACGTCCCAGTGTCTCCCAGGAAATGGGTGTGAGTTATGAATATCGTGCTTTTTGAACCGGAAATTCCACAAAATACAGGAAACATCGCCAGGACCTGTGTCGTCACCAACACCAGGCTTCATATCATTCAGCCTATGGGTTTTTCCCTGAGTGAAAAACAGTTGAAAAGAGCCGGACTTGATTATTGGGAACTGCTTGATCTGGAAATCCATGAAGATTTCCAGGCCTTTGAAGATAAATACCAGGGTGGAAAATTCTATTTCCTGACAACGAAAAGTGAAAAGAAGTACAGCGACATCACTTTCGACAAGAATTGTTTTCTGATTTTCGGCAAGGAGTCAGCAGGCTTGCCGGCAACTGTCCATGAAAAATATCCAGAAAACCGCTTCAGGATCCCCATGATTGATCATCCGAAAGCCAGATCACTTAATCTTGCCAATAGTGTGAATATCGTCCTGTACGAAGCCCTGAGACAAAATGATTTTCCGGACATGCTGTAAGATAAGTTTTGACATTTTGTTTATGGGTATAAGTAACATGTCTCGGAAAAAGATTAAAATATAATGGAAAAAACATTGAAAATATGTCATGATGGATATATAAGCGTATTTAAAACAGCGAGCATACGGAGGTAATGATTATGATTTATGATATAATAATCATAGGAGGAGGTCCTGCGGGACTTACTGCCGGATTATACGGATCCAGAGCAAGAATGAAGACCCTGATCATTGAAAAAGGAGATGCCGGCGGTCAGATCGCCACTACCTTTGAGGTTGATAATTATCCCGGATCCATGGAAAAATGCACCGGACCGGTATTGGCTCAGAGAATGAAGGATCAGGCCCTCAGTTTCGGTACCGAATTTGTGAAGGAAGAAATCAAAAAGATTGAAAAGAAAAACGAAATTTTCTATCTGGAGACAGATAAGAATAAATATGAAGCAAAAGCGGTCATCGTGGCAACGGGATCCTTGTCAAGGGATATCGGCTGCAAGGGCGAAAAAGAGTTCCGGGGAATGGGCGTTTCTTATTGCGCCACCTGTGATGGCTTTTTCTTCCAGGGCTTGACCGTTGTCGTTGTTGGCGGCGGAGATGCGGCCATAGATGAAGGAATATTTCTCACAAAGTTCGCTAAAAAGGTAATTATCGTCCATAGAAGAAACGAACTTCGGGCAGCCAAATCCCTTCAGGAAAAAGCCAGGGCAAATCCCAAAATCGAATTCATCCTCGATACAGTTGTGGAGGAAATCAAAGGTAACGGAGTAGTAAGCACAGTCACCTTGAAAAATGTTAAAACCGGTGAATTAAAAGATATCAGCGCTGACGGAGTTTTTGTTTTTATCGGCTATTCTCCAAACTCGGCCTTAGTGAAAGAGTTTGTTAAAACAGACGAGATCGGATTCATCATCGGCGATGAGAAAATGCAGACACTTACCCCTGGACTCTTTGTAGCCGGGGATGTAAGGCGAAAAATGCTCAGACAGGTTGTAACAGCCGTAGCCGATGGCGCCATCGCAGCAGTTAGCGCAGAAGCCTACATCGATCATCTTTCTGAATAGACAACTGTCTATTCAGCGCACCATGTAAACGTTTATTATGTCGGCAAATGCCGGAATATAATAAATAAATTAATGGGGGGGTCATTTAATGACTAAGAAATTTATTGCTCTTCTATGTGTTCTCGGTTTGGTATTCTCTCTTGTTGCCTGCGCTGCTGATAAGCCCGGCGAAGGCAAATCCGTTGTAATGATTGCGGACACAGCCGGCTTAGGTGACGAATCCTTCAATGATTCAGCTTATGAGGGTTTGACAAAAGCCAAGGATGAATTTGGTGTTGAAGTTAAAGTCCTGGAATCTGTAACAGCCGATGATTATGGTCCAAATATTACGGCAGCTACAGAAGAGAAACCGGAACTGATCATTGCTGTAGGCTATTTGCTGAAAACTGATATTGAAACCGCGGCTAAAAAATTCACTGACCAGAAATATGCGATCATCGACGATGTGGTTGATTCGCCTAATGTCGTTTCCGTAACCTTCCGGGAACAGGAAGGGTCATTCCTGGTTGGGGTCATGGCAGGACTTAAAACGGAAACGAATGTTATTGGATTTGTTGGCGGGATGGAATTCCCACTGATCCAAAAGTTTGAATATGGCTTTAAAGCCGGCGTAAAATCTGTTAATCCGGATGCGAAGGTTATCGTAAACTATACCGGTTCCTTCGAAAAACCTGAATTGGGTAAAGAAGTTGCCCTAACCCAGAACCAAGCAGGAGCAGACGTGATCTTTCATGCATCTGGCGGCTGCGGCATCGGTGTGATCCAGGCAGCAGGAGAAAAGAATTTCTGGGCAATTGGCGTTGACAAAGACCAGTCCTCCATCGATCCTGAGCACGTACTTTGTTCCATGATCAAAAGAGTCGACACAGCTACCTACATGGTCACAAAAACGATTGTAGACGATAAATTTGTCGCTGGTTCAACTGAACTGGGCTTGAAAGAAGAAGGTATAGGGTACAGTGATAAAGCTGGGAACCTTACCAAAGACTTAACGGATATGGCTGATAAATACAAAGCGGCGATCGTTGCCGGAGATTTCGAAGTGCCTTTTGACAAAGCGACTTTCGATGTTTTCGAAGGTTTTACATTAAAATAATTTAGATGAAAATAAGGTCGGATGGAAACATCTGGCCTTATTCTGTAATAGACTGGAGGGAATAATATTGGACAATGTTGTTGAAATGAAAAATATAACGAAAATATTCCCGGGAGTAGTTGCAAATGACAGCGTCAACTTTACCCTGAGAAAAGGTGAGGTTCATGTACTGCTTGGTGAGAATGGGGCAGGTAAGACCACCCTTATGAATATTCTTTATGGCCTTTATACCCAGACCTCAGGGGATATTTTTCTTCATGGAGAAAAGGTTGATATCAAAAATCCCAATGTGGCGATCAAGCATGGGATCGGGATGGTCCATCAGCATTTTATGCTGGTCCAGCCCTTTACGGTCACGGAAAACATTATTTTAGGTGACGAGCCTATGACAGGCAAAATTTTTGTCGATATCAACAAAGCCAGAAACAATGTGAAAGACATTTCAGACAAATTTGGATTGGAAGTCAATCCCGATGCAAAAATTGCGAATCTCTCAGTGGGAATCCAGCAAAGGGTTGAAATACTGAAGGCGCTTTACAGAGGCGCAGAAATTCTTATTCTTGACGAACCTACAGCCGTCCTGACTCCACAGGAAATCGACGAGCTGGAGGAGATCATCAATAATCTTGTCAAAGACGGCAAATCCATCATTCTCATCACCCATAAACTAAAAGAGGTCATGAACATGAGCGACCGGATCACCGTGATCAGAAGGGGAAAAGTCATTGATACCATCGCTACCCAGGGAACGGACATTGATGCCCTTGCCGAACTTATGGTTGGAAGAAAAGTCGACCTCCACGTGGATAAAAAGCTGAAGGCAACCGGAGAAGTGGTTCTTGAGGTTAAAGATCTGAAAGTGGCTGATAATCGGAAGATCGAAGCCGTCAAGGGAGTGAGCTTCACTGTAAGGACCGGTGAGATTTTTGCCATCGCAGGGGTAGATGGGAACGGACAGCGAGAGCTTATCGAGGGAATAACCGGGTTGAGACCGGTCAAATCAGGATCAGTAACCTTTGCAGGTGAGGATATCACCAAAAAAAACAGCAGGGATATCATCGAACTGGGGATGGCCCACATACCGGAGGACAGGCAGAAGCGTGGCCTGGTCATGGAGCACGATCTGGCTGAGAATATGATTCTGGGCTACCACTATAAGGAACCTTTTGCAAAAAACAGGATCATGAATTACGAAAAAATCCATGCTCATGCAAAGGCCTTGATCCAGGAGTATGATATCAGGACGCCAAACGAAAATATAACCGCACAATCATTATCCGGGGGGAACCAGCAGAAAGTGATCCTGGCCAGGGAGTTCCACAAGGACCCAATACTCATCCTTGCCGCTCAGCCGACCCGAGGTCTGGATGTTGGCGCCATTGAATTCGTACACAGAAAAATAGTTGAAGCCCGGGATAATAACAAAGCGGTGCTTCTGGTTTCACTGGAGCTTGACGAAGTTTTAGCATTGGCAGACAGGATCGGAGTCATCTATGACGGGAAAATCGTTGGGGTGCTGGATGCCAAGGATGCCAATGAGCGAAAACTTGGAGCCATGATGGCTGGCGGGAAGGAATTTCAGTAGATAGAACGGGGTGGTAACGTGAAAAATTTAGATTTTCAAAAAATATGGCACAGCGTCAAATTCCCCTTGATCGCGATTTTGATGGGTTTTATTTTTGGTGCGATATTTATCATCGCCGCCGGAGAAAATCCATTGGTTGCCTATGGCGCTCTTTTTTCAGGAAGTCTGGGGGGTGTAGATAAGCTTGGAGAAACCATGTATAAAATGACGCCTATCCTTCTTACCGGGCTTGCCGTGGGAATCGCATTCCGAACCGGACTTTTCAACATCGGGGGTGAGGGCCAGTATATTATGGGTACACTTGCGGCAGTTTCCTTAGGCTGGGTTTTCAGAACTCTTCCGGGTTTCCTGCTGATACCGATTTTACTCATAGGCGGTGCCGGGGCTGGAGCTTTGTGGGCTTCCATCGCGGGGATTTTGAAAGCCAAAAGAGGAGTGCATGAAGTAATTACCACCATCATGTTAAACTACATCGCACTATTTTTGGCTAATTATCTCGTTCGGACGATTTTAAATTCCAGTGTACTGGAAGGGACAGAAAAAACGGCATACTCGGCAGCAGTGCCCATCCAGGGACATCTTTTGAAATTTAACGAATGGAT
>JAAXUP010000020.1 GCA_013335935.1 Eubacteriaceae bacterium | reverse complement strand
TTTAAATCTAGAATGAGTGCATCCATATCCTTTTGAAATATTCTTCCCTGCCCTGCCGGAAGTTCAACAGCCAGAGGTTTGTCACGGTCGTTAAAATTGTTGATGTAGCACCAATCGTTGGGTACAGGCTTCTGCGCGGCAGCCTTGGTAACGGCACCCTCCGTGTAAGTGCTCTTTCCGGTTCCCTGAAAACCTGTAACAAAAATGTTGTAACCAAAAACCTCCATATTCAAACCGAATTGCATGGCTCGAATGGCTCGTTCCTGACCAATGAATTTCTCAAAAGGCGGGACATCCTGAGAAGTGTCGCAGTACTCAAGTTCCTCCTCATCGCTGCACACTTTTTTCAGTTTCTCTAAAGGTATCCTGTATTGATCCAAATTATCCATTTACGAGCCCCCTTTTTCATTAAAATTTATTCCAGCAGTCATTAACTTTTGTATACCCATTTTTTTGCTTATTTAATAACTGTAAAACTAAAAACTTATAATCCTCGCCGTCCCGGGATCACCACCCTGGGTTTGTTTCCCCAAACTTCACCTTTCAAATATCCATATTTCATGCGCAGATGCGTGTTGACCTGCAGCTCACATCGCCTTTGTGGGTCGCACTTTTCGCACTCGTAACACTGCATGGATTCAAACCCTGTGGTAAAAGGGCAGACCGCAATGCAGTTTGCACAGCTGGCGCCGTTAGCCTGCCAGAATTTCAGACATCGTTCCCCGTTGATGTACCATTTTTTTACCCCAGGGTTGTTATTTCCGCACACCCCTTCGGTTATTTGTCCTTTCGTGCTAATGGCGGCTGACGGGCAGTTTTTGGCACAAAGAAGACAGCTGTCGCAAAATGCAGCCACACCAAAATCAATGGGAACATCAGGAAGCAGGGGCATGTCGGTCAGCACCTTGCAGAGCCGGATATTGGAGCCATATTCCGGTGTGATGAGGAGCCCATGTCGTCCCAGTTCACCTAAACCTGCATCTACAGCCAAAGGAATGCTTAAGGCCGTATCATTCATGCAGGGGATGGCTGTATATCCCAAAGCGCGGATAAACTCCGCCAGAGATACAGCCGCGATCCCCATGCGGGAATAGCCTAAAGAGGCTGCTGTGCTGCCGGGGACAGTGGGGGATGCTTCGATCAGTTCCGCATCCATGGCCACAGCCATCACGATTGCCCGGTTTACACGTTCAGGAATCAAAAATGCCGTCTCGGTTTCCTCCGGCTCTCCGCTCCCCACAAGTTTGAAGGGTTTGACCAGATCATGGGAATATACCCATCTGGAATCCAATCCGGCTATCCCTGTCAGATCTGCGCCATATAAAGCAGCCGCCTGTTTGACCATCTCTGTGAGCTTTTCTGACTCCAGCTTCAATGTTTTTTTTGCAAACATCTCAGGGACAAACAAGGGGCTCCACCTCAAAAACTGGCTGTTGGGGAATCCATAGGTCCCAAGAAGCAAATTCAAGGTATTGGCACCCATATCCAGGGCATTATCGGCTTGAGAATAGCCTTCTTCCCCTAAAGCGATTTTTTTTGCCATATTCTCCAGCATTTTCCCTAAAAAAAGCATGTACCCCATTTTCCCGGTATCCTGAAAGCTCACGGTGACAAAAGCCTCTTTGTATACGGGAAACCGCTTATACGTATGATCCACACTGTACGGCTCTTTACTGATCTCCATTTCTGTTCTCGGTATCATTTTCAACATCCTCATCCTGATTCCCCATAAAGGAACGATCTTTTCATCTATATGTTATTTTTACACTTTTTTCATATCCGTCAAACACTTCAAAAGAACTGTCCTGAGCTGCAAAAAGGCCTCCCAAAAATTTGGGAGGCCTTAAGGTTTTATGAGCGGTGCATAACCGCTATTTGTTTTTTTCGGGCTCGTATGGGTCTTCTTCGTAATCAAACTCAAATTTCTTCATAGTTGCTTTATTGGTAAAACAGGCATCCGGATTGTTTTTTCTGTCAATATTCTTTAATTTGTCATAATCGTCTTCTTCGTAATCAAACTTCGAGCTAAAAAAGCTGCTGATGATCATCAGCTCCTTTCATTTGCATTATCACCATTATACCTCATAAATTGTTTTTGTACCACTGTATGGCTTCTGTTATCCCCCTCTTGAAACTCCATTCGGGCTCATATCCCAGAAGTCTTTCAGCTTTGCCGATATCAGCATTGCTGTGCCGGATATCCCCTGTTCGTTCCGGGCCGTAGATCGGTTCCACTTTTTTGTCCAGCGCTTCGCACAGCTCAAAATACAGATCGACCAAATATTCCCGGCCCCCAAAGGCAATATTGTAGGCCTCCCCGGCAGCTTCATGAGACGCCTTGCAGGCTTTTAAATTGGCTTCAATGACATTTTCAATATAAGTAAAATCCCGGCTTTGCTTCCCGTCACCGTTTATTGTAGGCCGCTCATTATGAAGAAGCTGCCTGATGAATTTGGGAATGACGGCAGCGTATGCGCCATCTGGATCCTGCCTTTTGCCGAACACGTTGAAATACCGAAGTCCATAGGTGTCTAATCCATACAACCGGGTATATATTCTTCCATATTCTTCATTCACTCTTTTCGTGATGGCATATGGGGACAATAAATTTCCCTCCACCCCCTCTTTTTTGGGAAGGTTCGGTTCATCCCCGTAAACAGAGGAACTGGAGGCATAAACGAATTTCTTCACCTGGTTCTCCCTTGCGGCCTCCATCATGTTCAAAGTACCCTTGATATTGATTTCTTCGTACAGCAAGGGAAGTTCGATGCTTCGTGGAACGCTCCCCCAGGCAGCCTGATGGAGCACGTAATCAACATTTTCGCAGGCTTTCATGCAGATAGGAAGCTCCCGGATATCCCCCTGAATAAATGTATATTCGGGTTTATCCAGAAACAATGCCACATTTTCCTGCTTGCCGTTTGAAAGATCATCCAGACAGCGGACCTTGTGCCCCCGTTTTAGCAACGCTTCACAAAGGTTGGAGCCAATAAATCCCGCTCCTCCTGTTACAAGAAAAATGGTACCCTTTTCGAAAGTGATCTCTTCATAGCCCATAGCTTCTGCGCTCCCTTTTCATAATCTCCAGTAAATATAACCTTCCCCTTCATATGCTCTCCTGTCCAACATTCCCTTGATATCCAGGAGCACCTTGTTTTCGTTGGGTACAGCCTTATAGAAGCTATCCAGGGTGTTTTGGGAAAAATGCTGAAATTCCTTATGGGCAACTGCCAGGATCACCGCATCCATATCCTTGATTGTCTCCAGGGAATCAAACGTGATGCCATATTCATGCCTTGCCTCCTCAGCATCTGCCGCAGGATCAGCGATCATGGGAATGATCCCGTATTCCTTAAGTTCGTTGACGATGTCGATCACCCGGGTATTTCGGGTATCCGGGCAATTCTCCTTGAAGGTAAAGCCCAGGATGGCTACTCTGGCATGTTTTACAGATATGTCTGCCTTAATAAGATTTTTGATCAGATTCTCCACAACATATTTCCCCATATCGTCATTGATTCGCCTTCCGGATAGGATGACCTGTGAATGGTAGCCCATTTCCTCTGCCTTGTACATCAGGTAATAGGGATCTACTCCGATACAGTGGCCACCCACCAGTCCTGGATAGAAATTTAGAAAATTCCATTTGGTGCCGGCTGCCCTTAACACCGCTTGAGTATCGATCCCCATCTTGTTAAAAATGATGGAAAGTTCATTCATGAAAGCGATATTGATATCCCGCTGGGAATTTTCTATGACCTTGGCAGCCTCGGCGACCCTTATGCTTTCTGCCCGGTACACGCCAGCATCCACAACCAGTTCGTAAACCCTTGCGATGGTATCCAGGGTTTCCTCATCCATCCCGGAAACGATCTTCACAATGGATTCCAGTCGGTGGACCTTGTCTCCAGGATTTATCCGCTCAGGAGAATACCCTACCTTGAAGTCCCTGCCGCATTTAAGCCCCGACTCCTTTTCCAGGATAGGAACACAGATTTCCTCAGTGACTCCAGGGTAAACCGTAGATTCATAGACTACGATGGACCCTTTGCTCAGGTTTCTTCCAAGGATCCGGCTGGCTGACTCCACCGGTCCCAGGTCTGGTGTCCTGTCCGGGTTCACTGGGGTAGGTACGGTTACGATATGAAATTTAGCTTCCTGAAGTCTTTTTTCGTCTGAAGTAAAATCCACCGTGCAGGAAGCGATGGCCTCGTTTCCCACTTCTCTGGTGTTGTCGATCCCCTGCCTGTAAAGCTGTATTTTAGCCTCGTTGATGTCGAAGCCGATAACCGCCGCTTTCCGGGAGAAAGAGACTGCAATAGGCATCCCCACATAGCCCAGCCCGACCAATGATATTTTTTCATTCTTATTTAAGATTTGATGGTATAAGCTCATACTCTCCACCTCTTTAATCAATCGTTTCCTTTCTTATACCCAACTTGATCAGCTTATAATACTAGTTGCTTAAAGTTATAATTAATAATCTCAATTAACCTTATGTTATAATGAAATTATAACTTTGCGAAGGATGGTAGTATCCGGATGAAACGATTTTTTTCGATGATAATCATTTTAATATTATTCACACTGCCGGGATGCAGTCTTTCCTTCTCCACTGCAGTTAGCTCCTCAAATAACGCCCCTGGCCTTGAAAAGAGCAATGCAGCTCTCCAAAGCACACTAAATCTTACAACCGCAACTGTCATCAGGCATGTAGACGGAGATACTGTCTATGTCCGGTTCCAGGACGGCAGCGAATATAAATTGCGGTTAATAGGAATTGATACACCAGAAACCGTTCACCCTGAAAAGGCAGTGGAATATTTCGGCCAGGAAGCTTCCGATTTCACTAAGGACAGTCTCCTGGGAATGACGGTGTATCTGGAAAAGGATGTTTCCGAGACAGATCGATATGGCAGGCTGTTAAGGTATGTCTGGCTTGAACCTCCCATTGAGCTGAGCCCATCTGAAATCAACAGTAAGCTTTTTAATGCGATCCTGGTGGCAAGCGGCTACGCCCAGGTTTCCACCTATCCTCCCGATGTCAAATACCAGGATCATCTCTTGACCCTGCAGAGGGAAGCCAGAGAAAACTGCCGTGGTTTGTGGCGGCAGCCATAAATATTTTCTGTAAATTGTTTTAATTTCAGAACATAAAGGGTATAATCATTTTAAATATATAGGCTGCTAAATTTTATTATTCCAGAGCAGCCTATATTTAAACCGAGGAGGTATCATATGTCACGTTATACGCAAACATGCCCGATTATTTTTGGTAATGGCACCAGCAAGCAGGTCGGTGAAGAGGTCAGTAATTTGGGCTGCAAAAAAGTAATGCTCATTTCAGATGATTTTCTCTCAAAAAGCGCCGCCTATGGGGCCTGCAAAAAAAGTCTTCAGGCTTCCGGTATTGAAGTTATTGAATTTACCAAGGTAACTCCTGATCCCCCTGTGGAAACCATCAATGAAGGCGGTCTGCTAGCTAAAGAACATAAAATCGACGGACTTGTAGCCATTGGCGGAGGAAGCTCCATTGATGCGGCAAAGGGTATCAATGTGCTTATCAATAATGATCTTCCCATAACCAATTACTTTGGAAATCCCTTCTATACACCTGGAGTGCCTCTGGTGGCCATTCCTACAACAGCAGGAACCGGAAGCGAATCGACCTGGATCGGCGTACTTACCGATACGGCAAACAATGTGAAATCCTCCATCATTGGAGCGGCAACCCTTGGAATCCTGGATCCCGAACTCACCTTAAGCGTACCCCGCCAGACAACCATAAGTACAGGGCTTGATGTTTTTACCCATGCGGCAGAATCCATTACAACCAAGGACTCCAACCCTAAATCAGAGGTTCTTGCAATCGATTCCATCAAAAGGGTGCTCAAATATTTACCTCTAGCCGTTCTTGATGGCTCGAATTTGGAAGCACGGGAAAATCTCATGCTGGCCAGCAACTTTGCGGGGATAGCCTTTAACGATGCCCTTGTCCATCTGGGCCACGCCATCGGACATTCCGTTGGGGCGATTTACCACATCCCCCATGGCACAGCCTGTGCGGTTGCCCTCCCGGAGGTAATGAAATATTCAGCCCAGGTTAGACCGGATAAAGTGAAACTTGTTGGAGAAGCCATGGGAATATCCTTTACGGGAGATGAATCGGATACGGAAATCGGGGAAATCGTCGCTGAGGAAATCCGCAAATTCCTGAAAAGTTTCGACATCAAATCCTTTAAAGACATGGGAATATCAATGACCGATCTGGTTTCCCTATCGGACATGGTCCTGGTTGATCCTACCTTCGTATTCTTGCCTAAAGTGATCGATAAGGCTGAAATCGAAAGCATTCTCGAAAAAGTATATGTTAATTACTGAAAAAAATAAAAGATGTAAGGCTGCAGGATTTTTATTCTGCAGCCTTTATCGATAAAAGCCTTAGCCATCAGCATCGCTATCTAAGAAAATGATTGCGTTGGCGAGTTCAGAAAATCCTCTGAAATATCAAAAATTTTCGGAAAAAACAGGATGTTTTTTCAGCGATTCTGAGCCGGCACATTTCCATTAGGTATTTCAGTATGTGCCGGTGAATATGAGCGTAAGAAAATCTGAAGGGATTGAAGATCGATTTTCTCGAGGCAAAAGCTTTTTTCGTGATGGAGATGCTGATATACTAAGCGATTGGCGATAGGCTTATATCGCATCGATTATTTGAAACATTTGGTGAATGCAATTGCGCGGGCTAGCGCATAGCCTCCCCTTAGGTACTTCCCATTGATCAGCTTTAAAATGGCATCGGTCATGGGTAAGGATATGGTACCATCGCTGACAACCACAACTGTTCGTAAAGGCGACTCCATTACGGTAGACCAAAGAAATCGAAAGGCGGGATCATTATCATCTCGGGCAGCAGACAGCTTCTTGATCCTTCCTTTTGCAATTTTCAAAAACAGTCTTCCAATAAATTTCGAACCCATATCCTCCACCAGAGAGTTCATGGTGAAATTTTCCGTTGGCGACTGTTTTGAAGGAGGCAAACCCCTGCCGTATACGGCCTCAAATTCATGGTCATCAATGGAGAAGACTCCGCTTGTCAAATGATAGTAAGAAGGCGCCGTTTCTTTATAATTTGGTACGTCCACAGACGGCTGGCTTGACCTGACAAAAATTTTCGCTTCAAGCCTGATATCTCTGGAGGAAGCTCCCATCATGACCAGAAATTCCCCCTCCTCCACGTGCCAGCCATTGATGTTTACGTTATAATAGGCAAAAGAACGTCCATCAAGAAGAAATTCAAGGTTTTTTTCTTCTCCCGGTTCAAGAAATACCTTTTGAAATCCTTTCAGTTCTTTCACAGGTCTGAAAATCGTCGACTCCAGATCCCTCACATAGAGCTGAGCGATCTCGGCCCCCGCCATTTCCCCAATATTTTTGATCCTGACACAAACTTTCAGAACTTCCGTATCCTTCATCATTGCCTTGGAAAGCTTGAGATCCGAGTATTCAAAGGCTGTATAACTCAGGCCATATCCAAAAGGAAACAGCACTTCCCTGTTTGCCTTTTCATAAAACCGGTACCCTACATAGATGCTTTCCCGGTATTCGGCGGTCACCTTTCCCTTGGCAAAATAACGATAGGCCGGACTGTCCTCCAATTTCAAAGGATAGGTTTCTGCAAGCTTCCCCGAAGGATTGACAATACCGAAAAGAATATCAATCACTGCCGCAGCCCCTGCCTGCCCTCCCAAATAGGTGTTTAACAGCCCCTTGACGTCATTGATCCAGGGCATCTCAACAGGTGATCCCCCTGATAAAACAACCACAAGATTTCGGTTGATCTCCCCGAGAACTTTTATCAGTCGGTTATGAGCTTCCGGCATGGCCATGTGCATTCGGTCATAGCCTTCGGATTCATATCTTTCTGTCAGGCCAGCGAATACAAGGACTACATCTGCTCCTTCAGAGGCTTTACAGGCTTCTTCTATCAGCCTTTGGTTTGGCCTGTCCACGTTCACATCATAACCCCTGGCGTAGCTGAAGTCTATCTTTCGGCTGGTCAGCTCATCGAAGATGTTATCCAGTCTTGTGGGATTAATCAATGAACTGCCTGCTCCCTGATACCGCGGCCTTCGGGCGAACTCCCCGATGACTGCGATTTTCATGCGGCTATTCAAAGGCAAAATATTCTCATTGTTTTTGAGTAATACCATCGACGCCGACGAAGCTTTTCCTGCCAGAGCGTGATGGGCATCAACATCATAAGTGAAGCCAGCTTTTTTATTACTATCCCCCTGAAGAATCAGCTTTAGGATCCTTTCAACTGTCCTGTCCAGAACAGCTTCCTCAAGCTGGTTATTTTCCACCGCTTCAACAATTTTTTTATCGTTGATTCCCTGGGATGCCGGCATTTCAAGGTCAAGTCCGGCTTTAAGACCCTGGACCCTGTCATCGGTGGCTCCCCAATCGGAAATAACCAACCCTTCAAAGCCCCAGTCGTCCCTTAAAATCTCCTTGAGAAGTTTTTTATTCTCGCTGCAATAGGTTCCATTTACCTTATTGTATGCGCTCATTACCGTCCAGGGACTTGCCTCTCTGACGGCAGTTTCAAAGCCTGCCAGATAGATCTCCCTAAGAGCGCGTTCATCCACCACCGAATCAATCACCATTCGGTACTTTTCCTGATTATTCACGGCAAAATGCTTTACCGATGTTCCCACTCCTTTTGACTGCACTCCCTGAATCAAGGCGGCTCCCATTTCCCCGGTAACATAGGGATCCTCAGAGATATATTCAAAATTTCTGCCGCACTGGGGCGCACGTTTGATATTTAACCCCGGTCCAAGGATCACTGACACTTCCTCCTGGAGACATTCTTCACCCAGGGCTATGCCAATTTCCTTCATAAGTTTCCGGTCCCAGGAGCTGCCCAGGGTCACTGCAGTGGGAAAGCAGGTAGCCGGAATACTTTCATTGGATCCAACAGGAATATTTTCTTCCAATTTATTGGCAGCAGTCTTGCAGGTTTGTTTACGAACTCCATGGGGACCGTCAGTGACCATGATGGACGGAATGCCTAGCCGGGCTATACCCTTCAAGTGCCAAAAATCCTCCCCTGAACAGAGTGAAGCCTTTTCCTGGAGTGTCATTTGCCTGATGATTTCATTTACGTCCACACTCACACCTCCAATGTTTTCAACCTACATTTGGTTTAGATCCATATCATTTTTATATTCAAAAAGCAGCACTGGCAGATAGAGAAAGCACCAAATGATCAGTACAATAGCAATGTACCCCAGCAGGTATCCAGGATTTCCCAGATCTCTCTCCAAAAATATCAATGAAGCGTTGATTTCGGAAGGTTTATTGATAAATAAAAAATTCGTATCAAATATTTTATTAAAATAGTACATAGGTGGCACGACACCCATTAAAAAAACAGCTGAAGTCCATAAATTCTTACTGTTGGGAACCAAATCCCCTGCATTCAGAAGGAGCAATGGATAGATGATCAAAAGAGAGTGGAGGATGAAGCTATGAAGGTGAATAAAATTGATAACCGGATAAGCCGTCCAGGTGGGGAATAACAGCGCTAGAAAAGCGCCCGGCAGACAAAGACTGTATATGATTTCTGAAGTAATATCATTTGGCTTGAAGGAATGGATCACATAAATAAAGATGGCCATACCGCAAAGATGCAGCGGCAGATTTTTAAGAGAGAATGCTCCTGTCGCGATAAGCACACCATCCTTATAAATTTCCATAAGAAGCATGGATAGGGATACCGCTTTCAGACAGTTCCCTCTCCCCTCCCTGGAAAATTTTTTGTAGAGTCTGCAGAAACCAAATACTGCCACCAGGATCCCAATAAGCCAAACCACATGAACATTTCCAAATATTTCAAATCCCACATCCCTGGGAAGCTGGTTCTTATTTGAAAAATAGTACTGGAAAACATTCATACTTCCTTCGCCCCCCTGTTATTATTGAAATTCATCCCTGTCTAAATAATACCCGAAATTGATTTTATTATATCAAAAGAACTGGAAAACAATAGTTTATTTTTATATATGTTTCAACTTCATGAATGTGGATAAATATAAATAATGAAGAATCATAAAAGGAGGGTCTTATATGGACATAGTAATTATTGGAAATGGCGCAGCCGGGTTATCCGCTGCAGAAGAAATACGAAAGAACAATAAGGAAGTAAAAGTACATATGGTAACAAATGAAAGTTATTATACCTATTATCGGACAAGATTATCTCACTTTTTGGAAAAAGAATTTGAAATCGATGATGTTTACATCCATCCTGAAAGCTGGTATAAAGAAAATTATATAGATATGATCTTTAATAAGACCGTGGAAAAAATCGACAAGGCTCAGAAGACCGTGTATCTTTCTGGCGGTGATACCTTACACTATGACAAGCTTTTACTGGCCAATGGCTCCAGCAGCTTTATGCCCCCGGTAAAAGGAAATGACAAGGAAGGGGTATTTTCCCTGCGAAGCATGGACGATGTCCTGGCCATCCAGAATTATGCCAAAGGAATCAAAAAAACTGCTGTCATCGGCGGAGGACTTCTGGGACTGGAAGCGGCTAACTCCTTGAATAATATGGGTTTAGACGTTACTGTTATTGAATTTGCGGACAGACTGCTGCCCCGTCAGATGGATCTGGAAGGCTCTCAGGTTGTAAAAAATATCGTGGAAGAGCAAGGCGTTCATTTGCTTCTGAATAGTCAGGTGGAAGAAATAACTGGTGATAAAGTAAGCGGAATAAAATTAAAGGATGGACAGGTGCTGGAGGCTTCTCTCGTATTGTTTTCTGCAGGTGTTCGCTCCAACATCCAGTTGGCAAAGAACCTGGGTCTGGAAATCAGCCGGGCTGTGGTGGTGGATGAATACATGCAAACCAGCGAAAAAGATATTTATGCCGCAGGAGATGTTGCAGAATTCCATAACATGTCCTTCAATATCTGGCCAATTGCCCTGGAACAGGGAAAAATTGCGGCGAAAAGTATTCTCGGGCTTAACGAGCCTTATGATGCTATCACTCCGTCCAATATGCTGAACATCATGGGAATCAAAGCCTTCTCCATCGGAGATATCGGCGCCGGGGAAGGCGATTATAAAACCCTGACGGATAAAAGCGAGCATAAATTGAAAAAATTCTTCTTTAAGGATGGGAAACTTGTGGGAGCCATCCTGATCAACGACATCTCCCTGGCTACCAAACTCAAAAAAATCATGGACCAGGATTACACCGATTTACTGGCACAGGATCTTCCTGAAATAGAAAAAATCAGTAAACTGTAGAAAAATCGATTCAATGGATTCAATAGCCCGGAGCGGTCAATGACCGCTCTTTTTTTTGCGTGGATTCCGTCCATTATCTTCATTTTTTTTCAACACATCAAGCTGATATTGTTATATAATTATTCAGTGCCCAGTGCATATGGCAAGCAGTTCTCCACAACAAGAATAGCGTCTTCGACGCGTTATTAAAGTAGACTAGAAAAGTTTGGACCCCAGCAAGCTAGTCGAACTTTCCTAGTCTATAAAACAATTGGATGGGTGAAACGATGAATAATGAATTAATTAGAAGTCTGATCAACAACACCGCACTGCTGGTTGCCTTAGGGATGGTTTATGAAATTGGTTATTTGATCCATATCCCCAATAAATATCTGAAGGATATTATTCGGGGTCTGATTGTGGGCGTGATCGGCATTTCCATCATGTATGTCCCCTTTGTTCTTCATGAAGGAGTGGTTTTCGATACCCGATCCATTTTGATCAGTATATCCGGTATATTTTTCGGATGGATTCCTACAGTGATCGCCATGCTCATAACCGCAGTATTCAGATATGCAGAAGGAGGTCTGGGGGTTTTCACCGGCATCCTGGTCATTCTTATCGCTGGTGCTCTTGGTTTATTATGGAGACAGTTCCGGCTGAAAAAGATCAAAACGAAATTACGATGGTTGGAACTCTACTCCTTTGGTGCGGTGGTACATCTGGCAATGCTTCTTTGCATGTTTACCTTTCCCTGGGAAACAGCGCTGCACGTGCTTGAAAATATTGCCCTTCCGGTAATGCTCATATATCCTGTGGGTACTGTTCTGTTAGGAATGCTCATTTTCAACCAGATGGACAGAAACGAAGCGGTCCTGAAGCTGGAGGAAAGTGAAGAAAGATATCGAAGTTTGTTTTTTAACAATCACGCCATCATGATGATCATCGACCCCAAAAATGGACAAATCATCGAAACCAATCCTGCCGCTAACCATTACTATGGCTGGACTGGAGATGAAATGACAAAAATGAATATTTCCCAGATCAATATGCTCAGCCCAGAGGAAATTTTAATGGAAATGGCAAATTCCGTTGCGGAAAACAGGCATCATTTTCAATTTAGGCACAAAAAATCCGACGATTCCATTTCACATGTTGAAGTATACTCCGGACCTATCCGCTTCATGGATAAAACCCTGCTTTATTCCATCGTTCACGATATCACAGAGAAGAAAAATCTGGAAGATTCAAAAATCCAGGTTGAGGCACATTTACGGCAGCAGCAAAAGCTGGAAGCCATTGGAACCCTCGCAGGTGGTGTCGCTCATGAAATCAACAATCCCATTAATGGCATCATGAATTATGCCCAGCTTATACTGGATGACCCGGAAGACATAAACCGGAATAAATCCTTCGCAAGAGAGATCATCCATGAAACGGAACGAGTCGCTGAAATCGTGAAAAACCTTCTTCAATTTTCCAGGCAGGAAAAGCAGTCCCATAGCTATGCCCGGCTGGAAGATATCATCGAACAGACGGTGTCTCTTCTCCGCATGATCATTAAAAGAGATCAGATCCAGCTGATCATCCAGGTGGATGAAAATCTTCCCGATTTTAAGTGCAGGAGCCAGCAGATCCAGCAGGTTTTGATGAATCTATTGACCAATGCCAGAGATGCCCTTAATGAAAAATATAAAGGTGCCGATCCCAATAAAATTATTCAGCTCAGCACTTCCATGTTTGTCAAAGAAAACCGGCGCTGGATCCGGGTAGATGTCGCTGATCATGGAAATGGGATTTCTGATGAGGTGGCTGCTAAAATTTTCGAGCCCTTCTTTACCACAAAGCCAAAGGACATTGGTACCGGTCTGGGATTATCCATAAGTTATGGGATTGTTTCCGACCATCATGGTTTCCTTACCTTTGATACCCAAAAAAACGAACATACGATTTTCCATCTGGACCTGCCAGTGGATAACGGATGGGATATTTCAGAACAGGAGTTGGAGATATGTTTAGGATCCTGATCGTCGACGATGAGAAAAGCATTCGCCTTACCCTTAAGGAATTTCTTTTGCATGAAGGCCACCTGGCAGAGGCTGTGGATGATGCCAGAAAAGCATTATCCTTGCTTCAGGAAACAAGCTTTGATCTTGTCATCACCGATATCATTATGCCGGGTATGTCTGGAATCGAACTTGCGAAAAAGATCCATCAAGAGTCCCCCAACACCCAGATCATCATTATGACGGGAGAACCCACCGTGGACACGGCGGTAAACGCTGTCAGATCAGGGGCTGTGGATTATCTCAGCAAACCTATCAGCAAGGACATATTTTTATACACCGTGAACAAAACACTGCTGATCAAAACACGGATCGATGAAAAAGAACGTGTGGACAAGGAAAAGAAAAAGTACCAGGACACACTGCAACAGCTGGTAAACGATCGGACCTCCGATCTTAAAAAGATGATGCAGAACATGGTGATCCTCATGTCCTCTGTGGTTGAAATGAGAGATCCCTATACCGCCGGACACCAAAGAAGAGTAGGCAATTTGGCCGCGGACATTGGAACCAAGCTTGGATTGAATCAGAAGGATGTTGATCTTGTGAGAATCATCGGATACATCCATGACATCGGAAAAATCGTCATTCCTTCTGAAATATTGTCAAAGCCGGGAAGACTGAATACTCCGGAAATGGAGATGATAAAACTCCACAGTGCCCAGGGTTACGAAGTTATCAGCAAGGTTGAGCTTCCCTCCGTTATTTCTGAAACTGTATATCAGCATCATGAAAGACTCGACGGAAGCGGATATCCCCGCGGACTGACGGAAGATCAGATCACCAAGGAAGCAAAGATTCTGATCGTTGCCGATGTGGTTGAGGCGATGATGTCTCACCGGCCTTATCGGCCGGCCCTGGGCATAGACGTTGCCCTTGAGGAAATCAAACGTAATTCTGGCAAGCTTTATTCCCCCGAAGTCGTGGAGGCTTGTATAGAACTTTTCAAAAATCCAAATTACAGCATCGACGAATCAAAAATTGAAGTCAACTTTAGTTTGCTCACATAAAATCATCAAAATCAACTTGATCAAAAAGGGAGAGTTATCTTTGAATTTTATCAGTGTCTTGATACTAAATATGTATTCCTTCGTCATACTGTTGTTCATACTGATTTATACTTTAAAACATACCTGGATCAATTCCCTGCACCACAAACTATATTTGATTCTTTTGCAGACGGGAATGTTAATGCTTGTGGTGGATATCCTCAGCAGATTTGACGGGTATCCAGGAACGATCTATTCTATATTCAATCAGACTGGCAATTTTCTGGTTTATTTATTCAGCCCTGTATTGCCTTCCCTTTGGCTTCTGTACGCTCATAACCAGGTATTTCATGATGAAAACAAGCTGAAGCGATGGATGTTTCCTTTATTTGCTGTGAATGGGCTAAACGCCATCCTGGTGGTTGTATCTCAATTTTACGGTTGGTTCTATGTGATCGATGAGCAGAATATTTATCATCGTGGACCTCTGTTCTGGTTTCCGGTCTCCATCACAATTGCATTGATCGTTATCTCATTTTTTATCATTGTTACCAATCGAAAAAAAATCGAGCGCCGACATTACTTCGCCCTGGTATTTTTTGCCGTTCCTCCAGTTGTGTGTATTTTTCTCCAGATTATTTTTTATGGGGTTTCCATCATTTTAAACAGTCTTGCCCTTTCCTTGCTGGTGGTTTTTTTCAGTATCCAAAATCAGAACATGAATACGGATTATCTGACGGGAGTCTACAATCGTAAGAAGCTTGAAACCTATATGAAAGAAAAAATCGCCTTATGCACCGAAAGTAAAACTTTCTCAGCAATTTTGATCGATCTGGATAATTTTAAATTGATCAACGACACCTTTGGCCATGACATGGGAGACGACGCGCTGGAAACCTCTGCGACACTCATTAAAAGCTGTATCCGGTCAAATGATTTTATCGCCCGGTTTGGAGGGGATGAGTTTTATATCATCCTGGACGTATCCAATAAAAGTGACCTTAAGGCCGCTGTCAGCCGGATCAGCAGCAGTATCGAAAAATATAATTTGCGGGAAAACAAACCTTATAACCTTAGTGTCAGTATGGGTTATGCTGTATATGATTACCATCTCCACATGAATGTGGAAGAATTCCAGAAGCAGATCGACACCTTGATGTATGAAGACAAACGGGTCAGCAAAGATATCAGTTTTTCAAAAATCCAGGACGCGGGGACGTTTCGTTTGTCTCGCCCTTGACAATAGCTGGAATTCATGTTATCATAAGTTATTGCTTAAATTATTGGTAAAATAAATTTAACATGAATATTTAAATAGGCGTTCGTATTTAAAAGTACTATCCTAGTTAATGTATTTGTTATCTGTTTTTGCAAAGATTTAGCGAAAATAAAAATTAGGAGGTACCTCATATGAATGGTACAGTAAAATGGTTTAACTCAGACAAAGGATTCGGATTTATCACAGGAGATGACGGCAAAGATGTGTTCGCACACTTTTCACAGATCGTTTCTAACGGATTCAAAACTTTAGAAGAAGGTCAGAAAGTTACTTTTGATCTTGGTCAAGGACAAAAAGGACCACAAGCAGAAAACATCACAGTAGTTTGATCTTAAATAATTTAGCCGTATGCTGACACCAGCATACGGCTTTTTTAAACCCAAAAAGCTCGACATAGCTCGCTGATGTCCAAGCTTTTTGGGTTTACGCGAATAGCGAAGCTGTGAGCGTTAGTGCAGCGATGAAGCGCTGCACTGCGAATAGTGCTGAAAGCACTGTGAGTGTAAGTGCAGCAATGAAATCGCTGCACTGCGGACAAAAGTTCGTCTTAGCTCGCTGAAGACCAAACTTTTGCCTCAAAAAATACATGGAACGAAGGTGCTATAATGAAGGAAACTCATTTGCGTCAACATCGCCAGACATCAAAACTGGGTCTTATAAAGGTTGTCAGGGATTTATTCCCCGAAGAGACCTTGAAAACCGCCTACTCCATCCAGGAGGGCGTTTTCTGCAGACTTGCAGGATCGATCCTTTCTGAAAGAGAAGTGAAGCAAATCGAAATCAAGCTTACCGAATGGGTGAATAGTGACAGCCCCATAGAATTCCTTTATAAAAAAGATGGCTATTATCAGTACCTGTTGGGAGATTTGGTGGTGAAAACCATCTACCCGGCAGACGTCCGGACTTCCATGGTGGAACCCTTTAAAATCATTCCTTACTCCGCTGGCTTTATTATTGATTTTGGCGATATCAGTGTCGGAAATGAAAAAAAGCTTATCCCACCTGACAAGCTTTCAGAAAACTACGATAAAACTCAGCTATGGCTCGATAACATCGACATGGAGCTGATTTCCGACGTGAATAACTATATCGCCTGGGGTAAAAGCCTTGATCTCATCAATATAGCGGAAGCTTTGCAGGAAAAAGAGATCTCCATGATTGCTGACATGATCATGAGACAGAGAAGAGCTTTGCAAGTCCTGCTCATTTCGGGACCTTCTTCTTCCGGAAAGACTTCTTTTGCCCAGAGGCTTTCCACTCAGCTGAAGGTCAATGGCTTGAAACCCGTTCCACTTTCTCTGGATGACTATTTCGTAAACCGCGTTATGACCCCCCGGGATGAAGAGGGAAACTATGACTTTGAAAATCTTGATTCTCTGGATCTTGATCTATTCCAGGAACAGATCACTCAACTCATCAACGGTGAAAGCGTGGAAACTCCTATTTTTGATTTTATAACCGGTACAAGAATGAAGCGAACAAGAACTATGCAGATCGGACCTTCAGAAATTCTCGTCATTGAAGGGATCCATGCCTTGGATCCTATGCTGCTTCCTCACATCAACCGGAGTCTTTTCTTTAAAATCTATATCAGCGCATTATTCGAGCTAAACGTAGATTTAATGAACCGAATTCCAACTACAGAAGTCCGATTGATGAGAAGGCTGGTGCGTGGCGACCAATTCAGAGGCACCCACCCTGAGGAGACACTTGATCAATGGCCAAATGTGCGTAAAGGTGAATATAACAACATTTTCAAATATCAGGAGGAAGCCGATGTGATGTTCAATTCCAGCCTGCTCTATGAAATGAATGCCCTTCGTCCCTTTGCGGAAGCCTCCCTAAATAAAATCAGTGATAATAGCCGTCATGCTGATACAAAAGAAAGGCTTCTTAACTTACTTTCCTTTGTGACGCCCATCGATATCTCCAAGGTTCCCTTCAATTCCATCCTACGAGAATTTATCGGCGGAAGTATTTATTTCCCAAATAAAGAGTAAGGCCATTTATTTCCCGAAATGCTGAGTGCAAATTGCCGTCGGGATACTTTTAAAGGTTGTCCCGGGACTTTCTGAGAGAACGATCCCTATTCCCATGGAAGTCCAGTCGGCTTTAAGCATATTTTCATTATGAGCAGGAGAATTTTTGAATCCCTCAAATAATTTTTGTGCTGAAAGGTTCGCCGCTGAGGTGGATGCGACCATTCCAAGATTTTCTCCGATACCACTATAGTGGGTAAACCCAAAAACGTTCCAAAGTAGGTAATCCATATTTTTATTCCCAAAGTTAGGATTTTCATGTCCAAAATAGTTTAACTGGAGCATGGCTAAAGACTTGTACCTGGCAGATTCCTTCAAATCTGACTTTAAACCTACCGCTCCTACACCCTTGCTTACCCGGTATTCATTGACCAGTCGAAGCATCTCATCCTCGAAAGCGGAGGAATAGGTGTAGGGATGGTTATCAGGAAGGCCTTTTCCTGTAGTGTTATAGCTGGGCGCAGGTGCCGTCGTTGGTGCCGGTGCTGGAGATTGTGCTGGTGCCGGTGCTGGTGCCGGTACATTTTTTGCAGCTTCCTTATTCGGGCTGGAAGGCGCTTGGACCTCTTGTTGAGAAGCCGCTTCAGTTGTATTTTCTCCCATCTTATCAGTTGTCGTTTCAGACGTTTTTTCAGGCTCTGATGTCTGGGTCTCTGATTGTTCTGTAGAAGTAATCTTCGTTCCGTCGTCTTGATTTTTTACTTCCAGATTTTTTCCTTTGGAACAGCCAAAGAGCATAAGACCGCATAGAAATACGATCAGAAGTTTCTTCTTCATATTTTCACCTATCATTAAAATTTATTTCGCAGCAATTTCAATCATTATAAAGCACTTATGAAGTTCCGTCAATTTATCTTACGATTTTCCCCCGGATGTAAGGTTCTGGCCATACAAATTCATTGTCAAGTTCCCAGTCTGCCTGGAGCGGCCAGTAGGGATTTCTTAAAAGCGCTCTGCCTAAAAATATCAGATCTGCCCGGTTATTTTGGAGGATCTCCTCCGCCATATTCGAAGACACAATAAGCCCTCCTGCGATAACCGGCAGGCTGGTTTTCTCCTTCACTATTTCAGCAAACTTTATCTGATAACCCTGAAATAATTTTATAGAAAATGATACTACCCCACCTGAACTCACATTGATGAGGTCGACGCCTGCTCCCTTAACCAGGTTGATCAGGTTTGCCACGTCCTCAGGGTGGTTTCCTTCACTGTCATATTCCTCAGCAGATACCCTGATCCCCAAGGGTTTTTCTTCAGGCCATACTTCTCTCACCGCTTTCACCACTTCCAGCAGAAGTCTTCCACGATTTTTCAAGGATCCGCCATATTGGTCTGTACGCTTATTGGTCAGTGGAGACATAAACTGATTGATCAGATAACCATGGGCGCCATGAATTTCAATAAAATCGTAGCCTATTTCGATACACCTTACTGCAGCCGCCTTGAATGCCTGAATCAGAATCTGGATATCCTCAACTGTCATCTCTTGGGGTATTGGATATTTATCACTAAATGCGAGGGCACTGGGTGCGACGATTCCCTCGGATTTGACCTCGCTCTTTCGACCGGCATGCCCAAGCTGGATCCCCATGGCTGCCCCATAGCTCTTGCAGGACGTTACGATTTTTCTAAGTCCCTCGATTTGGTCATCCTTCCAGATACCCAGGTCATTTTCCGAGATCCTTCCCCGGCTTTCCACCCCAGTAGCTTCCTGGATGATCAGACCGACTCCTCCCATTGCTCTTGAGGCATAATGTAAAAGGTGAAAATCCTTGGCAATTCCATCAATCCCGGCAGAATACATACACATGGGCGGCATGACTACACGATTCCTCAACTTCATATTTTTGATTTGTATTGGCGAAAATAATTTCGACATCTTATTCAGCCCCCTTTTCTTATCCTTCTGTTATACCCAGTTCATTACCTTCTAAAGCTGGTTACCCTTTATCCACTAATGGTGATTCTCTCTCCTGAAGTCTGCGTATTCCTTTGAAATAGAAGCTTCCTGTTAATATGGCTGCCAGAATATCTGCAAAAGGAGCGGCGTATAAAAGCCCTTCCATTCCCCAGATTCGAGGAAAAATCAGAACTGCTGGAATCAGCAGGATCACCTGCCTGGTCAGGGTCAGGAACATGGCTGTCTTAGGCCGGCCGATGGCTTGAAAGAAATTAGCGGCAATAATTTGAAAACCTACCACTGGCAAGGCTAAGAACCAGGAATTTATTGCGGTGCTTCCGAATTTTAAAAGTTCGGGTTCCTGGTTAAACATCCCAATAAGCTGCTCAGGAAAGAGCCTGGTGACCAGATAACCGACACAAACCGTCGCGGTTGCAGCAAGGATCGCGATTTTTTGAGCCGATTTGATCCGATCTACATTTTTTGCGCCATAGTTGTAGCTGACGATTGGCTGGACTCCCTGGTTCAGGCCGATCACAGGCATGACCAGCAGCATAGCGATGCTATTGATGATTCCCATCCCCGAAACGGCAATATCCCCACCGTAAAAAAGAAGACTTCGATTTAAGATGGTATTTAACAGACTGCTTGCAAGATGCAGTGAAAATCCCGGAAGTCCCAGTGCGGTTATCCTTCGAACATTTTCTGACTGAAGCTTCATATTTTCCAGCCTTAGTTTACTATGGCTCTTTCTTCCCAGAAAGTAAGAAACGACCCATATGGCTGAAACGGCTTGAGCAAGGATGGTCGCAAGAGCTGCGCCTGTCATCCCCCATTTAAACACAAAAATAAAAATCGGATCCAGCACGATATTGATCCCTGCGCCAATAAACATAGTCAGCATAGCCAGCTTTGGATTGCCGTCCGCCCGGATAAAATTATTCATACCCATGCTCACGACCTGGAATATGGCGCCAAAAAAGATGACTCGCATATAGGCTACTGAATAGGGAAGAACGGCTTCACTGGCGCCAAATAATTTAAGCATCGGCTCAAGAAAAATCTGTCCCAGGATCATGAAGGAGATTCCTGCAATCAAAAGCATCATGAAGGAATTCCCCAGGATATTTTCCGCTTGTTCTTTCTTTTGTTGTCCAAGTCGGATGGAAAACAATGTGGCGCCTCCTACACCAAACAAGATCCCCATAGCCATGAGAATGATCATGATAGGAAATCCGATGGTGATTCCTGCAAGGCCGTTGGCACCAAGGTCGCTGGCATTTCCAATAAATATACGGTCAACAATATTGTAAAGTGAACTCACCAGCATCCCAAAGATGGCGGGTACAGAAAATTTTAAAATGAGTTTATGAATTTTTTCAACACCCAGAGGATTGATATATTCCATTTACATCACCTCCAGTTTTTTCTTCAGGTCTGTATGTTCCACCTTGTCCACCATGCCTTCAAGGATATCATATACACGGGTGGAGGCTCCCTCATCCAAGCCCTCCATGAGGAAATCACTCCAGCTATGAACCTTGGCAATAATTTCTTTCTTTATTTCTTTTGCTTTTTCTGTAAGACAGATATGGGTGAAACGCTTGTCCACCTTATCCCTGGTTTTTAGGACATAACCCTTTTCTACAAGGCTCTTGATGGCCCGGTTGGTTGCTGATTTGTCAATATACAGGTAGGAAGATAATTCCTCCTGAGATACCCCATCCTTGCGGTATAAGGCCATCAAAAACGAACACTCCGCCGATGTGACGTTGAATTCTTTCAAAGCGCAATTGATATAGATTTGAGACTGCCGATGCAGGATCGACACCAGCCTTCCAATGGGTTTTTTCAAAGAAATTCCTCTCTTCCTAAGTATAGTGGTTGATATATCAACTATTATACTCCTGTATACTTGACTTGTCAACTAATCTGAGACAAACGAAACGTCCCCTTGTCTAAAACGTCTCCCCGTCTACTTCGAAGGAACTTTTCTCGCCTGCACAACAAATCGGGCATTATCAAATTCATACGAACAGGTAGAAAGCGTCAGAATCTGATCTGCAGCAGTCAGCCTGACGTCAGTTGGAAACAGAGATTTTTTCTGAAGGGTATCCAAAAAAACCTGATATTCCTCATCTGTACTGAAATCGGTATCGATATAGTAAAAATCTGTACCGGTTACGTAGACTGAAAAAATTTCCCACTTTGTTTCCTCCAGCAAGGTATCAAACTGGATGAACCTGTGGCTGTCGAAGAAAGACCTGTCCTTATATTTCATCAGGTCTTTAAACATGGATCCGTCCTTCATGTTATGTCCATAGAGGATGACATTTCGGTCAATGCCATCCCCCAGGTTCCTATAATCCATGAATATTGTTCCAGCTTTTGACTCATTCTTGTAGAAGTCATGGGCAAGGTAATACTCGTTTTCTATTGTGCGCACCACAGGATAGTCGATCATGGTATCGTCGATCTTGATCCAGCCTGCAGTATCTCCATTCACCTTTTGAAGCTCGGTGAATTTTCCTGAGACTTCCTGCTTGCTTTCCTCTTTCTCAACCACTTCAACTTTGGTTTTCAAGTCTGCATTCATTTTTTTGTTGGATGCGCTTACATACAGCGAATATACAATCATGCCTGAGGATATAATCAGCACTAGTATTGCCAAAATCCTCAGTATTTTTCTCTTGTCCATTCATGTCCTCCAAAATGCTTTGTTCGTGTTTTATTGGTTTAAGCTTTTCTTTTTTTTGATTTCGTAGCTGCCAGATACCCGCTGCTGATGAAAAGTCCCATGAGGAGAATTTCCATTTGATTCTTGTCACCTGTTTTTGGATTTTGTACAACTGCAGGATCACTTGGTACTTCCGGAGTTGCAAATACTTCCCCTGACAAAACGCTGAAATAGATGTTATGCCCTGCTCTTATGGTGAAGTAGTATTTTGTGCCGTTTGTCAGGCCTGAAATCGTTAAGCTGTTTTCATCATAAACATCAACTCGGGTTCCTTCATCGGTTTCCCCGGAAACAGTTGAGTAGAACACATTGTAATAAGCATCGTCGACTTCGTTCCAGCTTAAATCAACCTTCTGATTCCCTGGGACTGCCTTTAAACCGGTCGGTGTCGGAGGATTATCATTATCGCTTATGTTGATGGGAAGTGGATTCGTACCTCCAATGACAGCTCCCCCCACTGGGTCTGAAAGCGCCAAAGTAAATGCTTTATATCCGTCATAGATACTGTCGTTTAGGATCGTGTAAGGGATATATTTCAGTCCGCCTTCACCATCCGCCCAGGTAACTGTACCGCTTAATGCCGTATAGTGTGTCCCTGAAAGGGCTGTTCCGTTACTTGAGGCATAGTTCACGGATACCGCTCCATCTGTCCCTCCTGTCCTTTCAATGCCAATGGACAAGTTTGCACCTTCATAAGTATTATAACTTCCTGAATCAAATCTAATGGTACCATACGATGGGATAACGAATCCAGGAATATCGATTATTAACGGCTCGCTGACATTGCCTGCAGCGTCCTTTACAAGGACATACAGATCCTTGGCGCCAGCACTCATAAGGGCTAAGGTTATTGTGTTTTCATCCGTTCCGATAGCTTCTCCGGCTCCAGAGGTGTCAATGACTGGTGCTGTTGTGCCGTCATCCACCAATCCATAGAAATAGACGCCTGACTCATTGGAAGTGAATTTTGCAGTCCCATCGGCATCGCTTGTTCTGACCACAGCTCCTGGGGTCAGGACGGGTGCAGTAGTATCTCCTACAACCGTACCGCTGACAGTGACATCATCCAGATGAATATTATTACCCATTTCTGTGATCCCATTAAAGTACACACTAAATCTGGTTTCACCCACATAAGCACTCAAGTCGTAGGTATGCTCCGTCCATCCTTCCGATCCATCATTTCTGAATAAATATCCTAAGTATTCAATTACACCTGAATCTGCTCCATATATCCAGATTTCAATACGGTCACCGTATAAACCTGAACTTATTGGAAATTCCAGATCATGATACATCCAGAAACTAAGTTCAGCTGTGTCATAGGTGGACAGGTCCATCTCAGCGGTTTGCAGCAAAACACTGGGCGGATGAACCGCAGTCTGAGACAAAAAAGAAGCCACATTCACACCGCTATGGGCAGCCACAGCAGGAGAAACCGGAATTCCAATACTCCAATATCCGGTACTGTTCACCCAGCCGGCGGGAAGCGAACCACCTTCGAAATCTTCATCAAGAATAATTGTCGTGGTATCTGCAAATACAGTGGTTGTGGGAAACGTTAAAAAACAGCTAAAAACCATTACCATAACCATCAAAAAAATCGAAAATTTTTTCTTTTTCATAATGCACCCCCAAAAATAATCTTGTACTCTATTATAAATATACCATTTCTTCCGAATTAGAAACACAAAACCGTTTTTTTTTCTCCTGGCAAGTGAAGCGACCTATGGATTTACCCTTGACTCGACAAAGTCTGGCTTAAAACAGGCATACCAAGAAAATCACCATACCTCTCGCCCGCTTTGGAGTGTTCCCCGAAGCAACTAAACTTCATCCGTCCTCATTTAAATACATCCTTCCTTTCCAAATCAGATACACCAGACAGTTTATATCCCCGTCTGCTTTAATCGAAAATCGTCAGGTTATCGCAGCCGATTTGCTCATATTCCACAGTAAAGGCTACCGGGTAGGTTCGGTTTTCATCGAATCTGATGGGCTGAGTGATGAACATGAGCTCTGATTGGCTGATACTGAATTCAAGCTTGTCATAAAGGTCGTTGGGATTCAAACCCTGGGTTTCAGGATTTTGATTCAGCATCTCGGTCAGGTTTCTTTTGATGATGGGTTCGTAGGCAAACCCTTCATGGAAAAGATCCTTTAAGGCTAATTCATTTCCCTTGGAATCATAGGTATGATACGCATTGTAACCCTGGAATTTTTGATCCTGGTAAGTGCCGGTATATTGATAAACCACCGTATATTCTCCGAACAAGTATGCCCAGATATTCTGTTCGATAAAAATATCCTCTGCGGCAGACCCATTAAGGCTTGATAAAATTTCCTGATCGATCAACTCCATTTCAGCGATTTTAATCTTCACTTTGTCGTGGATCTTTTCCGGATAGCGGGTGCTCAGCGCGATATTGACCCTATCCACTTTTTTTGATTCCTTTCGTATGATGTCATTTCCTGACCAGGGCAGGGAAAATTCTTTAACTGCCGGCTCACGCTTTGTATAAAGGTCCGCACTCTCATGAACATAGCGTTTAGTGATAGCCACACAGTCACCCAGCTCTTCAAAATAAATATAAATCACAGCCGAATTCAAGCCCGTATCAAATTCCGGCGTTTCATCATCGAAGACCAGTCCGATGCCTCCCTGAAAGAGAAAAAACTTCTGCTGATCCTCGATTCCTTTAAAGGGTGCAGCCATTTTTGCTCCTCCCAGCGCCATGGAATAATAGTCCTCCTCCCCTGCATTGCTCCGGAGGATCAACTCAGCTAGGTAATCGTTCAGGAGGGCTTTGTAGTCTGCATCATCAGTGAAGACATCTTTTAGGGTGATCTCTTTCCCGGTATTCAAATCGATATTGATCGTCTCCGTTATCCCTACATATTCTTGCCCTTTATTCTCTGGCAAATCAAAGTATTTATAACCGGTAACCAGAACGGACAGGACATTGCTGTAGTTATAGGGGAGGGCGGCATCCAGGTAACCAGAAGCAATCGTTGACCCTTCAGGCACCCTTTTTTTGATTCCTCGATATGCCGGCAATTCCCCCTCCACGACCTGTTCATAAAGATCTGTCAGTTTTTGGTTGATGGAACTTTCCAGAGCCTTATCCTTAAGCCCTTCGATCGCAAAATAATTTTGGGTAAACCCCTCATTTTCAGGGATACTTGTAAAATTTGCTTTAATAGGATTTCTGAGCAGATAGTTGATTTTAATCGGAGAATCGATTTTCTTGGAACCAATGTCCGTATTGTCATCGGTCTCGGGAGTGCAGCCGTTAAAGGTAACAGAGCTTGCTGCTAAAACCACTGTCACGGCTAAAACAAAAAACGTTTTCCTGATCTTATTTGACTTTAACATACCCTGCCTCCTGGGCTGCCGCCTGACCTTCTTTTGATAGGATCCACTTGAGCATTTTCCTCACTGGACTGTTTTCCTGTTCATTGCCCCGTATCACAGCATAGTAAGCCGTCTTAATGGGGTATTTCCCGCTGGATATGGTCAGGTTATCCGGAAATACGCCGTTTACTTCCAACAGCTTGACCTTTTCATTTCCCCACATATCCGTCACAAAATAATAGTAGGAATACCCGATTCCGTCTGGCTGGTCACTGTAGGCGGCTACCGCATCGATGAGTTCCCCCATTTCTGCCATAACCTGCTCAGTTGGGGCTTCCATGGGGGTCAGGCCTTTCATGACTAAATCCAGAAATCCTGTCTGGCTCCCTGAATTCACAGGCCGCTGATAAGCCACAATGGGAACATCGCTGCCGCCAACATCTTTCCAGTTTTTGATTTTCCCCATATAGATATCCTGGATTTCTTTCATGGTCAGTCCTTTTACCGGATTTTCTGCGCTGGTCAGGAATACAAAACCTTCGCTGACGATGGGTGTGACGATAAGCTCCACATTTTTGTCCTTAGCCAGCTGCTTTTCCTCCGCTGACGGGCTGGTCACAAAGATGATGTCCGCTTTGCCCTCGATCAGATTCACATAAGCCTGATGAGTCTTGTTATGGACGATATACTGCCTGGCTTCTTCCACGGGCATCTCCATGAGCTCAGCAGCAAAAGCCTCAGAGAGAGGGATCGTAACCGTAGAGCCGTCAACCACAGGATAATTTTCTGGTGTGAATATAAGTGAAGGCTTATCCTCCCCATTATCGGTCCCGCATCCGACGAAGGGTAATGCGGCAAGCATAAGAGTAATCATCAAAAATAATTTGAACTTCGTCTTCAAAACTTTCCCTTCTCTCTTCAATGTTTCCTTTTAATGGTGGAGATTTATGCTATAATGACTAAAAGGTTATCTGCAAAGATGACCTGCTGATCAAAGTCGGGGGTTATTTAATGATTAAAAATCTTCTTGATGCCAATGAAAATCCCATATGGGAAGGCAAGCCTGATAAATTGACCTATGTCATCGGGCAGCCATTTTTTTATCTGTTCGCTTTGATGTGGGGCATTTTTGATTTCGGGTTCATAGGCCTTTTTCTTCAGGCCGGGCCAAAGGAAGGCTTTGGGTCCCTGGGATTTTTCATCATTCCATTTTTCGCCCTACATCTGATGCCAGTATGGATCGCCATAGGAGGCCTTTTCTACCGAATTTATAACTGGAAACATATCAATTATGTGATCACTGAAAAGCGGATCTACATTGAATCCGGCATTATCGGCAGGGACGTGAATATCATCGAATTTTCCGATATCTATCAGCCTGCAGTCAATGTAGGGGTCATCGAAAAGCTTCGCAACTGCGGGACTATAAGGCTGGTACCTGCTGCTGGCCGAGGTTTTCTTAATGCTGCTCTGGTGAATATAGTTGAGCCTTACGAGGTATATAAAATGATCAAGGAGATGTCCTTTGATATCAAAAGTGATATGAACTATCCTAACGCCATGAGACCTGAAGAAAATCCAGGGTATCAAACGAATTACCGCTCAAAATAGAAAGCAACCACCTATTGTACAACGAACTGACCCATCATCCCATTATCTTCATGCTCCAGTATATGGCAATGATACATGTAGATGCCTGTGTGAGTGAATCGTACTCTAATGATGACTTCTTCTCCAGACTCCACAAAGACCGTATCCTTAAAACCTCCTTCTTCCAGGGGCGGCACTTTCCCGTCTCTGGAAACGATTTGGAATTGAGTGCCGTGAACGTGGAAGGGATGTCCCGTACCCTGCATCATACCGCCTAAATTTCTTATGATCCAAAGCTCCGTTTCATTGACCTTGACTTCCTCATCGATCCGGTCCATATCAAAATATTTCCCGTTGATCGTCCCATTCAGACCCATGTTTTGCAGTTCAAAAACTCTTATCTTCGGATTGTCTCCCTCAGGGATTTTCGAAACCACGGTTAGTACTTCAGGCAAATTTATTCCATCGGCTTTTTTCCCAGATATATTAAAATCCAGTATGGATAAATCATCCGTCATCAGTGAAAGGGTACTGCGATTTATCGTGGAAAAATCAACAATGATTTCAGCTCTTTCTCCAGGTGCTAAAAATAAGGATTTCCTGGAGAGGGGTTTCTCAAGAAAGCCTCCATCAGATGCGATCTGCAAAAAACCGCTGCCATCGCTTAATCGAAAATTAAAACTTTGTGAATTTGAAGCATTCAATATTCGAAACCTTACTTTCCCTTGATCCACATTCAGGTAAGGCTCAAGGGTTCCATTGATCAATACCCTGTCCCCGGGCACAACATCCATCATGGATGTCTCGTACCGGAAGCTCCCATCACTGTTAAAGCTTCTGTCCTGAACGATCAGAGGAATATCATTTACGCCATAATCCTTTGGCAAATCGATTTTATCCGAAATTTCGTCGTCGATATAAATGAGCCCTGCCAGTCCAAAATAGACCTGGTCAGCAGAACTCCCCATTAAATGGGGGTGATACCATAACGTAGCTGCAGGCTGATCCACCACAAAGCTGGGGTTCCAGCTTTCACCGGGTTCGATTCCCTGATGTGGCCCTCCGTCCTGTTCGCCGTCCACCACCAGTCCATGCCAGTGAATGGTGGTGGGAAAGTTCAGTTTATTGGTCACCTGGATGTTTACTTGCTCTCCGCGCTTTATTCTAAGAATCGGACCCAGATAACTGCCGTTATACCCCAGTGTGTCAGCACTTCCACCATTTACAAATTCGGTTTTCCCTATCTGGGCTTCAAGCTGAAAATCAGCAATATCCGGATCTTCGTTTAAGTCTTTTAATACCACAGGCAG
>JAAXUP010000088.1 GCA_013335935.1 Eubacteriaceae bacterium | reverse complement strand
TGGATTTGGTGAAGCTGACGGAATTTAAAAAGCGTAAGCCTGGAAAGCTCTCCGGAGGCCAGCAACAGCGTGTGGCCCTAGCCAGAGCCCTGGTCATCAAACCAGATCTTCTCCTGTTAGATGAGTCATTAAGCGCCTTAGACAAGAACCTTCGGGTGGAGATGCAGGTGGAACTAAAAGAGATCCAGAAAAAATCAGGGATCACCGCCATCTTCGTGACTCACGACCAGGAGGAAGCCCTCACCTTGTCCGACCGGGTAGCCGTCATGAACAAGGGAAAGATCATCCAGATGGATTCTCCCGAGGTCATCTACGAAAAGCCTGCAGACGTCTTTGTGGCAGGTTTTCTGGGGAAGGCCAACTACTTTGAAGGGGAAATCATGGAAAAGGACGGAGACACCTACATCCACAAACTCGCAAACGGCCAGACCCTGACTTATCAGGCAGAGGGAGACTACCGGTTAGGAGACAAGCTCACCGTAACGGTACGCCCGGAGAAGATCAGTATCTTCAAGGACAAGCCGGAAGGCATCAGCACCAAAGGCACCATTGAATTTGTCACCTATGCCGGAGACATCACCAATTACCGGATCGAGCTTTTAGGCCAGATCATCGAGGTCCAGGAGCAGAACCACGTCCGGTCCTCAAGATTTTCAAAAAATCAGGAAGTGTACGTCAGCTGGGATAAAGCCAATACCCTGATGCTCACGTAGGAGGTAAAATTATGGCCAACAATAGAAAAGCCCTGATCATGGGGGGCATCATTATCGATAAATATGTACTCACTGATGAATTTCCCAAAAGGGGACAGGATACTCTGATCAGCGACTACTTTGAAAATGTGGGAGGCTGCGCCATCAATGTGGCTTATACCCTGAAGAATTTAAACTGCATGCCCTACCTCGTCTCCGTCTTGGGGGAGGATGAAAACGGCGACCGCTGCAGCCAGTACCTGGAAGAAAAAAACCTGTCCACCGACTGCGTCTATGTGGAAATCGAAGAGAAAACCGGCTACTGCATCAACATCGTGGAAAAGGGAGGAGAGCGGACTTTTCTCACCTACAAAGGCTGCGAAGCCCAGTTCAGCGAAGACCTGATCCCCGACCATGTGCTGAAAAATTTAGGCTTCATCTACCTGACGGGCTATTACCTGGTGGACGGAAGCTATAATGAAAACATTGCCGTCTTTCTGGAAAAAGCGGCGGAAGCCGGCGTGAAGATCGTTTTCGATCCCGGGCCCCTGATCGGAAAGGTAGACAAGGAAACCATCTACAGGGTACTGAAAATAGCCCATGTCCTTCTTCCCAATGAGACGGAGCTGGAAACTTTAGAGAAAATGTTTGTGGAACGAAAGAATTTCAAGGAATGGTGCCTGAAATCAGGGATCACCTACATCATCACCAAAAAAGGCAGGGAAGGGGCGGAGATCCTGGGGGAAAATATCTTCTTCGACCAGCCGGCCTTCCCGGTTAGCTCCATCGACTCCACCGGAGCCGGAGACAGCTTTGCTGGGGGCCTCATGGCCGGGATGCTCATGGGTTTGGACCTGGACGAAGCAGTGATCATGGCCGCAGCCTGCGGAGCCATCACCACCACCCTGGTAGAACCCCACGGTGATTTTGATCTGAAGGATATTGAACGGCTGGTAATCGAACACCGAGAGGAGGAAGAAAGTTATGATTGATCGAGCGTACGGATGTTTACTAGGAGCAGCAATAGGTGACGCCATGGGGATGCCGGCTTCCTTCATGACCCCCGGACAGATCCAGCGGGTGTATGGAAAGATCGAAGGCTTTTTAGAGCCGTCCAAAGAAGAACAGCTTCACCATGGACATCTGGCAAGCGGCGCCATTACCGATGACACGGAAGAAAGCCTGATCATTGCCAAGGTCCTGTTAGAATCTGGGCATTTCGATGAAGAACTCTTTGTGAAGAAGATGAAGCATTGGGCTATCTCCACCGATATTTTAAACTCCACCATAATCGGCCCCAGTACCAGACGGTTTCTGGAAGCGGTGATTGGCGGCAAGGACTATCATGAAGCCGGGAAAACCGGGGACACCAACGGCGGCGCCATGCGGGTCGCGCCCATCGGCATTTTCAACCATGGGAACGTAGAGGCAGCCATCAAGGACGCCATCAGCGCCACTCAACTCTCCCATGGCAGCAAGCCGGGTCTTGCAGCGGCCTGTGCCATCGTAGCAGCCGTAGCTCTTGCCATCGAAGGGAATTATTATCCTCAGCAAATTATTGATGCGGCTATGAAGGGTGCAAAGGCCGGAGAAAAACTGGGTTTTGACATCCCTTCACCTTCCGTTTACCGAAGGATCAAACTGGCCAAGATGGTGGTAGAGGCCAACCAGGACAGGACCGCCGAAGAGATCTGCCACCTTCTATATGAATACATCGGCGCCGGAATGAAAAGCTACGAATCCATTCCCCTGTGCTTAGGGATCTTCTACGCCGTAGAAGGGGACGTAAAAAAAGGCATTATAGAGGCCATCAACATCGGCGACGACGCAGACACCAACGGCTCCATCGTAGGCGCCCTATGCGGAGCCTACTCCGGCGCTAAAAAGATCCCCAAAGGCTGGATCAAAAAAATCGCAGAAAACAACATCGACTTTAAAGAGATCGCGGAAAAATTGGTGAAATAGGTGGTTAGGTGACTAGGTGGTTAGGTGGTTAGCAGGGAACGCATTCCATGCGTTCCAATACGTCCGCCGGCCACCTTTTGTTTTTTGTAGGGGAGAACAGTGTTCTCCCGGTTTTTTTGTATTTCCGTTTTTCCTAACCACCTAGTCACCCAACCACCCAACCACCTCGTATACAAACTCCCAACGGCCATCAGCCTCACTATCACGAAAAAAAGCTTATGCCTCGAGAAAATCGATCTTCAATACCTTCAGCTTTTCTCACGCTCATATTCACCGGTACATTACTAAAATAACTTATGGAAATGTGCCGGCTCAGATTCGCTGCAAAAACATCCTGTTTTTCCCGAAAATCTTCAATATTTCAGAGGATTTTCTAAACTCGCCAACGCAAAAATTTTCTTAGATAGCGATGCTGATTTGCCAAGTTGCTTCCGGCCTTCCGTTTTTAAGCAACTGCTAACAGCTATTAACCTAACCGCCCTTAATCTTTTGCCAACCACCCAACCACCCAAATGCCCTTAATCTTTTTGCTAATCGCTAACCGCTAATCACCTAACACCACTTCCGCACTTCAGCACTTAAACACTTCACCGCGAACGAAGTGAGCCTAATACACGAATAATCCCTTAAACACGTATAATGAAATAGTAAAATAATGTTAAATCCGTACTTTGTACCCAAGATTATAGGCTCTGAACCACATGGAAACAAAAAAATAGCTTTTTTCGAATGTTTATATTTAAATCTTTTCAATACTCGTGTATAATTGTATTTAGGTTGCAAAAAATGGATTTTTAAGTAAAATTTAATAATCAAAAGTTTATGGTAAGCGATGACCTTGATTGGCGTTAGGGTTGTCTGGCGCTGAAATCATTACAATGAAAAGTTAAAAGATGATTCGATGAGGAACATGGATTTTCGTTTGTTCTTTTTTATTGTCTATTATTATTAAGATAAAAATCTATTTAATAAAGTCAAAGGGGATTGACAGGATGCTTAGAGAAAATGAAGGTACATTAGATCAGCTTCTGCAGATCATGGATCTGTTTTTTATTAGTTTCAGTTTTTACTGCGCAGTCGATTTGTATCGCTTCAAGCATGTGATCAAATCGGACATTCCAGTTAACTATTTTATGATTTTCATCATGTATATTCTTCTATGGCTTTTTATTACGAATAGCTATAGAATATATGAATCAAGACAACTGATTACTCTTCCCCAGGTTCTCTTTAATTTGGTGAAAACAAGCTTCATTTCCTTCGCCCTATGTCTGGTCGCACTTAATTTCTACGATCCCAAACTTATCAGTGATCACTTTATCTGGTATTTTGTAGCCATCACTTTGGCAATTACCCTTACTGCTCATACCTTCATGCGATTCGTTTTGCAAACCTGGAGAAAATCGGGTTATAATATAAATTACGTTCTATTGATCGGGAACGGAGCAGCTGCTAAAACCTATATCGAGAAGATAGAACATAATCCCCAGGCGGGACGCAAGGTCATTGGGTATCTGGCACCTTACGAAAATGATCTGGATGTCCCTTATTTAGGGGACTATTCCAGGCTGGAAGAAGTCGTAAAATCAAATGTTATCGATATAACCGTAGTGACGGTATCTTTATTAGAAGGAAGTATTAAAGAATGCCTGGAACTGCTGGATGCCATGGGGAAGAAAACAGTCGTTATGCTGGACGATATGGTAGCCAAATTAGCCCATTGCCGGTCTGTGAATTTTGGCGGCCTTTCCATGGTCATCTTCGACAGTCATCCCTATCATCCCTGGCAGAGAGTCATCAAGCAGTTCTTTGATATGGCAGTCACGTCTCTTGGGTTGTTACTCATCAGCCCGATCATGCTGATCATTGCCATTGCTATAAAAGCCACTTCAAAAGGTCCGGCAATCTTTTCACAGGATCGTGTAGGCTTGAATGGAAGAATCTTTAAGATGTACAAGTTCAGATCCATGGTTCAGGATGCCGAGGAATTAAAGGCAGCCCTTGCCCATCAGAATGAGATGAGCGGACCGGTATTTAAAATAAGGGAAGACCCCAGGGTAACCCCTATCGGAAGATTCCTTCGAAAGACCAGCCTGGATGAGTTGCCCCAGCTCTGGAATGTCCTGAAACAGGATATGAGCTTAGTCGGGCCCAGACCACCCCTTCCTAATGAAGTGAACCTTTATGATCCAAAACATCGAAAAAGGTTGGTCGTCAGACCTGGAATCACTTGCATTTGGCAGATCAGTGGTAGAAACGATGTTGGTTTTGAACAGTGGATGGACATGGATGCGGAGTATGTAGATAGATGGTCACTATGGCTGGATTTCGAGATTCTACTTAAGACAGTACCGGTGGTGTTGTTGGGTAGAGGGGCGAGTTGATTCAATTATTTTATAGAGTATTAATATATTCTGTGTGAAAAAAAATATGCAATTTTTAGACTACTATATTGGCTTTAAATTTTATTTAGAATTACGAGGGGATACTTGATGAATATTATTATTCTTGGAGCGGCAGGTTTTATTGGTACTAACCTTACATTAGCATTAGCAAAAGAAACAGATAAATACGGTAATTGTGTTAATCATATTACAGTTTTTGATCGTGAAGGAATTGATTTTTCAAATATAACAAAAAATGGGTTCTCGAATATTACTATAATGAATGGAAACTTTGATGGTGATAGCGATTTTGAGAATATTACTCGAGATCAGGATATTGTTTACCATCTTGTTAGCACTACAGTACCTACAACATCTAATCAGCAGATAGCAAGAGAACTGACAGCAAATGTCGTAGTTACTGCAAATCTCTTAGAAGCCTGTGTGAAAAATGGTATAAAAAAGGTTGTATTCCTTTCATCTGGTGGAACTATATATGGAAAGGAAAAGGCTATGCCTTTAAAAGAGGACACTGCGACATATCCGATTTCATCATATGGTATACAAAAAATTACTATTGAGAAATTACTCTATCTCTACAGATATTTACATGGATTAGATTACCGTGTTATTCGATTAGGAAATCCTTACGGACCATACCAGAGACCAGATGGGGTTCTTGGAGTAGTCACTACATTTACTTATCAAGCTCTAATGGGGGAACCCATTACAGTTTATGGTGACGGATCAGTCGTTAGAGACTTTATTTATATTACTGATGCAATTAAAGGTATCTTAAATATTGTTAATGGTGAATGCAATTATAGAACGTTTAATTTAGGTTGTGGATATGGAACAAGCATCAAAGAAGTAATAGAGACAATCAAAGAAGCGTTGAATATTGAAATAAATGTTCAATATATTCCAGGGAGAAAAGTAGATGTTCCAGTAAATGTATTAGATATAGGTCTTTATGAAGAAAGTTATGGAAAGTTAGACTCAATTAGCTTGGCTGAAGGCATTAAGAAGACTGAAGAATTTATGAGGGAACTTTATGACGTGAAGTATAAAAATATAACTACTATAGCAGGTTAGATTAATCCAATCACTATTCGGATTATGTATAATATTTTTGGGGAGTAAAAGATGAATCGTACACGAAAACAGACGAAATCAGTGAGACCGATTAGAGTAGCTCAAATCATGGGAAAGCATACAACGGGAGGTATTAAATCCGTTATCATGAATTATTATGAAAATATTGACAGGGATATCATTCAGTTTGACTTTATTGTTGATGCAGATTCGCCCTCAAAGGACTATTCAGATATCGAAAAATTGGGTGGAAGGGTATTTGAAATTCCACCTGTAAAGCACATTTGGGCACATATTTTTGAATCTTACAAGATATTTAAGAGAGAGAATTACTTAATTGCCCACGCTTATGTTAATACCTTGAATGTATTCCCAATGTTTGCTGCAAAGCTTGCAGGTGTGCCTGTTCGGATTGCAGAGAATTTAAGTACTGCTCATTCTGGTGAGGGAAAGACAAAAATTAAGAATATTTTAAAACTTATTGCAAAAGTATTTCCGACGCATATTGCTGCAAATTCCGAATTTTCGGGCAAATGGCTTTATGGAGAAAATGATATGGATAAGTGTAAGATACTGCGTAATGCTATCGACTTAGACAAGTTTCATTATGATCTTGAACTCAGACAAACAATAAGAGATGAATATGGATGGGAAGGTAAGTTTGTTATTGGACATATCGGAAGATATCAATACCAAAAAAACCATGAATTCTTGGTTGACATATTTTTTGAAGTGCATAAAAATGATGAAACGGCAGTTCTTATCTTGATTGGCTATGGTGAACTAAAAAATCACATTTTTGAGAAAATTGAAAAGTTAGGACTAAAAGATCATGTAGTTGATTTAGGAGGCAGAGAAGATATTGCGCAGTTTTATAATTCGATGGATTGTTTTGTTCTTCCATCATTTTATGAGGGACTACCGGTTGTTGGAATTGAGGCGCAGGCAACGGGATTGCCTTGTGTAATGTCGACTGAAGTCACTAGAGAAACGAAAATTATCGATAATTTTGAGTTTATCGGACTTGAAGAATCAGCTGAAACTTGGGCGAAAAAAATACTAGAGATGAAAAACGTTGTTCGAAAACATCAAGAGGAACAAGTCACGGCAAGTGGATATAACATAAAGAAAGAAGCATATTTACTCGAGGAGTATTATTTGGAGACTTTGGTATAATGCGATGCTATTTTTTGTTGTGGGAGGAATTTCATGATTTGGATAAAAATATATTATTATTTCAATGCGATTTTGAGAAAATGCATTTTTAAGTTGATATATAATAAACGTTTAACGTTTGGTAAACGGACAATATTCAGAAAAGCATTTAATATTGCAATACTTGAGAAAGGTAATATTCGTATTGGTGATGATTGCTTTTTTAATAATGGATGTTCTTTAAATAGTCTTGGTAATATTGAAATTGGTTCTGGTAGTATATTTGGTGAAGGAGTTAAAATATATGATCACAATCATAGGTTTTCTGATTTAAAAGTCCTTATTAAGGAACAAGGATATACTATTGGTGAAGTTAAAATAGGCAGTCACTGCTGGATTGGTAGTAATGTTATTTTTCTAAAGGGAGCATCTGTTGGAGATAACTGTATTATTGGTGCAGGTTGTATTATTTCTTGTGTAATTCCATGTAATTCTATTGTGAAATCAATAAATACTTTAAATGTTGAAAATCTTATAGTCAAATGAAAGGAGAAATCAGATGCCTAAATTATCTATAATAATGGGAGTCTATAATTGTAAAAATTCTATGGAATTGAAAAGAAGTATAAATTCAATAATTGACCAAAGCTACCAAGATTGGGAATTTATTATATGTAATGATGGTTCTACTGACAATACTCTTGAATTACTAGATGAATTTAAAAAGATGGATAGTCGTATCAAGGTTATTACATATAAAGATAATAAAGGTTTAGCTCATGCATTAAATATCTGTATTGAAGCATCAATTGGAGAGTACATCGCAAGGCAGGATGAGGATGATATTTCAGACACGGATAGGCTTAGATGCCAAGTTGAATACTTAGATAAACATCCAGATATTTCGATTGTTGGGAGCACTGCAAGAGTTTTTGATGATCATGGTATTTGGGGAAAATATGAAGTACCTAAATTTCCAGAAAAAGAGGACTTTTTTTGGAGGAGTCCATTTATACACCCAGTGGTTATCATGAGAAAATCAGACCTACTTAAAGTTAACTCCTATAGGGTGGCAGTTGAGACAAGAAGATGCGAAGATTTAGACTTATTTTTAAGAATGTATGCTTTAGGTATGAAAGGATACAATATACAAAAAGATTTGTTAAGTTATAAAATAATTAATGGAAATAAGAAATATCGACCAATGAAATATAGAATTGATGAAGCGAGAGTGCGGTTCGTTGGGTATAAGAATTTAGGAATATTGTTAAATGGTTTACCTTACGTATTCAAACCTATTCTAATTGGTTTGATTCCACAATTTATATTCAATCAGATTAGAAAAATGCAATATTAAATAATAAAACAATTAAATCTGTAATTGGAGTTTGATCTTATGGTGTATTTTTTGATAATTAATGTATTTATTATGTTTTGGATACGTTATAACTTATTCAAAAAAGAATTATTATCTC
>JAAXUP010000019.1 GCA_013335935.1 Eubacteriaceae bacterium | reverse complement strand
GTTCAGTACTGTTGTGATTGCTGCTGTTAATGTTGTCTTGCCGTGGTCAACGTGACCAATTGTTCCAATATTTACGTGAGTTTTATTTCTCTGAAATTTTGCTTTACCCATTTTTCTTTTCCTCCTTCGCGTCCGCTAATTAATATAAATATTTTAAACACTTTGTGTTTTTATACGTTTGGAGCCCATGATCGGATTTGAACCGATGACCCCCACCTTACCATGGTGGTGCTCTACCTACTGAGCTACACGGGCGTGGTGGTGGGAGATGGATTCGAACCATCGAAGGCGCCGCCAACAGATTTACAGTCTGCCCCCTTTAGCCACTCGGGAACCCCACCAACATAAAATTGCTACTTTATAATACTAAAATTGTTATCCAGTGTCAATTGTTTCTGCATTTATTTGATCAATATTTTGTTTTCATGTAGGAATAAATTTTTTTCTTGATCCTTTGAAGGGCATTATCGATCGATTTGTTCGCTTTATTCAACTCAACAGCCATCTCCGTGTAGTTCTTTCCATTCATGTACATTTGATATACTCGCTTCTCAAAATTCGAAAGCATCCCATTTATCCCCGTCTCGATACTGACCAGATTTTCATTTCCGATATAGACTTCTTCAGGTTCATACACTTTCGGAATACAGACGGTGTCCACTAGTGTCCCATCACTATCCCCGTCATAAATCGGTTTATCCAGAGAAAGATAGCTGTTTAACGGATTGTGTTTCAACCTCGTAGCAGACTTGATTGCCGTCATGATCTGCCTGTGCATGCACATTTCAGCAAACACCTTGAAACTGGCGGGCCGGTCTATCCGGTAATCCTTTACAGCTTTAAAAAGACCGATTAAACCTTCCTGGATGATATCCTCTCTGTCACCGCCTACAATATAGTACGACCTGGACCTGGATTTTACCAGGTTTAAATAACGCTCCATAATCGTTTCCCGAGCATGTCTGTCTCCATTTTGGGCAAGAATCACCAGTTGTTCATCCGTCAATTGATCCGCGGTAATCATCTCTTCAAAGTAACATGTAAGGCTCAAATCTACTCCTCCTAATGTCAAAATGCTTATTCCTTATGAATTGATTTTAGTTTTTGAATGGTTTTCTCATCAATATTTTTTAAAAGGCTGTTTTTTTCTACTTCAGATTCCTTCCTGATTTTTTTCATGGAGAAATTCAGTGCGAATTCCACTTCCTTCTGTAATTCCCTTGCGCTCATCCGGGTTCCTCCAGCTTTGATGATCATTCGCTGAAGCATGAAATCGGATGTGGCTGCAGTCACCTCATGAAGAGGATTTATTGTGTTCATGAGTTTTTCAATATAACTGTCCGCTGTCTGATTTTTCCCGGAAAATACCACTTTCACACCATCAACATCTTCCTCTTTTGCAGTCTCGTCGTTGTTATAGGCATCGAAAACGATGATGGTATCCAGACTCTTTACTTTTGCGAAGCTTTGCATCATTGCAATCAGAGATTCCCTGGCTTCTTCCAGGCTGTGTTCTGACAGTTTCTTCAAGGATGGCCAATCATTTATGATATTGTAGCCATCGACTACAAGATAGTTTTTCCTTGGATCCACTAGCTTAGCCTTCCTTTCTTTGCCTTGCAGCTTCGCTGAGGATGATTCCTGTTGCAACGGAAGCGTTTAATGACCCTATTTTGCCATACATTGGGACGGAAACGGTAAAATCACATTCCTCCTTGACAAGTCGGCTTATGCCTTTTCCTTCACTGCCTATTACCAGTGCCAAAGGCATTTTATAATCTTTCTTGTAGTAGGTTTCGCCATCCAGATCCGCACCGCAAATCCATAGTCCCTTGCTTTTCAAATCCTTAAGGGTCTGGGTCAGATTTGTGACTTTAGAAATCATCATGTACTCTACTGCTCCTGCCGACGACTTTACAACGATGGATGTGATATCCACTGATCTGTTTCGGGGTATGATGATGCCGTGGACTCCGCAGGCTTCAGCAGTCCTGATGATCGCTCCGAAATTATGGGGATCTGTAATCTGATCAAGAACGACTATAAATGGCAATTCTCCCTTTTCTTCAGCTCTTTTTACGATATCCTCAGGCTCTGAATACGAGTAACTGGTTGCTATTGCGATTATTCCCTGGTGGTTTCCAGTTCTTGAACTAAAATCCAGCTTCTTCCGATCGACAAACTGCACTTTTATCTTTTGTTCTTTGGCAAGATCAAGGAGTTCGGTTGAACCGGTTTCCCTTCTTCCCGTAGCGATCATGATTTTTTCAATGGTCACACCTGATTTCAGCGCTTCAAGAACAGAATTTTTGCCTTCTAGCTGTCTGACCGATCTTTCCGGTTTCTCCTCTGATGGTGTTCTGCCTTCTTTCCCTTTGGCGCTTCCGCCTTCCTGGGATCTGCTTTTGCCATATCTGCTGCCGCCGTCTTTTTCAGTTTTACCAAATTTGCCGGCTCTTCCCTCTTTATCCGAAGTATAGTCTTTACCCGTCTTTTTGTTTTTATCAGGACCAGAAGACCTTCCTGGAGCCCCACTTTTATCCTTATTTCCGTACTTTTCATTTTTATAAGCCATTTTTTATCATCCTCAAAGGTTATTGTATTTTTCTCTTACTTCTGAAATTTTACCGCAGGTCATAGCGCCTTCCGGGCATGGACCATTTATGCAATTGGGTCCGCACTTTTTGAAAATGATAGGTGCGGTCTTTTTGACCAGTTTTAGCATTTCTGTGGCTAATTCTCTTATTTCCCACTGCGCTCTTTGGCAGCATCTGTGATTGAAAAAATGAATTAGCTCCCGTGCATTCATTGTGGCAATGATCTTTGTTTCACATCCATTAGGAAGGACATATCTTGCATCCTCAATAGCTGTTTTTTCTGCTTTTCCCATTGCAGTTTTCTCACGATCTCCTGCCGCCAGATATTCCTTATATCTTTTCTCTTTTAAGATTGCTGCGATTTCATCATAAATCTTCTGGTCATTTTCCATCGCCTGGATATACAATGCTTTAGCCTGAGCATCCTGGGCTATTTGGGGTGGGATGATATATTCAAACTGGGATTCAGTTACGTATCTTTGGGATTTCTGGGAATAACTAGCAACCCTATGCCTTACCAGCTGATGGGTGAGACTCCTGGAAACCCCTTCGATTCCAAAGGTGAAGGACACGTGCTCGATAGGAGATGCATGTCCCATATCCATTAGTATATTTAAAAATTTCCCCACTTTTTCGTCTGTAAGGTCATCCATGATTTTATCTATGCCGCTTTTTGAATAACAGAGCTTTGCAGCTGCTGCAATTATTTTTTCCGGTTCTGGCGTGTGCTGCAAAAGTTCTACCTTTAACTTAGTTTCCATATCCATCCCTCCAGATATTTGTTTTGATTTTTTTGACAACAGACATTTATTCCACTTATACCACAAAACCAGAGACTCAAACGTTTCATTTCCCTTTTCTGACACCAGGCATGAACTGATAAAGATAGGTCAGCAAATTTCCGCTGTATAGTTTTCGGTTTTTTGTTGATCGCTGACCAAAATATCGCTCAAATTCAAGATGAGAAGTGATGACATTAAAAGACCAGTCCTCCAGTTTCCTGAAGCTTTTTCCCATGTCCCGATAGAGCATTTCCGCCTGCTTCTTTGTCATAAGCCGGTCCCCGTAAGGAGGATTTGTTATGATGACTCCATGGGCTTCCTCAAAATAAACATCTCTGGCATCCCTAACGTTAAACTCAATCATCTTGTCCACCCCTGCAAGCCGGGCATTTTCTTTTGCGATGGAGATGGAATCTCTGTCGATATCAAAACCAAATATCCTGGTCTCAACAGTTTTTTGAGCAGCTGCACTTTCTTCTCTTACGATCCTATAGCACTCCTTCAGTTCACTGCTCCAATGTTCACTGGAAAAGTCCCTGTCATTACCAGGCATAATATCAGCAGCAATCATGGCTGCTTCAATCAAGAGGGTGCCTGATCCGCAGAAGGGATCCACAAGGATCTTTTTCGCATTCCATTTTGAAAGATACACGATGGCAGCGGCCAGAGTTTCTTTTATAGGGGCTTCATTGCCTTTTGCCCGGTAACCTCTCTTGTGCAGCCCGCTTCCTGACGCATCAATTGATAAAGTCACCTCATCTTTAAGGATGTTCACATGGATAGGAAACCTTTCTCTGTTCTCTTCGAACCACTGGATCTTGTATGCTTTTGTCAGCCTATCCACTACTGCTTTCTTGACTATGCTTTGACAATCTGATTTCGAGAAAAGTTTTGATTTGACGGAGGTGGCTTTCGACACGGGAAACATATCCATGGGCCCTATCCACTCTTCCCAGGGAAGGGCTTTTGTCTTTTCATACAGTTCATCAAAAGTGACGCTGGTGAAAGCGCCAATCTTAACAAGGATCCTGTCTGCAGTCCTTAACGAAATATTTGCTCTGGCAATGTCGCAGATATTTCCCTCAAATTCCACCTTGCCGTTTTCGGGTCTAAGGTCGGTATAGCCTAAATCAGAAAGTTCCTGCTTAAGGATCCCTTCTAATCCGAAGGTACACGTAGCGATCAAACTCAGTCTTTTTTTCATGACTTCGTTCCCAGTTCTTTTACGCCTTCATTTTTACTTCCATCCAAATAATAATCAAATCCATAGGTTTCCAGTTGACTCAATTGCTTGCCTAATTTCTTTTTCCCTTTGATCAAAGACACGCTATAACCTAATTTTCTCAACTGGTCAGCTTGTTCCACGGCTGATGCGATTTCTGATTCTGATTTATAAATCAGTGCCAGTTTTTTATAATCAGCGGGTTTATATTTATTTTCTTCCATCATAATGGAAATGATCCGCTCGAATCCTATTGAAAATCCAACTGCTGGCACTGATTCTTTGGAAAACTTGCCGATCATATTATCATAACGTCCTCCTCCTGCGATGGAGAAGCCGTAAGGTCCATAGGAAATTTCAAAAATCATCCCTGTATAGTAGCCCATTCCTCTTACCAGTGTCGGATCAAATATGATCTTGTAGGAATCTTTTGCCAGACTTCGGATCGCCTGGATAACATTTTTAAGGTTTTTTTTGACTTCATCATCGATTTCGAAGGTATCCAGGTTTTCTTCAGTGAGCATCTCTGTCATTAGTAGAAGTTTTTCAGCATTGTCCCGGGGGAATTCCTTTTCCACCAGATCGTTGATTACTCCATCACGCCCGATCTTATCTTTTTTGTCCAGTATGATGCTGACAATTTCAACAGAGTCCGTGTCAAACCCTGCACTTCTGATGATCCCTGAAAGGATCCGTCTGTCGTTGATCCTGACAATGAAATCGCCAAAACCAATTCTTTCCAGCGCCTTGGATGTGGTATCGATAAGCTCCACTTCCGCAGCGAAGGTGGTATCTCCGATGATGTCTATGTCACACTGCTTAAAAGACCTGAATCTGCCTTTCTGGGGTCTTTCTGCCCGGTAAACATTCCCGATCTGAATCGCTTTAAAGGGCAGGTTCAAATTCTGGCTGTTATTCGAATAAAATCTGCTCAAAGGCAGTGTCAGATCATATCTGAGGCCGATATCGCATAACTCTCTGATATCCGCATCTTTACTCAAACTGAGCTTTTCGCCTCTCTTCATGATGGTAAAAAGCATTTTAAGATTTTCTCCGCCTTCACTGTCCAAAAGATAGTCCAGTGACTCGATTGCAGGGGTTTCGATCCTTTCAAACCCATGATCTCTATACGTTTTAAGTATCAAACTTTCTATATCATCCCTCAGGATCATTTCCTGGGGCATTATGTCCCTTGTTCCCCTAACCGGGTTAGCATTTTTTGCCAAAGTTATTCCTCCTTGTAAAGCCTGTCATAAATGACCCTCACTCATAAGATCTTGATTTTATGATATACCTTTTTACCTTTTTTAATGATGAAGCTGCCATTTTCGATCTTATCTTCACTGATTTTATAGTCCAGATCTAAAATCTTTTCATCATCCAATTGCACTCCGCCCTGCTGTATAAGCCTCCTGCCTTCGCTTTTGGAAGGAACAAGTTTGGCTTCAAGCATGACGCCCATGATATCCATTTCTCTTATGGCTTGGACTGAAATTTCAGTGGCAGGCATATCTTCTGAACCGCTGTGATTCGCAAAAAGGCTTCTGGCAGTATTTTGGGCTTTTTGTGCCTCCTCTTCAGAGTGGATAAGCTTCGTCACTTCAAAAGCAAGTACCTCTTTCGCCTTGTTTATTTCAGAGCCACCAAGGCTTCCCAGGGCAGTTACTTCCTCCATCGGGAGAAATGTCAATAGCGCAAGGCATTTCTGGACATCCGCATCATCAATATTTCTCCAATACTGATAGAATTCATAGGGGGTCGTCTTCTCAGGATCAAGCCAAAGGGCACCTTTTTCCGTTTTCCCCATCTTCTTCCCGTCTGAAGTGGTCAATAATGAAAAGGTCATCCCATATGCCTGAGCTCCATCTTTTCGTCTGATAAGTTCTGTTCCTCCAAGGATGTTTGACCACTGATCGTTTCCTCCCAGCTGCATCTTACAGTTATAGTCCCGATGAAGCACATAAAAGTCGTATGATTGCATGATCATATAGTTGAATTCCAGAAAAGTCAGCCCTTTCTCCATTCTGGTTTTGTAGCAGTCTGCCGCGAGCATTCTGTTAACAGAGAAATGGACGCCAACCTCCCTTAGAAGATCCACGTAATTCAAATTCAAAAGCCAATCGGCATTGTTGACCATCAAGGCTTTACCCTCAGAAAAATCAAGAAACTTCCTGAAAACTTTCTTAAATTGTTCTCCATTGGCCGCGATCTGCTCCTGGGTGAGCATTTTTCGCATGTCTGTCTTGTCTGTAGGGTCTCCAATCATTGTTGTTCCGCCGCCTATTAAAGCAATCGGCCTGTGGCCAAGTTTTTGCATATGGCTCATTACCATGATCTGCAGGAAATGTCCTATATGGAGACTGTCTGCAGTGGGGTCAAATCCTATATAAAAAGTAACAGATTCTTCGCCCAGAAGTTTTTTAATCTCTTCTTCATGGGTGCACTGTTCGATAAATCCTCTTTCCATTAAAACATCAAATACATTCTTCATGATTGCCTCCCATTAATAATTTAAAGTGCCCAATTAACTATTCCTATACATAAATTCAACTATATATTATACTATAATTATTGAATGAATTACAGGAGGATATATACTTGAGCTACATAATAATTATTTTTGCAGTTATTTTGGACCAGATCACAAAGTATCTGGCCGTTGCAAAACTTAAAACGATTGATACCTTTCCCTTAATAGACGGCATTTTTCATTTTACCTATGCAGAAAATACAGGGGCTGCCTTCAGTATTTTTACAGGGATGCAGCCTTTCCTGAAAATAGTCACTTCAGCTTTCACAGCAGCTCTTGCAGTCTATCTCTATCTGCTTTTGAAAAAGCAACAGCGAACATCGCTTACGACGATTTCCCTGGCATTCATCATTGGGGGAGCCATTGGCAATTTGATCGATCGATTCCGATTCGACTATGTGATCGACTTTCTGGATTTCAGGCTGATCAACTTTGCAGTATTCAACATTGCAGATTCCTTCATCGTCGTCGGCTCGATCCTTCTGATCCTCATACTGATCTTCGAACCCTCGGGAAATACCTCCCCATGAATCCGATTCTCTATTATACAAGAACAACGTCTCTGACGTGTTATTCTCGCAGCGCAGGAAAGTTTGGTCTTCAGCAAGCTAAGACGAACTTTCCTACACTATAATAATACAGGCATATGCCTGTATTATTTTTTTTCATCGATTGATGTGATAAGTTTTTCGGTTGTTGAAATATGTTTTTCTGCTACTTGCCTTGCCAGCTGGGCATTGTGGTCAATAATAGCGTTTAACAGTTCGTTATGTTCTTCAATGAGGATATGGGTATTTTTTATCTTGGTGAAGTACGCTACACGGAATCTTTGAACCTGTTCTTTTAGAGCACTGATCAACTGAACCAGCTTTTTATTTTTCGAAGACCTGTACATGACATCGTGAAAATCAGAGTCGTAATTAATGAGCCTCGCAATATCCTGATCTGCCGCAGCTTGCTGGAATTTGTTCACGATGTCCTTGAGCTGGATGATATCGGCCTCGGATGCCTTTTCCGCTGCCAGTTGGGCGGCAAGTCCTTCAAGAACTGCTCGAATTTCCAGCACTTCCCTGACATCTTCGCTTGACAGGCCTGCCACATAAGCACCCTTTCTGGGCACCATGACAACAAGTCCTTCCAGCTCAAGCTTTCGGATGGCCTCCCTTACAGGAGTCCTGCTGACTCCCATCTGCTCTGCCAGCTGAACCTCCATCAGTCTCTGTCCAGATTTGAAATCGCCGTTGATAATAGCTTCCCTCATCGTAGTAAATACGATTTCTCTGAGGGGTTTATAAGTGTCCATATCAATCTTTAAAAAATTTTCCATTGGGTAATCTCTCCTTATTCATTAAAGGTTTTCGTTTTGTACACTTCCACATACAGGTCTTTAAAATAGTCATATGCAGCATCTGCTTTGGCTTCACTCCTGAATAATCCGTACATCGTTGGTCCGCTGCCGGTCATCAAAGCAGCATCAGCGCCAAGCTTTTTCAGTTTTGCCTTGATGCCTTCAAGCTCTGGATATTGTTTGAAAACGGCACTTTCAAACGCATTAGAAAGCCTGGACTCGATGCCGCTGCGGTCTCCCCTGTTGACGGCATCAATCATCCCACGGTTATCCGGCCGTTGTTGGATCGATTTGATATCAATTTGTCCGAATGCCCATGCTGTGGATATCCCAAAGTCTGGTTTGATAAGCACTACATGATATATAGGAAGTTTGCCGAGGCGGGTGATTTTTTCACCAATGCCTTCAGCAAGTGCTGTTCCACCCTTTGTACAGTAGGGAACGTCCGCTCCAATGGATTTAGCGATTTCCATAAACCTTTGTTCCGGTATATCCAGCTCCCATATTTTTCTGAGTGCAGCAAGGGTGCCTGCAGCATTGGTTGAACCACCTGCCAGTCCAGCTTCTGCTGGTATTCTCTTTTCAATCCTTATATTAACGCCTTTTTTTATATTAAATTCGTCTTTCAGTGTTTTTGCCGCTTTATATACCAAATTCGACCTGTCACAAGGAATACCCGGTTTGTCGCATTCGACTGTAATTTCATCATTTTCTGTTTGGGTGAAAGTCAGTTTGTCAGAAAGCTCGACGGTCTGCATAACCATGCATAGTTCGTGATAGCCGTCCTCTCTCTTTCTCAGGATGTCGATAGTCAGGTTAATTTTTGCAGGAGTTTGTATGGTTATCGTATCCATAAGCACCTCGCTTGTTTTTATAATATTGTATACAAATTCATCTCTATACTACCTTATGGCAGTTGTTCTGTCAATGACTATGTCATTGCTCAGATCTCCACCCGGACATTGTCACTTCCATGGAGAAGATGGATATAACTTTCCCAAACCGGATGCCCCGTCAGCTTCTCGATCGCGTTCTTATATAATTTGATCTGTTCCCCATAATTTTCGATCAGCTGTTCCTTCTGGCTTTCATCTTTATAATAATCACTTTTATAGTCGATGAGAATATACCCGTCCCCTTCGTTAAAAAAGCAGTCGATGATCCCCTGAACCAGAATCTCTTCCATCGATATCAGATCTTTTGAGATTTCCTTGGGGGATATCTTGATATTAAAAGGTTTTTCTCTATGGACCTCCTTGGAGGCCAGCATACGGCTTCCTAGAGAGCCAGCAAAAAAGCCCGCAATTTTCGAAACATCCAGAACCTTAGCCGCGGCATCGTCTATCAGCTCTCTGCGCACCATCTCCAGAATTTGTCTTTCAATTTCTTTGGTCCTCACTGCAGAGGCAGAAAGTCTTTTCAGGTCAAGGTTTTGCAGCACAAAATGGACAGCGCTGCCTTTTTCAGCGGCACTCATTTCTCCTTTTTTCTGCAGGAATACCGGCGTTTTATAATTTTCAGGAATCCTGATAAGGTTTTTCGACTGTTTATATTTTTTCAAATCAGTGACTGATATCTTTGCAGGTATTTTGTCACTGTCATCAAATGGGTATTTCCATTCCAGCCTTCTGCTGACATCTCCCATGGGCATTTGCATTTTTTCCACCTCATTGAAATGCTCATGTATTGAAATTGAATGTTTTTCTCTCGACAGGATTCCCTTGACGATTTCCGAATTTTTGATGATCCTTATGTGATAATCCTCTATCTGTCCATGTTTTAGCTTCTCAGTTACAGCAGGTATGACCCAGTCAAGAAAGGAATTGGCTTTCGAAAGGCTGTATTCCGAAATCGGATTATCCCAGCCAACCAGTTTTTTTTCCAGGTTTTTCACAGCACCGATCATAATCAATTTATCCTTAGCCCGGGTCATGGCAACATACATTACCCGCATTTCTTCAGAGAGGATTTCCAGGGATATTTTTTCTTTCGCAATGGATTTATAGATACTCTCGACATATCTTCGCTCATCAATGCTGACATAATCAGGACATATCCCAAGATCTTTATGCATAATGACTGTCTCAGACAAATCCTGCATGTTGAATTTCTTATTCATGGAACCCAAAATAACAACAGGAAATTCCAGCCCCTTGCTTTTGTGGATGCTCATGATCCTTACAACATCATCCATGGAGCCCAGGATTTTTGCTGTGGACAGATCCACCTTGGTATTCTTGAGTTCTTCAACGAACTGGATGAAGTTGAAGAGCCCCTTCAGCGTGGAATCCCCATATTCTCTTGCCCGGTCTACCAGCACTCTGATATTTGCCTGCCTCTGGATACCACCTGGCATGGCGCCAACGAAGTGATAATAGCCTGTGTCCATGAGCAGCTTCCAAAGAAAGCTGTCGATGGGCATGTATCGGCATTCCTGCTTCCATCTTTTCAATTGAGACAGCATCTCCCGGACCTTTTCCGACAGGCTGTCCTCATGTTCTAATGCATAGGTTTTTAAGGCATCATATATTCTCCCCCGCTTCTTTGCGGTTCTGATGCTTACGATTTCGTCTATCGTAAATCGGAATACTGGAGATCTCATGACCGAAATCAGGGGGATATCCTGGTATACGTTATCGACGATCCTTAACGCATCCATCAGAAGACTGACCTCGATGGTGTCAAAATACCCCGAGCCTGTTTCTGTATAAACGGGGATGCCATCGTTCATAAGTATTTCCTGATAGACTTCCGCTCTGTTTTTTGTCGACCTTAGAAGAATCACGATATCCTTGTAGGTGATCTTTCGTTTTTTTCCTTCTTTATCACAGATTTGCTTTTCAAGAAGTTCCTTAATTTTTTGGGAGATGGCATAAGCCTCCGCCTCTGTATTTGTCAGGTCTTCAATTTCTTCCCCTTGTTCGATTTCTTCCCCATCACAAAGTTCTTCACTGTCATTGTTACTATCCAGATCGATGATGATGATCTCCGTTTGGTCGATATCGATTTTCGGAAGATCCACACCACAGTTTAGTTTTTCTTCTCCATCATAGAGGATCTCCCCCACATAAGGACACATGATCCGTTCAAAAATATCGTTGACCGTATTAATGATTGTGTTTCTGCTTCGGAAATTCGTGTTCAGATGAATGAGCTCATTTTTTAAATTTGATTCTGCCTGATATTCCTTGCTCTTTTCAATGAACAATGTCGGATCAGACAGTCTGAATCTGTAGATGCTCTGCTTAACATCCCCAACAAGAAACAGATTGTCATCTTTTCTGACATGACCCGCTATGGTATCCTGAATGAGATTGGAGTCCTGATATTCATCAATAAAGACATAATCATAATTATCCCGTATCTCACTGTTCACCGCAGGATTGCTTAAAATCTTCACACAATAATGCTCCAGGTCGTTAAAGTCAAGAAGACCTTTTTCCATTTTCATCTCCCTGAATGTTTTTTCAAATTGAAAAACCAGACGAAAGAGTCCGGTCAAAGGACCCTGCATTTCGTTGATATTTTCAAGCATTACCTGTGGATTCTCGTAACCGAAAGATTTTTTCAAGGCGTTAATGATATCCTTGGCCATATTCCTTCCCTTCGTGATAGCATCCTTCAGATCTTCATTTTCGGTTTTCACACTAAGTCTTGCAAATTCAGACTGATCAAGAACTCTTCGGAAGCTCTCAAACCCGGCTTCCAATGAATTGATCAAAGCTTTGATGTTGTTCATCTCATCTTCAAGAATCGGAAGTATTTTACCACTGTTATCAGCTAAGGCAGTTTTGTTTATAGACGCCCCAAGAACCAGCCGGGCATGATCCAACTTCATGGATGCCATCTTTTTCAGTTCCAGGTAAAAGCTGCCGGCATTAAAGCTCGCCATATCAACACTAAAATTTTCCAGAGCGTCATTTGCCCATTCTTCGGGCGCAGGTCGGTTCATAACGAAATCATAAGCCTTTTCGATAATGGCTCTTAGCTTGTCATCTTTTCTCTGGTTGCTGAACATCTCTACCAGGTCCAAAAAATCCTGGTTACCAGCATCATATTCTTCCTCTAAAATCTTTTCCATGGCCTTCTTCCTGAGTATAGCAATCACCGTTTCATTGCCCACTTTAAGGGAAGGATCCAAATTGATGGTATGATAATATCTCCTGATGATATCTGAACAGAAGGAGTGTATGGTGCTGATGGAAGCAAAAGGGAGGGAATTGATCTGCCTGCTGATGAAGCTTCTTTCATTATCATCGGCATCAGAAAGCCTTTGCAATAGCGCGGCGCTGACACGCTGCTTCATTTCCTCTGCTGCAGCTTTCGTAAAAGTAACCACCAGAAGCTTTTCGATATTGGTTTTTTTATCCGTTACGATCCTGATGATCCGCTCCACAAGCACGGCGGTTTTTCCTGAGCCTGCAGCTGCAGAGACCAGCAGACTTTTATTGTCTTGCGATATGGCTCTTTGCTGATTGTCTGTCCAGTTATTCATTCGCCTCACCCTTTAAAAGTTTTTCAACAACTTCCTCATCATTCATATTTCTTCTCAAAGCATACCGGTTGTCTGAAAATTTCTGGTCAAACTGGCAGATATTTTTATACAGGCAGTACCCGCAGGCTGTTTGCCTCCCTGACTTCACTGGAAGGATCTCAATGTCTCCTGCGGCGATGTTTTCTCCCATCTCTTTGATTTTCTTAATGGAATGATTTAAAAGGGTATCAAATACATGTCCCTCGATCATGCCTTTGGAAGCTGAAATATCTCCGTTTTTTTTGATCCTGCAGTTAATCACATCGGACTCCTGTGCGTCCCGATCAATCGCCTGTATGATATTCGTATCTTTCAGAATGAGCCCTCTCAATTTTAGTATTTTATTGATCCGGGATGCGATCTCATCCACCTCAGAACTCCTGCTGTTGATCATAGGATCATCCAGCTTGAAGTAAAATACTCCGGCAGGCAAAGCGGTATGATCCTTGCTTTTTTCATACCATATGCACACACTCATATAAACCATGAGCTGAAGTGATAGCCCATAATAAATATCAGTAAGACTAAGATTTTTTTCTCCGGTCTTATAATCGATAATCTTTAGATAGGATTTTCCATCTTTTTCAAAGACATCAAGCCTGTCGATTCTCCCTGCGAGGGCTAATGAAATATCCTCTGAAAGATCAAACTCCAGGGCAGGTATTTTCTCTCCATCTCCAAAACCCAGTTCGCTTTCAGCGATTTTGAATTCTCCCTTCTTAAGCTGGTAAGTCAATGTCCGAATTGCTCTTGTCAACAGTCTTTTCAGGTAATCGGTGAGATATTTGTATCGTCCCGTACTTAAGAACACACCCTCTTTAAACCCGGCAGTACTGGTTTCAATGATTTCCGAGCAGATCGAGGTTATTTCCTCATCCGTAATTTCCCACCATTCTTGCCCTGCCTCATTAAGCCTTTTTCCATAATCATGGATCCCGTCATGAAGGATCTGGCCTATGTCTGGTATGGATATCTCATATACTTTTCTTTCTTCCGCCTTTATCCCAAATCTGACGAAATACCGAAAGGGACATTGGGCATATGTCTCCAGGCTGGTGACGCTGTTAATTATTCTTTCACTATACAGACCTTTTACCTGATTTTTAGATAAAACCGAGCCTTTATTGGTGTAAGCCATGGCGGCTTTGATCGTCTCAATTTTTTCTTTCCATTCGGGATTATTATGATACCAACTGTAAACCGCATCCCAGGCAGCGTCATCACTGACAAAGCCTTCATCAAAACCCTTTCGATAATGGCTGATCATATGTCTGATGGTTCCCTCAGGATTGGTAACCATTTCCAAGGAATCCTGATAATCCGTTTTGACTTCTATCTCTGGAAACACCTCAAGAAGTCTTTTAATATAGCTGGAAGGTCTTAAAATGCTGCCCTCATAATCTGCCAGAGAATAACTGAAGATGATCTGATCTTTTGCTTTATTCAGAAGTTCACTGAAAAGATATCTTTCCTGAACACTATGATAGAACCTGTCATCATTGATGACAAGTTCCTTGTCCCTTGCGAGAATTCCTGTTTCACTACTGCTGAATAAGCCTTTTGTACCCCCCTCAGAAGGGAGTATCCCTTCATTTACTCCAACGACAAACAGTACTTTAATTCCTGAACTTCTCGTTCTTTTTATATCCCCTACCATCACTTCATCCACCGAAGAGGGTATGATCGCCAGTTCGATCCCTTCCAAGCCGGTTTCGATAACCGAAGTGAATTCGGCAATGCCAACTTTTTGTTCTCCGAATATTTCAGCGATTTCATCGAACAGATCCATAAACACATTATAAATCTGGGTATTTTCTGAAGCATACTCCAGCTTACCATCTTCAACAAGCTTTTTTGAAAGGTTGTCAACTTTTTGCTGGCAATCCGTGAAGGTCATATACTCGTAGAGGCTTTTTACTATGCCAATATAGGTGGGATTCTCCTTAATGCTTTCATGAAGCCGCTGTATCGGCTGTACAATGGTGTTCCTAAACCTGTTTAGCTTTTCAAGGTTACAGATTTCTTCCCCTGAGGTCTTATAGAATTCCTCTTTCCATTGTCTTCCCCTGATCCCGTATCTAAGGGCATAGTTTTCAAGCATTTCGTATTCCTCGGTATCCAAACCTGCCATGCCTGTTTTTATAAGAGAAAATATATCCTCGTAACGGTAATTATAACCTAATATCCTCAGAGTATTGATGATATAAAGGCTCAGAGGCTTGTCCGATATAGGTCTTTTGATATCCACGAAATGAGGTATCCCATATTCTTCCATAGTCCGTTTTAGAAGAAATGAATATTTCTCCAGACTGTTGGCGATAACGCAAATATCTTTCCACTTGCAGCCCTTTTCTCTGACCATCTTAAGAATATTAATGCACAGATCATCCATTTCACTATACACATTACCGGACTGTATCAGCTGAATATTTGGTGGATCGGAGTTGTATTTTTCATAGGGATATGAAAAAAATTCCTCCTTAAGGTGTTTCATATCCTTCGTCTGGATACTGATTTCCTTTAAAAATTTAATGTCAGGGGCGTCCCCGCTTATTTTTTTCAACTCTTCAAAGGTATTTTGATTGATTTCAAATAATTCCCGGTCCCGGTCTTCTTGGCTGAAGTTTACGGTTACAGATACGGTCACAGCTTTGGCATTTTTTGATAGTTCACTGATAAGATCGTATATCTGTTTGGTGTAGGTATGAAATCCATCGATCCATATGGTGGAACTCCGGATAAATGCGCTTTCCTTTATCTTTTCACAAGCCATATTGATTTTGTCCTCCGTGTCGGTATATCCTTTTTCAAGCCATCTGCTGAAGGAATCATATATGATATTGATATCATGAAGTTTCCGATCGAGAATCGTCTCTGCCTTTCCGCTTTTAACCGCATCATTTAAAGCCTCGGGTGAAATCATGTTCTCCCGAAGGATTTTAATCACGTTCTCGACATCCTCTATCAATCCTTTTTTATCCGACATACCGGAAAAAGCTACAAATTCATCCTCTTTATCTTTAAGGATCTTCTTTAAAATCATCAGTTTTCCGGTCCCGGAAATGACTGTTCGAACTGCACCTCCGCACTCATTCAATATCCGGTCAATCAGCCTGGAGAAACTTAAAACCTCGATGTTTAGTAACCCGTCCAAATCAAGAGAAGCAATAAGCTCTTTCTCTGCTTCAAGGGTATATTGCTCCGGAACGATAAGAATCAGGTGATCTTCATTACGGTCAAGACATCTTTTTATCTCGCTGTGAATTAATGTGGTCTTTCCTGTTTTGGATTTTCCTGCAACGATAGCTATCACTCAATCAACTCCATTAGTAAATTCCTGGTTTATATCGTTCTATTTCATTAATAGCTTGCCTAAAAATGTTTCCCCTATTTCCAGCGCTCCAACCGGGCATAGTTCCTGACAGCAGAAGCATCGGATGCATTCATTCTTATCAAATATAGGAACAAGTTTGCCTGCCTTTTCAGTCATTGTGATCACTCTTGGTTTTTCAGGACATACTTCAGCGCATCTTTTGCAGCTGATGCATTTGGAATGAACCAATTTCGGATAGGGCACAATCAGATTTTTTATGAATTTCATTGATTCCAGATTGCCAAATACTTCTTTTGTTTTTCTGATCTTAACAAAATCCTTCACCTGGAGATTCTCTATGCTGTCGCCCAGGACTTCAATGTCTTCTATCAGCACCTTGCCCCAGTTGTAGTCGTATGCTACTTTATACTGGGGGATTTCTCTGGGATCCTCATATCCAATCAGCGCAAGGGCCACACCATCAACAGCAGTGATGCTTTCCCCCATAATAATCGAATTCATCTGTCTGGGTGTGCCGCTTTTAGGACCGTTCCCTTCCATGGCAGTAATCCCATCCATGATCGCAAAGCTTGTACCAACCAGTTTATTCAGATCCAGCAGCATCTTGGAGAAATTCTCTGTATTGTTCATACGAGTATGCCAGAGAGCCTTTTGGGTGCCAGGAACACATCCAAACTGGTTTTTAACCGCCCCTGTAAAATACATCATCCCATGAGTTTTCAGTTTAGGAAGCGTGATCAGGACATCGGATTCATAAGCAATTTTTGCCACATCCCAGGATTTCACCAGGATCGAATCTTTCAGTTCCAATGTAAGCTTTTCAGTAAAATCATTGAAAGGAACTCCGTATTTTTTCGCTTCAGCCATCAGTCCGCATTTCTCGGCTGCTTTCGAAGCGGACCCGAAGCCCGGGGAGTCCCCGAAAGTAATGTCCGCTGCATAATCCTTTATCACCCGGAGCACAGCCTCAAAAAATACATGATTCGTGACAACCGGTGAATTGATTTCCTCCACGGATAAGAGATTGGGTTTTAAAAGCACTTTGCTCCCAGCAGGTATGATTTTACGGACATATTCCTCGCCGCCTAAGAGCTCAAAACCATATCTTATCTTCTTCTCTATTACATCAACATCATATTCATCACATCTTAACAGTGCGATTTTCTCTTTCATATAAACTCCTTTATCCTTTATAATTTGCCTTTAGCAGTGCGATTTCCCTTTTATAGCCTTCGACTTCATTTGGGGTTTCAAGGTTGAATACCAGATCTTTCAGTCTTGGGTGATTGATCAGTCTAAAAATTGCCTCCAACCCTATTGTCCCTTCACCAAGGACTTCATGCCTGTCTTTTTTTGAAGCGTATTCCATCTTGTTATCATTCAGGTGCACACCTTTAACCTTATCAAATCCCACAACATCGTCAATTCTTTTGATCACACCATCCAACTCATCTCTGACATTGTAGCCCCCGGAGTGAAGATGACAGCTGTCGATACATATTCCTACATTTTTACTGTAGTTGATGCCATCAAGGAGCATTTTCAACTCTTCCATATTTCCGCCGATTTCTGTACCCTTACCGGACATACCCTCCAGGAGTATGGTGATCTGATTATCTTCCGTAATGGCAAAATTCAGGGCATCAATGATATATTCGATTCCCTGCTCAACTCCCTGGCCTACATGGCTTCCCGGGTGAAAAATATAGTAGGATTCCGGCAGCAGTCGAAGCCGTTCCAGATCTTCCCGAAATACATTCCTTGCGAAATTCCTGATATCCTCTTTATCCGAACACAAATTCATGGTATAGGGAGCATGGGCAAAGAGCGGAGCAAAATGGTTTTCCTGAAGAAGTTGGGAAAATTTGCTGATATCCTTCATATCCACCGCTTTGGCGCTTCCCCCACGGGGATTTCTGGTAAAGAACTGAAAAGTATTTGCGCCGATACTTATGGCCTCCAGACCTGCTGCATAATAACCTTTTGATATTGACAGATGGCATCCTATTTTAAACATTGCTTTCCTCCTGATCATCAGCTGATCCTTAATAATTTTCTATGATCCTTTTTAGAAGCATCCCCACGATGTCAGAAAACTTCTCGATATTTCGGGTGTATATGAAGTCTTTTCCATAGATGAATTTTTCAGCTGAAAGGTCCTCTTCCTTCCCGGTAAATACGCCCATGACCAGAACTCCGTTTTTCCTGGCCTGTCTTACTTCCATAGCCGTGTCTTTAATGGCTTTCATTCCTTTGTAGGAGGTTTCTCCCCTTATGGTGCTGGTCTTGGATATCTTGATGTCATTGGGCTTTCCATCGCTTAATATGATCAGTATCTTATGTTCCTCTTCCCTTTTATAGATACCTTCACAAGCTGCCCTGATGGCTAAACCATCTCTGTTGTTTCCGGTAGAATAGTATTCGAAGATATTCTTGTTTTCGGATTCCGGACTATTGTAATCCCGAAATCTTCTGAGAATCGTATAATCAAGGAAGGAACTGAAGCTCATGACCCGGTTTGGTATTCCTGCCAGGGTAAGGGCTTGAGAAATGATGTATCCCTGGGCGGCAACCTTTCCCTGCCTGCTCCTTTGAGAGCCGCTGGCATCCAAGAGTATCTCCACCACATATCCTCCCTTTTGATTGTTCAGGATTTTGTTGAAAACCTTGTAATTATGGGTTCGTCCTACTTTCCAAAGCCGATTGGGGACGATCACTCCATATTCTGAGGGGATCGAGGTAACTTCCTCTTCCATTCTTAGCGTCCTTATGATACTTTCTTTTAGCTTATAGATATTTCGTTTGTATACTCTTGCGTTGTTGTTGTAGTAGCCTGTGTTGTTCTCCTTCTGCCTTGCCACATATTTCATTTGAAATGAATTATCCGTTAGAGTCCTTAATATCCCATCGGTAAAATGCACTCGGCAGCCTTCATGGGCATTACGACAAACTTTCTTCTCCGTTTTCATGATTTCTTCCTTGTTCATGAAGGATTTACCATAGTAATATTCTATTCGGTCATATATTTTTGCCGCCATTTCCTCATCGATGGCGATGACTCTTTTGTCTGACGCTTCCATAGGATCCTCATTCATTTTTCCCATGGATTCCACGATAAGGGAGGATGAGATCCTTTCTATGGCTTCCGCCACATCTTCCCCATCCCCATAGAATTCATCCAGCATGAAGTCGTTGAAGTCGTACTCTTCGCTGAAAATATTGTCAGAAAATTCTTCCAGAATTTTTGCCGACTTTTCTTTATCTTCATAAAGAAAATCAATGTTTTCTTTTATTCCCTGGAAATGCTTGGTATAAATGTCCTCAATTTTTTTTATCCCGTCAAGGGTATCTGAAATCTCTTCCGTATTCTCAATGTCCTGGACGATATTCATGACTTCCCGGTCCATTTGAACGCTTTTTCCGGTTTGATGAAAGAATATGGCGTATCTCACCTGGTCCATGAGGGTCTTATGTTTTGTAATGTAATAGCTTTTCAGAAGCTCATCGTAACCGGCTTCTCTTATTTCAACGATCCCTGGCCTTTCCCGGATAAGTTTCTCTTCAACGATCTGATCAAGGACAAGTTCAGCTACGTCGATGATCACCTCCGGAGAAGCTCCTTTTTTTATCCGGTAATTCAGGTATCCTTTGATCATTTTCCAATTGATGAATTTTCTTCTTGCCCCGGCTTTTGCAGCGTAGTAAATAGCCAGGTCTTTTGAAAGCTTGGAGTATTCCTCAAATTTTTCCAGATCCTCAGAATAGTCGCCGCTTACTGTCCACATAATGTTTTTGAGTCTGCTGTCCATATCGTAATCACTGTAGATCCAGTCCATATTATCACCTATTTCCCGGGAAATAAATCTTTTGAACTCCAGCTGTCAGGTACTCTGGTTCGAATGACGTCTCCCACAATTTCCTTCTCGTATTGGTCGAAAGTTTTGCCTGTTACACCCATGGATACGGCAAGCCTTGGTTTTAGTCCTCTTCTTATGGTCCTGATACAGGCAATAATCCCTCTTAAGTCAACTGCCTTGGTTGATATTTCACCATTATCCGATTTTTGCTGAAGGTCGAGAAATAACCCTGCGAACTGTCCCAGTTTTTCCACGTCCGACTCTGGAAATTCCCTGCCTAAAATAAGCATCAGTTTTTCCTTGTCCACCGAAGGAATATCGATCACCAAAAACCTGGAGACAAGAGCCTCATTCAGGTCCTTGGTTCCGGCATATTCATAGTTCATCGTTCCGATAAAACGCGTAGCTTCATGGAGACGGATTTTTTCATACCCTGGAATGTCGATGATTTTCCGGTAGTCCAGCGCCGAGTGAAGGACGACGATGGCATCATTCTTTGCCATATTGATTTCGTCAAAGACGCCAAACCCGCCATGGATGGCACATTCGTATACGGCTCCTTTTCTCAGTTTCACTTCATTGTCCACGAAAGTGTCTGTTCCAATAAGGGACGCACTATCTGTATTGACATGAAAGGATACGTTCCATTGAGGTCTTCCGAAAAGTGTGCACAGATTGTCCGAAAGAAGATTCTTTCCAGTTGCCTTAGGACCTGACAGGAGTATGTTTTCTCCTTCGAGAAGTGCGGAAAGGCACATGTTCCAGATATTTTTTCCGTAGAAATACCCTGGCGCTTCAGGTATCCTATCTTTGATTTTTTCATCTAATTTGTAATAGGTCTTGAAATACTCCGCCTCTTTTATCAGCTTTTCATCAACACCCTGTTCTTTTAAAAAATTGATCAATCCCATCTATCATCACCCCTATCATGATTATATCATTATTTCATTTCAAAATAACGTGTCCAAGGATACAAAAAGCCTCCATTTTTACGTGGAGGCTTAGTTTTAATCATAATTCGAGAAAATCCTAAGGATTTATTTTTTCTTAAAAGCATTTTTGGAAGCTGTGGTATATCTCCTGCAAAACTTATCTTTCCCCAGGAGAAGTTCTGTGGCAAAAAGCGACTGGATCAGATCGGTGTCCGTAGGATTTACGACGGCGCTATCCATCCCTGCAGCGATAGCCAACGTCAGGAAGGTCCTGTTGATCAGGCTCCTGTCAGGCAAGCCATAAGAGATATTGCTTAACCCTCCGGTAATATGAGCCTGAGGATATTTCCCTCGGATGGTTCGTATGCAATCGAATGCGATAATTCCGGCCTTCTGGTCTGTTGCTGCCGACATGATCAGCGGATCGATATATACTTTGCTGTCTTCAATACCCGCTGCCCTCGTCGCCAAAAATATATTTTCCAGCACATGCATACGATCATCGATGGATTTTGGCATGCCGGACATGGATTCATCCAGACAAAGTGCGATCACCGAACAGTTTCTCTCTTTAATGAAAGGGAGAAACTCCTCAAGTCTTTTCTGATCGCCATTGATTGAGTTGATCATAGGTGTCACTCTCGTTACCTTTAATGCTTCTTTTATGGCAGAAGGCGTGGAACTATCAATGCATATGGGCGTATCCGTTACCGCCTGAACCTTTTCAATCAGCCAGATGAGATCCTCGGTTTCCCGATCAGGGTCTGTTCCTGCGTTGATATCCAGAAAATCAGCACCTGCCTCCGATTGGGAAATAGCCAGACTCTGAATATAATCGATATTTCTATTGATCACAGCTTCCTTAACTTTGCTTCTTGTGCCATTAATTTTTTCGCCGATAAATATCATGTTTTTCTCCCTACTTGTATTCTTTAGCCGCTTTAAACATGGCAACCATATTTTCGAATTTTGCGTTTGCCGGTGCGTCACAGCCAGGGGTTACGAACAATCCTTTAAATCCGATGTCATTGATCAGTCTCGTTACATAGTCATAGACTTGTTCCGGTGTTCCGGTGGCAAGAAGCTGTGGAGGCACATCTCCCATGAGCGCGGTATGTTCCCCCAGGATTTTTCTTGCTCTTCTCATATCCGTCATACCATCGAGATTCACGATACTCATCTTCTCAGGAATTTCCAGGAATCTTTCCATATCTCTGTCCCAGTTTTGATCCAGGTGGAAGCAGGGCCTGATGCCGTTCTCGATAAGTGCCATCCCCATTTCTTTCATGTATGGCCATACCAGCTTATCCCATATTTTCGGTGAAACCAAGGCACTTGCGCCTCTCCATCCCCCTACCCAGCAGGCTTTTCCCCCACTGGCTTTTACGACATTCAGCATATTTTCAATTATCGAAGGCATCATGGCATCCTGGGCAGCTTTCACTTTTTCAGGGATTTTATAGCAGTCCATAAAAAACTGGCTCATTGACCTGGCACCGCAGAGTATCTCGAAAGGCGGACTAAAGGCTCCCGCATTTACGTTTGGATAACCCGCTTCAATATATTTCTCTGCGTTGATTTGACCGAATTTCTGATTATACTCCATAAACGCCCCCAACTCTTTCATGTCAAGCACAGTTGGCAGTATCTTCTGCTGGAGCGCAGGATATCCTTGATTGATCACAAGATCATAGTCTTCGTCGGCCATGACTTTCTTCTCGTCCACCTGCCATAAAGAGTTTTCCGGAAGTTCCCTCCCAGGCATCTTGATTCTTGAAAGCCACAACGTGGTAAGAATTACATTGATGAACCCTCCATTCGCTACATTTACACAGTCCAGAGGGGCAAGCTTGTTGATTTCATTCATATACGCGATAGTTGTATCAACTGCCTTGTCAGGATTATTGGCAAATTCAGCGATAGTCATTCCCATATGCTCTGGCGGTGTTGCTCCTCCCATATAACACGTGGTGGGGCTGTCATTTTCAAAATTTATAGTTTTTTCGATTTTAGCAGCTTTCTCTAAAAATAATTTACTTGGCATCATGATCCCATCAGCTCCTTACATACCGTAACCGCATCCTGCGCGTCCCTGCCGAAGCGGTCAGCTCCGGAATATTCCACAACCCCCTGGTCAACAGGCCCGCCGCCGATCATAATTTTTACTTTTTCTCTTAGTCCTGCTTCAGTCACTGCGTCGATGGTCTCCTTAAGGGAATCGTAGCAAGTGGTAAGAAGGCATGAAAGCCCCAGAACCGTTGCATCGGGATTTTCCTTCAGTGCATTGATAAACGCTTCCGGTTTCGCATCCACTCCCACATCGATGACTTCAAAATTTGCTGCGCTGAGCATGGCGACTACCAGGTCCTTGCCGATATCGTGAATGTCACCAAATACAGTCCCAACAACAACCTTTCCAGCACTTGCTCCACCCTGACCCTTCAAATAAGGAGTGATCAGATCGCCAACTTCCTTGAAAATAGCGCCTGCCATCATCAGATCCGAGACAAAGTATTCTCCGCAGGAGAACTTGTTCCCCACTTCAACCATCCCTGCCTGGCACTCTTTGAAAATATCCAGGGGATTTACACCGCTGTCCAGCTGTTTCTGTACTTCTGCCACAACATTTTCGTCTTCAAGATTTGAAATCATTTGCGCGATACTGCTCATTTAAAAACCTCCTTTTTTGTTAAAATTAGTTCTCAATATTCTGCTGCAGTTTTATGCAATGCAATGAGATTTTCATATTTTGAGTTTGCAGGAGCATCACATCCAGCCGCAATAAATACTCCCTTTTCGCCAATATCATCTAGCAGTTTCTTAACGTAATCACTCACTTTTTCAGGTGACCCTGTAGCCAATAGCTGTGATGGTACATCACCAAGGAACGCCATATGTTCACCAAGTTTTTTTCGCGCATTTCTCAGGTCTGTCATTCCATCTGTATTCAGGATACATTTTTTTGCCGGAAGCTCAAGCAGACGTTCAATATCCCTATCCCAGTTCTGATCAAGGTGAAAGATAGGTGTAACGTTTCTATCAATAAGAGCCATTGCAATTTTGTACATATATGGCCAAACCAACCTGTCCCATATTTTTGGTGCAATTAAAGCACTTGCACCTCTCCAACCCCCAACCCATTTACCGATAACGTATTCTGGCACAGGATCATTTTTAATTCCATTAAGAATGACCTCCAGCATAATATCTAATGAAGCTTCTACTTTGTCAGGAATTTTGTAGCAGTCCATAAAGAATTGGCTCATTGATCGTGCTCCGCAAAGGGTCTCAAAAGGCGGACACGCTAACCCAGAATTAAGAACGGGATACCCTGCGTCGATATATCTCTGTGCAACAAGATCATCATTCTCCATATGATATTTAACGAAGGCTCCAACTTCTTCCATCTTAATTACTTGCGGTAGTATTTTCGAAGCAAGTGCGTCATATCCTTTGGTCAGTAATAGATCATAATCCTCATCCTGCATTACTTTTTTTTCTGCTACTTGCCATAAATCATTTTCGCCCAGTTCCCTTCCTGGCATTTTAACTTTAGACCACCATATAAGAGACAAAGGTACATTATGAAGAGCAGGGTATGCAAAATTTATACAGTCAAGCTCAGCTTTTTCACCGATCCCCTGAACAAATTCTATAAAAGCATCAAGCCCTTTGTCAGTCTGAAATATATAATCATGCAACGTGATATCCATATAGGTTGGTGGTACCGCCTGACCCATATAACAGTTTGTTACTTTTGTATTTTCAAAATTGATCGTATCAAAGACTTTTTTCAATCTTACATCAAAAACTTTATTTGTCATCATGATCCCATCAGCTCCTTACATACCGTAACCGCATCCTGTGCGTCCCTGCCGAAGCGGTCAGCTCCGGAATATTCCACAACCCCCTGGTCAACAGGCCCGCCGCCGATCATAATTTTTACTTTTTCTCTTAGTCCTGCTTCAGTCACTGCGTCGATGGTCTCTTTAAGGGAATCGTAGCAAGTGGTGAGAAGGCATGAAAGCCCCAGAACCGTAGCATCGGGATTTTCCTTCAGTGCATTGATAAACGCTTCCGGTTTCGCATCCACGCCCACATCGATGACTTCGAAGTTTGCAGCGCTGAGCATGGCGACTACCAGGTCCTTGCCGATATCGTGAATGTCACCGAACACGGTCCCAACAACAACCTTTCCAGCGCTTGCTCCTCCCTGGCCCTTCAAATAAGGAGTGATCAGATCGCCAACTTCCTTGAAAATAGCGCCTGCCATCATCAGATCCGAGACAAAGTATTCTCCGCAGGAGAACTTGTTCCCCACTTCAACCATCCCTGCCTGGCATTCTTTGAAAATATCCAGGGGATTTACACCGCTGTCCAGCTGTTTCTGTACTTCTGCCACAACATTTTCGTCTTCAAGATTTGAAATCATTTGCGCGATACTGCTCATTTAAAAACCTCCTTGTTTTTTGATCATTGGAATTTATTGTTAACTCCTTGGAGTTAATCTCTTTTACTAGTGGTGCTGTTTATGATCATCATCATGTTGTCCATGGCTGTTATGTTCTTCAAGTTTAATGTCATAATCGATCAGGAACTGTTTTTTACACTCCTGGCATATTTTCTCCAGTATTTTAATCGAGGTCTCTGCATCCACACCATGAACGATGGAATTGATAATCAATTCGATCTCCTGGTATTCGCCTTCTCCTGAATACTCAGAATTCACTGGTATATCCTTTTTATATATGCTCAGCTTGATGTAATCCTTTTCATTACCTATGAAAATTGCTTTGATATGTCCAATATAGACTTCACTTTCCATCGCCAGCTCTTGGGCATATTTTTCAATGATATAGCTTGTAATATCTGTCCATCTGTTAAGATAAGTGAATTCCGGCAATTTCAGTTTCAGGATAAACGTAACCGGATTGAATTCATTCTGATACATACCGATCCCTCAATTCATTAAAATATTGTCGATTTTTTCTTTAAGTTCCTGATTCATATAGCTATCCTTATATATTTTTATCACAGGGCAGTCTACACTTTGCTCCCTTAATATGTTGTAAGTATCTTTCATGACCTGTTCATCCACAAGTTCAATTTTGTTTACCAAAATAAAATCGGCTTTATTAATGCTGGCCAAAAAAAGAGGCGACAATACGGCAAGAAACATATCCAGTCTCGTTGGATCCAAGATAAAGAAATTATAGATATCTCCTCTGTGGACGCCGAATTCCTGAAGTGCTTTTATGGTGATTCCTGGTTCTGCCGCACCACTGGGTTCGATCACAATCACATCAGGATCATATTCCTCAAGCTGCTTTAAGGTAGATTCCAGACCAGATGCCAGTGTGCAGCATATGCATCCTCCAAAAAGTTCCCAGATGTTATACCCCAGCTGTTTCATATAGCGGTTATCGACCCCTATTTCTCCCACTTCATTAATGATCAATGCCGCTTTGATCTGCTTCAGGGAAATATATTCGATAAGTTCCTTGATAAAAGTAGTTTTTCCTGAGCCTAGAAATCCGGAGGCTAATATAATTTTACTCACTGTGCACCTCATCTTTCAACTTGTACGTATAGGTATGTATATATGGTATCTCACAATTTTAGTAATGTCAACCGTTTTTACATAAATTTTTGACCCCAGCGAGCTAGTCGAACTTTCCCAGTCCAAGAATAGCGTCTTTGACGCGTTATTCAAGTAGACTTGGAAAGTTTGGACCCCAGCAAGCTAGTCGAACTTTCCCAGTCTATATAAAAAAAAAGCCCTTTCGGGCTTTAAAATATTTTTTTGCTGTCGTCCTCTTCAGGCGTCCCAGCTTTTATTGAATAGAATTCCTTTTTGATATAAAATTTGCTGATCGTAAGCGTCTGGTTAGACTCTTTTTTAATGATTTTTTTGTTGATCTGAAAAACCACTTCACCTGGGGAGATTTCCAGCCTTTTTTCAATATTTCCAGGAGCCTTGATCAAGGTGATTTCAAGTTCCTTTCTGATACTAAATGCTAATCTGGACTCTAAAGCTTTTGAATAATTGGCAAAGTTCAGCTTATCTTCCACAACAGGTCTATTGGGTATATAGGGTGATATGACAATTTCAAAAGCAACTGGTTTGTGCCCGCAAAAGGAAAGTCTCTCAAGAATAACGATCTGCTCTCCATACTTCATTCCCAGGCTGAATCTTGTCTCAGGATCTGGCTCCTCTACTCTGACGGATATCAGCTTTATTTCATCAGTTTCACAATCAAGGGAATCATAGTCGCTAAATCGAAATTGAAAAATATCGGTTTCAGGTTTTCTGACAAAATTTCCTTTTCCTGGTACTGAGTAGATGTAGCCTTCATTGGATAGCAGCGAAAGACTTTTCCTGAGGGTCATCCTGCTGACCGAATATTCCTTCATCAACTCAGATTCAGATTTCAGCATATCATCCGGTTTGATCAGCCCATCCATTATTTTCTTTTTAATATCCTCAACTACGGTTAAATAAAGTACCTTCGCCATGATTTTCTCCCTAACGATCCATTTCCTGAAGCCAATTTTCACAGATATGAAGACCCTCATAAGCATCGTTTGTTACCGCATCTGCATGATCGATGCTATAATATTTTTTATTTATCGCAGCTCCGCCAACAATGATTTTCAGTGATTCTCTAGCCCCTGACATCTCGATTGCCTTGATGGTTTCGAAAATATAATTGATGGAAGTCGTCAGCACGCAGCTGATCCCCACAATATGCGGTTTAAAAACCTGTATCGCCTCAACAAATTTTTCCGGTTTGACATCCACTCCAAGATCCATGACCTCTATCCCCTCTGCTGTAAACATTTCCAGCATGATGTCCTTCCCAATATCATGAATGTCGTCAGAGACTGTACCCATCAGGATACGCCCTTTAAATTTTTTATTTTCATTTGGGTTGTATGTTTTCATCTCGTCCATGGATAGAATATCCTTCATGAGCATTCCTGATACAATCAGATCTCCAATGAAGCATTCTCCGGCTTCATATTTCTTTCCGATCTCATTTAGCCCCTCCAACATCAGCTGATGGATATCCTTCTGGGAAACACCCTCACTCAGCATTTTCCTGGCTTCCGTTTTTGCTAAATTCACTTCCAATTCACTGACATATTCAACAAGCTTATTTCCCAAATATAAACACCCCTTATGTACATGTACTTAATTACATTATACATATAAAGCTGCACCATTGCATTTTAAATAAATCTATTTAATTCGATTAATTCAAAACATCATGATATAATTTATATGAAGACATTTTAATTCCGCTGTAATCGTTTAAATACAATTCAAGCAATCTGGTAATATGTCAAGCGATAAATCAAAAGATAGTTTAGCAGAATGAATAAAAAAGTGCATGACAAATAAACCTCGAGATTTCAAAGAAAAAATCAAGGCAATTTGAAG
>JAAXUP010000087.1 GCA_013335935.1 Eubacteriaceae bacterium | reverse complement strand
AAGGACCAGGTTTCTTTAGGATCCCATGCCCAGTACCTGCCCCAGGCTCGTTCTGCCCAGATTGCTCCAGTGATCATCACCAGGGTAAGAAAAATATAGCCCAGAGAAATGGCCTTGTAGCTGATCAGGTCAAGTTTCTCCAAAGAGGGCATATGCTGTTTAAAGAAATCATCCTGGGCAAACCTTTCCTTCAGGAGATACATTCCTGAAACACCGAAAGCCACCCCAAAGGCTCCATAGGAAATCACGGCAGTGGCCACATGGATGGTCAGCCAGTAGCTTCGAAGTGCCGGCATCAGCGCACGGACGTCCTTGTTCTGCATGGCTGCATAACCGATGATGATAAAGATCACCGGAACCACAAAGGTGCCCATTGCCCTGAATGAATATTTTCTTTCAAAGTATATAAAGCAAAGTGCGATCCCCCAGGCAAAGCTTGTGGCGAACTCGTATTGGTTGGTTAAGGGAACTCTCCCGGCACCGATGCCCCTGGCAATCAACGCCAGGGTATGAAAAAGAAATGCTCCTTTAATGACGACCGATCCGTAAACGCCGAATTTTTCGTTTTTCATGATGAAAAATATAAAATACATCACTGAAGCACCGATATAGCCAATTATTGCTCCATAAAAAAACATGCTTTCAATGGTCAGAAATTTTTCCGCAGCCATCAGTCGTTCCCCCCGTCATTTAAATCCAGGAATTTTTCCTTGATTTCATTGAGATGCATTTCTCCGTTCTTTCCAGAACTGGTACAAACCGTTGCTTTCCCATTCTTGTCCTGAAATAGATACAATTCTTTAGGGATCATATAAAAGGCCATGAATATTCCAGCCAGAAGAATGATTCCACCCAGATAAGCTCCCTTTTGCATGGGATCGCTGACCACCTGAAGGAGGGTGAATTCCCTTGGGTCTTGTATGACAAAGGAATAATCACCCAGTGCAACAGTTTCACTGGGCTTTGCAATGTTCGTTACCACTTTTTCCCCTTGATAGTAGACAACATAGAGCATCACCGGATTACTCAGAAAGGGGGTTTTCGACAACAGTCTGCCCTCGACTTCAGTAAAATCAGGGTAGAAGTTATAGAATTGAACTGCAAGCTCTCCATCCTTGCTGAAATATGCTTCGTTTTGATAGAGTATGGTCTCTGATTCCAGGATTCCCTTCTTAGAAAATGTGAAATCCAGCGCATAGCCTGTTCCATTTTGATAAATGTTCAGCCTGTTTAGCCGAAAAGGATGATTGACCTTGACTTCCCCTTGTTTCACAAAATCTTCCTTCTCGCTTGTTACTTTGAGCTTCGTCACAAACTGTTCTACCGTGTAATCCTCCCGAAGATCTGTTCTGTAATCCAAAATCTCTACCTTGTAGTCGGTGCCTTCGATCCCTGTTATTGTACCTGGCACGCCATGAATAAAGGTTTCAAAACCTAAGGCCTTACCCAGAAAGAAAAAAACTATGATGAAAAGAATCCCCAGATGAATGAAGAAGGACCCAAGATACCCCAGCCGGTTCTTTCCAGAATAGGAATATGTGCCGGAATCAGTCTCCAGGGTCAATACCTTTCTGAAGCCCGTTCCCCTGAAAATTTCTTCCGGATTAAATCCCGATTTGAATTCTCGATTGAACTGATGCTGACTATTTTTTACCGCCTTCAACGGATCCATGGTTTTATTCATTTGCCTAATGGAACCGGGCAGTCTGGCGATGGTGCAGAGTATCAAATTTAATGTTAAAATTGACATCATGAAAATAAACCACCAGGCCGTATACATTTTATACAAGGAAAAACTTTTGATCAGGCTGAACATGAAGGGGGTATAATTACTTTCATAAAAGGATAGTGAATTATTTTGAGGAATAACAGTACCGATAAGTGATAGCAAGGCCAGTAAAGCCAGTATGGAAACACCGAATTTCATGGATTTTAAAAATCGAAATATTTTCCTGTCGTTCATCGCGTCACCCTATGTTTAAGGGCTCCATCCGGAGCCCTCCTTATTGTTATTTAAGTAGATTTAAAGCTTTATTTGCCAGTTCCTCTGCGGTATCAAGATTCTTATGTGTCTCCTTTGGATCGTGGAAACCTGAAGAATTTTCGACAAATACAAAATCCCAATAAAACTGCGCCTGTCTATGATAATTTCTTGCCTCATCCAGCACTTTAACATCCAATCTGCCGCTGTCTTTCTCAGTCTTCAATTTTTCAACCAATGTTGCAAGTATCTGCCCAACTTCTTCTGTCCTGTCATCTGCACCTTTTTGTATCGCTTCGACCTTGACGATTAATTTGTCAGCGGTGTATGATGAGCCGTGACATCTCAGACAACTTTCCTCGATTGTGGTCAGTGGACTTGTCCAGTGATGAGATCTGAATTTCTCTCCACTTTCACTTTCTATTTCAGGCATATGGCAATCCACACAGGAAAGACCAACTTCGCTGTGGAAGCTTCCATCAAAAGTTTCAAACTCTGGATGCTGAGCCTTCAGCATTTTCGTACCTGTATCAGGATGTTCCCAGTCTGAATATCCAATATTGTCATAATAGGCGATCATTTCTGTGACGTTGAGCCCGTTTTTCCAGGGAAGGATCACTTCTTTTGTCTCGGGTTCAAGATAGTACTCCACGTGACATTGTCCGCACACCATGTTCTTCTCATTGAATTTTTCCCCTGAAGCTTCAATGGCTGTTGTGAGATGGGTCCTGGTGATACTGATGACCCCAGGTTCATTTTTATGACAGTCATAGCAGCTTATGGTTGGCATATCCGCTGTTGCCACATCTTCGAACTTCATGGCATAGGCCTTATCTCCATTTTCATTGATCAATTCCAGATAATCTGAGGTTTTGCAAGCAAGACAACTTGCTCCCGGTTTTGTCCTTTGAGTGGAAAGGATGTCCTCTACAGCGTAATAATGGCTCCTTGCACTGTTGTAATCTTTTGAAAATCCATAGCCAGCATACAGAATTTTAAGGTAAGGATGGACTTCCAGATAACTATAGACTGAGGAATCTTCCTTGTTTTCATTATATGAAGCGATGATATCCGGGTATTTATCCGCCCAATCCTCTGCCGTCTTGATGTCAAGTTTGCCTGAACCTCCGGATGCACATGCAAAAGCAACGATCGCTATGGCAATCATCACCAACACAATTATCCCTCTTTTCAGCATAAATCAATCACTTCCCTTTAATTATTCCAATAATTAAATTTGTTATTGACCATACATACCCTTAATTATATAATAACGCTTTTGGACAGAAATTTCCATCTTTTCCGACCATAATTTTGTATTTATATTTCCGTTTACAAAAACAGAGCCGAAAAACGGCTCTGTTAACTTATTTTAGACAAGGAAAGTTCGACTACCTTGCTGGGGTCCAGGATTTCCTCAAAATCGGCAATGTCTTTTATGGACAGCTGTTCCTCTCTGATGACTTCCATAAAAACGGCAACGATTTCCGGATCAAACTGATTTCCAGCACAACTGCTGATTTCATTGATCACGATCTCCATGTTCTGTGGATTTTTATATGCCCGGCTATGGGTCATAACGTCATAGGAATCCACCAGACTGATTACCCTGGATAGCAGAGGGATCTCCTCTCCTTGGATTCCCTGAGGATAGCCTTTGCCGTCAAATCTTTCATGATGGCAGAGAATATAATTCGCTATATGGGACAACTCCGGGGTTGAAGCTGCTATCCGGTATCCGATTTCAGAGTGTTCCATCATGATTTTCCATTCATCTTCGTTCAGTTTCCCTGGTTTGGACAGTATGCTGTCAGGAATACCTATTTTCCCAACATCATGAAGCATGGATAAAAGCTCCAGCTCATCCATTTTGTCCGGTGAAAAATTCATTTTCATCCCGATTTTCATGCACAAGTTTTTAAGCCTGTTGGTATGTTCTTCTGTTTCACTATGTTTCTCATGGATACTTGATTTTAAAGATTGGATCACCGAACTTCTGGGACTTCTTTTTTCGATGATCTTATGGCGGTACATTCTTTTTTCCGCAAGTGCCATGATCATTTCAGCCGTTTCGTTTTCTTCTGTCTTCTTTGCCCATCCAAGGGCGATGCTAAATTTAAGACTATTCATGGTTTGTCTGTCGCAATCTGTTTTGATTTTTTCTATCAGTGTTTCCACATAAAAGTCATTTTTACTGTTAATGAGGATCATGAACTCATCCCCGCTCCACCTGGCGACAGAATCATCAGGCTGGCAATTTTTAAGAATAATTTCTCCAACCAGCTTGATCAGATCATCTCCAAATTTATGCCCAAAGGCGTCGTTGATCATTTTTAGACCATTGAGATCTCCCATAAGAATGGAAAAATTGGAATTTGGCTGACTATCAAGAACCTCGAATCTTTTCTCCATGAACCTTCTATTGTGAAGACTGGTCAGTCTGTCCGTATGGCTCAGGTACAATATCTTGTTTTCATGGTTTTTGATTTCAGTGATATTCAGCAAGGTCCCGGCTATCCTGATGGGATGACTGTTTTTATCCTTTTTTATTACTCTTCCCCGCTGAAGTACCCAAATCACTTCAAAATCCTTATTGATCAATCGATATTCTTTCTCAAAATAATCAATATCGTTTTCCCGATCATCCTCGAAGCTTTTTTCAACCATTTTGCGGTCTTGTGGATGGATATATTCAAAATGATCATTGAGAAGTTGTTTTGCATCTCCCCCGTAACCTATAAATTCCTTCCACTTGGGACTGATATACAGCGTCCCTTTCTGAAAATCCATATCGAAATATCCGTCATTTGTAGACTCCATAATAATTTTAAATCGGGAACCAGCTTCCTTAAGTTCTTCCCCTGCCTCAAACAGAGATTTCCACATGCTGTTTATGGTATTTGCGAACATGGTGATTTCATCATTGCCTTCGACGGAAATATCCATCATCAATTCATCACCATGAAGATTGTTTTCGATATGTTTGGAAAGCTTATTCAATCGTTTAAAAATATGCTTATTGATGATGTACATATCGATTGCAACAATGATGAGAACAACCACTAAAAATAGTATGATCAATATACTTTCCTGGACGTAGCCAAAGTAAGAAACAAAGTATATCAAGGCTGTGGCTGCCACTAAAATAATTATGCTTATGATAAGGAGCATCTTCGTCATTTTTTTTATACTCACCGCGTTACCTCCGATATTTTTTGTGAATTTCTTACACGATACTGATAATTTTACCACCAAGAAGGGCTCCAATATCCGGACTAAAGGTTGTGTAAATCACTTGGTTTTTAAGACTGTGTTTTCTTAGGAGCAAGGCAGCGTTTTTTTGTCTTTCATGATCTAGATTGACGAGACAATCATCCATTACGGTAAGCATTCCAGCCTCACCACCGAGATGTTCAATCACAGCCAGCCTGAAGGCCAGGGAAATGGAATCCAGTGTTCCTGAGGAAAGGAACTCGGAAGGAAGCATTTTCCCTTTATTTCCAGAAATGCATACATTTAATTCCTCATCAAGAAGCACATTTACATATTTATTTTCTGTAATAGCCGAAAGGTTTTCCTGAATAGATTTAACCAGAGGATTTATTGTCTCGTTTTTCAGATTTTCCACAATTCGCGCAAGTGTTTCCCTGATCTTTTGAACCTGTCTGAGTTTGACAATAAGTCTTTCAAACTTCTTATTTGCAGCATCATACAGCTGCTCCAGTTCTTCAATACTGGTATCCGGCATATTCCTTTTCAAATCATCTATTCGCCTTTCACAGGCAATTTCCTTTATGGCATCTTCTTTATTTACAGTTTTTAATCTGTTTAATACTCTTCTGAAGTCATCCGAGGATTCAAAGCCAACTGGAAGAGCCGCAAGGGTACTAAGCTTCTTCTCCAGCTCATTAAGCTCAGCTTTGGTATCGATAAGCCTGTCAAATATTTTATCATGGGAAATGTATTTTTCCTTCCATTTCATTAAATCATTGCTGCATACGCCGATTTCTGTCAGGATTTCATTCTTTCTGGTTCTGAAGAAATCCAGTCTTTTTTCCAGATCTCCAATGTCTTCCGGTTTAAATTCACCGAATTTTATAATGTTCTCCTTGATCTCCTGGAGATTCTTGTCCTTCATCATTTTTTCAAGATTTCCCCGGGTCAATTTTATTTTTTCAGTAACTCTTGAAAGTTTATCTTCGTTGATTAAGGCTTGTTCGAAGCTTTCCGAATCCATCATTTCAAGTAATCCATGATATTCGGATTCTTCCCGTGAGAGCTCAGCCATCGTCTGATCATAATCGATATTTCCGGACTGAATCTCCATATCAAACTGATTTTTCAAGGTTATTCTGAAATAGGCTTTTGTTTCAAAATTTTCTCCTGCAGCTAGCTGCCTCTTATTCCCATAGGCATCCGTCAGTTCAGCAGCTTCAGCGGATAAATTCAACTTGCCTTTCAGTATGGCACTTTCCAGGATCGTCTTCAGCTGTACAATATTTGCTTTCATTCTGCGAAGATTTGAGATATTTTCTCTCGTATAAGCGGTAAGTGCCAGTATTTCCTTCTCATCCATGGAGATTTCAGTCTTAAGCTCCTCAATTCGAAAAACCAGTTCCTTATCCTTTTCGATCTTTTCTGCAAGTCTGGATTTTTCAAGTTTCAAAACCAACCCGGTCTCTTCCCTGCTTAGCTGCTCAGCTTCTGCCATTTTATTTTTATACCGTTCCTCCACGGCAGGCCAGCTTCTGTTCAACTCTCCCAATTCCATGATAATAGAATTTAAAGCGCTGATTTGAAGAGTAATGTTATCCCTTTTTATGATATCTTCTTCCACCGTCTCATACATGGTCAGCTTTTGCTGGGATATATCCAACTCTTTTCTCAAAGAATTTAAAATTGTCATTTCCTTGTCCAGTTCAGCCTCTGATCCTGCAAGGATCTTGATATCCCTTAAAAAAGATTCCTTCTGGTAGTAGCTCTCCAGTATCTCTCCAAAGCCTTTCAGGTAGGGATTATTGATCCCTCTGTTGTTCTCCGGACGGTTGTTCCCGATATCCCATTTTCCAGATAACCTGATAAATTCATTATTGATCCGATCCTGCAGCTTTTTAAGGGATATTCCATCCATCTCAAAAACAGCCTTCTGGAATATACTGTTAATCGTCTCATTGGTTTCATGCTCATTCTTGATGCTCTCAAAAATGTGTTTGAATTCATCCTGTTTTGCAAAAATAATATTGGCATAGGTTCCTTCGCCATACCTCAGATACCTTGCAAGGAGTACCGACACCCTGATTTTATCGGTTATGATCTGGTCATCCTCTTTAAGAATCGTTCCCGAAGATGTGGATCCCCAAATTTTATGAAGATTATATTTTTTTCCATCATAAGCAAATTCGATTTCAACGGATGCTGTGTCCCCGGATGGGTAAGGCAAAGCTCTTTTCAGAAAATCTTTATCCCTGCTGTTTGATTTTTTTAAGTCTGTGCTTCGAAATAGCACAGAAAAAATCGCATCGACAACCGTACTTTTCCCAACTTCATTGGGACCTACTATAATATTTAAACCCTCTTCAAAGGTAATTTCTTTATTCATCAACCCCGAAAACTGATGGATAATAAGCTTTTTAATCATTATTTCACATCCTTGATCATTTCATATGCCAAAAAAGCGGTTTCTTCATCGCCCTCTTCAAAAAGACTGTCCAGAAGTATCCTGGGCAGAGATCCTTCAGAAAATTCCTGAGAGACCATTTCTCTAGTAAATCTGGGCTGAAGCTTTGAATCATCCACTTCAAAATGAATGAATTCATCTCTCAGTCTTCTGAAATATTGTTCCCGGTTTTCATACAGTTCCCTGTCGACGGAGCCTTCCAGACTCAGTCTTAAAAGGGTTTTCTCCTTATCTTTCATCAGAAATCTTTGTATGATTTTTTCAAAGGATTCTTCATCTTCCACTGCAACCTTCTCGTCAAGGAATTCGTACTCTCCTGTTTCCACCCTTCTGGCGATTGTTGAATGATCATCCTCCACGTGGATCAGCCAGACACTTCCCCTATATTTGTAATCCATCCCATCTGGTTCGCTTGTTCCGGGGTTGAATATTTTTTCATTATATACCTGATCATTCCCAGGATATGGGACATGGGTATGCCCGAGAAGGCTTAAGTCCATATTCAGTGAAAGAATTTCCTGCAGACTCATATTAAAATATCGATTATCCAGATCAGGAGATATTTCCTTGATTGCCCCGTGGGCAATCAGAACATTAAACTTGGAAGAAACAGGTCTTTCCAGATATTTTATCCAGTCAAGATTGTTGACAGTGGAATGCTTTTTATCACAAGGCGCTGAATAGATGCATAACTCCATGCCTCCTGCATCGATTTCATAAATTTTAGAATCTTTTAACAGGATCAGATTGTCAATTTGGCATTTTGAAAATTCATTCCATAAATCTGTAGAATCATTGAGATAGTCGTGATTCCCAGGCAAGAGCAGAATATAATCCCCGGTAAATTCTTTAAGGACAGCGGCCGTTTCATGTATTTCCAGTTTAGAAACATTTACACGTTCGAATAAGTCCCCTGAAATGACCATTAGGTGACAATTTTCTTCATTTGCAATTTTCACTGCTCTCTTTACAGATCCCAGCCTTGCATTGATCAGCTTTTTTCTTACCTGTTCAGGATAACCTGAATATTTCATACCGATATGGGTGTCGGCCAGATGCATTATATTAAGCGGCATTCCAAATCACCTCGATTATTGACTTCATTCACATTTTAACAGATTTTTTA
>JAAXUP010000086.1 GCA_013335935.1 Eubacteriaceae bacterium | reverse complement strand
CCCCCATTCGTTATGTAATGTTAAGGATTTTATGAAAAACATTTAATAAGCTAACTTACTTATCATTATACCATAAATCTGGAAATTATTCATTCTGATTTGTCCTGTAGCATATGTTTCTTAACCTTATTTTCATTTAATCTTACAATTATACGGAAAGCAAAAGAAAAAAAAACATGCCTTTAAAAGTGAACAGATTATTCGTTGAATAAAACACCATAATGCAGCCCCCTATACTTTATACCTTGCTCCGATTCTTTGAAGACAAAATACATCTTAATTTCAATAATCTTCCTTATGGAAAGTATACCATAGATCAATTCGAATAATCATACATGTGTAAATATATTTATTTGGCGGCTGGGCTAGGATGGAATCTGCATATAAATGCTTGACATAATAATTTTAGCGTTATAAATTATAGATGAACTACAAATTTGCATTAGATGAAATGAGGATGAAGAATTGGAAAAGATCTTGAACTTTTTGAAGGAAAATCGTACCTTTTATTTTGCGTCTGTGGAGGATGGAAAACCTAAGGTGAGGCCTTTTGGTTTCTGTATGGAGCATAATGGCAAACTATACTTTGGTATGGGGAAACAAAAGAAGTCTTACCAGCAGGTCGTTGCTAATCCCAATGTGGAAATATGCACTTCTAATGCCCAGGGACAATGGATAAGAATCAGCGGAGTGGCGGTCTTTGATGAGAGCGAAGAAACCATGAACAAAGCCTTTGAAGTCTCCCCATTCTTAAAGACCATATACAACGAAGAGACTGGAAATGTGCTGGGCAATTTCTATATTAAAGATGGAGTTGCTGAATTTGCAGATATGAAAGGAAATTTCGAAAAAATTGAATTTTAAAAAAGGGATCTGGAATTTAACTTCCAGATCTTTTTTTTTATTAAAATATGCACTTATTCCTCATTTGATAATGGTTTTTCTTTGGTATTGCTACCATACATATTATCAAGGGCTTTCATAGCTTCAATACTCATTGTTTTTAAAGTCACAAGGTGAACCGTCACACTGATACCGACTACTGCCAGAAAGAGCCTGAGGTGCATTGATGGCATCAGTATCATGGAAATGATCAAGGTTGACCAAAGAAAAATAAAGGCGCCGATTTTAGTTTTCTTTGGGATAGCCTTGTACGTCATATAGGAATAAATATACGATCCAAAGATTTTATGACTCATCAGCCAATGATACATCCCTTCGGAACTTCGCAGATAACAGAAAGATGCCAGAAGCAGAAAGGGAGTCGTTGGAAGCACAGGAATGAAAACACCTGTTACCCCTAAGGCTAAGGATATTGAACCAAGAATGATATACAGATATTTCTTTATCAATAGTAATTTCAACTGTGCCACCTTCTATCCATTAATGTTATAAAGGGCAGGATTACTGCCCTTTATAATATTAGAATTATTTTTGAAGATCAAAACGATCTGCGTTCATAACTTTATTCCAAGCCGACACAAAATCCTTCAGGAATTTATCCTTGGCGTCATCGCATGCATATACTTCCGCGATAGCACGGAGTTCGGAGTTTGATCCGAAGATCAGATCCACACGGGTGCCGGTCCACTTGAATTCCCCTGTTTTGCGGTCACGGCCTTCGAAAAGTTCACTGTCTTCCGAGGTTGGCTTCCAAATCGTATTCATGTCGATCAGACTCACGAAGAAGTCATTGGTGAGGGCCTCCGGCCGTTTGGTGAATACGCCATGGGGTGACTTACCAAAATTGGTATTTAAAACCCGCATGCCCCCAAGTAAAACGGTCATTTCTGGAGCGGTCAAGTTCAATAGCTGTGCCCGGTCAACCAGCATTTCTTCTGCGGATACCGAATATTTGCTTTTCAGGTAGTTACGGAAGCCGTCCGCCTTTGGTTCCAGAACCGAGAAGGAGTCCACGTCGGTATTCTCCTGGGAGGCGTCCGTGCGTCCCGGCAGGAAAGGTACGACCAAATTTTGACCGGCATTTTTGGCGGCCTGTTCGATCCCCGCACATCCACCCAGGACGATAATATCAGCTAAGGAAACTTTCTTTTGTCCGGACTGTGCGTTATTGAATTCGTTTTGAATTTTTTCAAGGGTCTGCAGCACCTCGTTCAGTTGAAATGGCTGGTTAACCTCCCAATTCTTTTGAGGCGCCAGTCGGATACGCCCTCCGTTTGCCCCGCCACGCTTGTCAGAGCCGCGGAAGGTGGAGGCTGAAGCCCAGGCTGCTCCCACAAGCTGAGAAACCGATAGTCCGGAGGCCAGGATCATATCCTTGAGATCTGAGGCGTCTTTGTCATCGATCAATTCAAAATCAACAGCAGGTACCGGATCCTGCCAGATCAGGTCTTCTGCAGGTACTTCAGAACCAAGATACCGTGAACGCGGTCCCATATCCCGGTGCGTCAGTTTGAACCAGGCACGGGCGAAGGCATCTGCGAATTTTTCCGGGTTATCCCTGAACCCCTTTGCGATAGGTCCATAGATGGGATCCATACGTAAAGAAAGGTCCGCTGTAGTCATCATCGGCGGATGCCGTTTGGCAGGATCATGGGCATCCTCTACAGTTTCTGCCGCAGCAGGATCAGTTGGGATCCACTGGTGCGCTCCGGCAGGACTTTTGACCAGATCCCAGTCATATTTGAATAGGGTGGTTAAATAACCCATGTCCCATTTGGTCGGATTCGGTTTCCAGGCGCCTTCAATGCCGCTGCCAATGGCGTCGCCACCTTTGCCGGTGCCAAAGCTGCTTTTCCAGCCAAGACCCTGTTCTTCGATAGGGGCACTTTCAGGTTCAGGACCCACATGGGTTGCAGGACCCGCTCCATGGCATTTGCCGAAGGTGTGTCCCCCAGCGACCAGAGCGACAGTTTCCTCGTCGTTCATGGCCATTCGCGCGAAGGTCTCACGAACATCATGACCGGAAGCGACTGCGCTGGGATGACCGTTTGGTCCTTCCGGGTTCACGTAGATCAGACCCATCTGAACGGCTGCAAGAGGATTCTCAAGATCCCGTTCTCCGGAATAACGCTTGTCCCCAAGCCATTCAGACTCAGAGCCCCAATAAACATCCTCCTGGGGTTCCCAAACGTCCTCGCGACCGCCGCCAAAACCGAAGGTCTTAAATCCCATGGACTCCAGGGCGCAGTTTCCTGCCAGGATCATCAGATCAGCCCAGGAGATCTTCTTTCCATATTTCTTCTTGATGGGCCAGAGCAAACGTCGTGCCTTGTCCAGGTTTACATTATCTGGCCAGCTGTTGAGGGGTGCCAAGCGCTGGGTTCCATCTCCCGCACCGCCTCGACCGTCACCTAAACGATACGTGCCAGCACTGTGCCACGCCATCCGGATAAAAAGTGGTCCGTAGTGCCCATAATCAGCCGGCCACCATTCCTGGGAGTCGGTCATCAATGCGTATAAATCTTTCTTTATTTCATCAAGGTCGAGTTTCTTAAATTCTTCAGAATATTTGAAGTCTGCCCCCATGGGATTGCTCAAGGTAGAATTCTGGTGCAGGATCTTCAGGTTCAGTTGGTTCGGCCACCAATCCCTGTTGGAATTTTCACCGCCAGATATGGCTTTTCTCGTTTTACCTGTCACAGGACATTTCATTTCTTCCATATTTTTTCCTCCTTCACTCGTTTACATTTATACTCAAAAGGCAGCTTGAACAGTTACCCTTGAAATAACCATTTTTCTTTCTAAAGTCCCAGATCGGTGATCATATTGTCGGAGGTTTCTCCATAGGATATTTCCACATGGGCAGGATCCAGCTGTTTTTCCAGCCAGAAGAGGGCATCCCCGATTACTTCGTCTTTTGTAACTTCATTGAAAATTTCGTGGTAAAGCCGGGCGTAGATTTTCAGACTTTTATTCTCGGAGGCGATTTCACCGAAGAAATCCCTGGAGTCCTGATTGCTGACCAAACCGTCGTTACAACCATGAAGGATGAGGACCGGATCGGTGAATTTGTCCGAATTGGCTTTCAGCCAGTCTATGCCTGCAAATATGCTGTAAAACATGCCAGCGGATATTTGCTTTTCAACCAAAGGATCACTTGCATAGGCCTCAACAACTCTTGGATCGCTGCAGACTCCAGCACCCAGTTCGTTGGGAAAATAAGTGTCTGGCGGCAGATCTCGTTGAAGATCTTTTCCTGCGCCCCCATGATTTCTTGTGAGCGCTCCTGAGAGAACATAGCCATCCACCTTTCCAGGATAATGGCTGCCAAAGAGCGCAGCTGCGTAGCCGCCCATGCTGTGGCCTATGATGAATACCGGAAGATCCGGATATTCCTTTTTCACTAATTCTGCAACACAATTGACATCCTCATAAATTTCTGAAAAAAGATCATAATATACCTTGCTGCCTTCTGATCGTCCATGTCCACGATGATCAAAACGGTATACCCCAAAGTCTTTATTAAAAAGCTTTTGAGTGAGGTAATCATATCTCCCCTGATGCTCGCAAAGTCCGTGAACAATGAGGACCAACGCTTTTGGGGATAAGGGAATATTCTTCTTCAAAAACAATTTCGTTCCATCGAAGGATGGGATCATTCTGGTTTCCATTTTTTGACCTCCTGAATACATACTATAATTCAATCATACCCATTTTCAAAGAAATACTAACCCCATCGTACGATTTAGTATGAAAAGGTTAGTATTATTTTTTACTTTATTTTCAATTATTTTTTCTCTTTATTTTTATCAGCTGCTCCCCCATTGGAAATGGTTTTGTTCGGGTTGTTCTTACTTTTGTTTTTGGAGCTATTTTGATCTTCCGTAACGACAATATTCTCGTTAGTAGAAATTTCCGGGGTGACAATAATATTGGGGGCTTCTTCAACTTCAAGGGGTTCCTTTGGTTCAACAATGGCAACTAAATTTTCTTCAATGATTGGCTGTGGGGGTTCCTCCTGAATGGGTATCACAGGGGTCTCATCACTCTGGGTTTCTTGACCTACCGCAGCATTTTCCGACTTAGCTTTTATTAAAGCTTTTTCTTTAGCCTCTTTCTTGTTCTGAGAATTATCGATAGCTGCGATATCCGCAATATCCGCAATCTCGGTTTCCGATTCAGCATAATATCCGGTGTCAATATCAGCTTCCGCACAGAGCTCAGTCATGCTGTCCATTCTGGCCTCCGCGAGGGAGATGCTGCCGTTTTTTTCCTTGATCATATTGTAAAGAGCAAATCTTCCCATGGATATTTTGTTTTTGGCTGCGGTTTCTCTGTCCTTTGATGATACCTTCATCAGAATAGGATCCACAGTGACGTCACTTAAGGTACTTAAAATATCCTCCAGCGCCTGATCTTCTGAGATACTCAGTTTTCTGAGCTGGTGTTCCGCAATGGATACCGAAATGACCACAGGATTTTCAAGTAGTTCGAAACCCTTGACCATCTCCGCAACAGCTGATTTTAAGGACAAACCCTGAACCTTAATCTCCTTAAGAAAGGTGACTGCGGCTTCATCTAAGGGAACCACCTCTTCTACCATTAATTCCCGGTCAACGGCAAACTCTACGCTGGGATTTACATCCACGCTGACATAGGCATAGATTTTGTTTTCTGATATCGTATGATCAAATAATGCGGCTGATATCAACAATAGCATGACACAGGCTGCCGCCAGATATTTCATGAATTTTTGTGGAGCCATACAATCATACTTAAACAGGATATGCCTGCCGGGCATCATTCCAGGGGGTCTTTCAACAACCAGGAATTGACACTTGTTCGTCATGATGATGGCATATTTTTTTGTAATTTGAATAATGTATCCTTTATGATCAGTCATCGTCTTGGGCTCCTTCTTATCGATAACTAAAATTTACCCAAATAATTTATAAAACAAACAGTTATTATAAGGTTAAGCCGTGTTTTTCAGCACTTCCCCGCTATTGAGGAGGAATAATGATTCCCAGGATGTTTTGAACGACAATATTATGTTGATCCCACCTTGTGATGGTTCCCCCCATATCATCCTTTTGCATGCCATAATAACCGAAATAGGAGTGGTTGCCCCCTTCAATGACGACATATTGGGTGTCAGCCGGAAGGAGTGTTTTTGTGCTGGCATATTTGTCTTTGTCCACCAGAACATCAAAGGTGCCAATCATTGACAAAACAGGGATATCCAGTTTTGCAAGGTTGCTGGTATCGCTGGGATAGGCGCCAAGTAAAATGACCCCTGCGACCTTGCCTGGATATTTTGCGGCATAAATGGACGCGCTGGCTCCTCCCAGGGAATGACCGCCAATGTACCATTTCTTGTCGTCCTTATATTTTTCGTAGATTTTTTCAAATTCAGAGTTGCTGAGAATTGATAAATTGAAAGGCATTTTAGGAATGAAAACGCGTATTCCCTGCTTGGAAAGCAAATCGCCCAATATCACATAGGCCTGGTTCTCCACCAATCCTCCCGGGTAAAATACCAGATTTGCTATGGGTTCCGCCGGTGGATTGATCACGATCAACCCGTCATCCACGACCACGTTCTCCTGAGCCATGGTTTTGTAGGTAACCGGCATGGCTTTGTAGGTGTTTTCACTTAAATAGTAATATCCCCCAGCAGTAACAAGAGCCAGAACAATAATCAGTATCATTGTGATTTTAAATATCTTTTTAATCATTAGCCACACCTCGCAAGTTTAATATTCAAGACTATCATTTATTCATTATTAAAATATATACCCGAAGAATTTAATCTTAAGCCGTGATAAGACTACGAAAAAAAGTCCCTGTAAAAGGGACTGAAATCTATAGATATCGTTTACAGATATTCGTTATATAATCATTCATCAAGGGATCGCTTTTGTCCACACTTGAGTACAGGCTGTAGATCAAATCCTGCCAGGTCAGTGTCTGGAAATTGATTCCGTCCTGTCGGATGATCTTCGAAAATTTTTCGATTTCGTCAAGGTGCTGGCAGCCGCCTCTTCCCGGGACATCATAATAAAGGTAGAGAAGAATGAACCGGTCCTTTTGGTTTTCATGGAGATTCATCATGGCAAGCATTTGCTTGATCAGATGAGCGGGATGGAGTTTATCAAATTGGGTATCCTCCCGGGCGATAAGTTGAGCAAATTTTTTAATATTAGGCATATGCTGCCAGTCGTTGAACATGGCAATGTATTTTTCCCCAAGTCCATCATTTTCGGTGCTTCTCACATAAGGTTCGGAAAAAGTGCTTTCGATGGCGCAACAGGCTCCATTCTTATACTTGATGGTCACATCAATGGTGGGACAGGTGTCATCTGATGTTTTTAGAATAGGATATACTTCTTTGAAAGCGATTTCGGTGATATTTTTTGATATGATGTTCAATGCCTTTGCCAGGAGGGTCTTATCTTCCCTGTTTTTCCAAAAATCAAATACATTCCCTGTAATTTCTGCAGATGAATGCTCTGACAAAATAGCATTGTTCATTTCTGCCCAAATGCTTTGCTTCCGCCTAATAAATTCCACTGATTTCACACCTACACCTCTTTCGATAATTTTGATTGACCATTGGATATTTATGCGCGCTAAAAATATGTCAAATATATTAACATTATACCATGTCATTACCTTTATTGACATATATTATGATAATATTCTTTGTAAATCACGTATAAATTTATAAAAACTGATGATCCGGCCAGACTCCCGATCATCAGTTTAAGGTTTATTCATTATATTGAATAAATATAAATTGTATTTCATTATTTGCGAATTTCTTCCAATATCCTTGCCGCCTGGCAGTCAGTGAGAATAATTCCCTTTTTCTCATAAATATATTTTACAGAACTGATTCCGGAATGCTTTCCAAGAATGAATTCATGGCTCCTGCCCAGGATCTCCGGTTTGAGGTAGGCATAGCTGTTTTTGTCCTTGATCATTCCATCCACATGGATACCGGATTCATGGGTGAACACCTCTTTCCCCACAATGGGTTTGGAAAGTGAATTTGCTTTCCCGGAGTATTTTTCCACCAGGGCGGAAATGTGGGAGAGCCTGCTTACATTAATTTTCGAGGTGGCTTCTTCCATGTACATCATGCTCAGGACGATTTCATCCAGGGAGGTATTTCCCGCTCTTTCCCCGATTCCATTGATGGTGCAGCTGACGTATTCTGCCCCTGCTTTCCCTGCGGCAAAAGCATTGGCTGTTGCCATCCCGAAGTCGTTATGTCCATGAAAATCCAGAGGGACAGGGATCTCTTCCTTTATGGCGGCTATCGCCCTGTAGGCCGAAAATGGATCAAGAAGCCCGACGGTATCGGAATATCGTATCCTTTTGGCTCCGGAGGCTGTCACTTCATAGTAAAAGTCTAAAAGGTAGTCCATATCGGCCCTTGAAGCATCCTCTGCACCCACTGACACCGTGAGTCCCTTGGAAATGGCAAATTCCACAAGACTTTTCATTTCACAAATTACTCTTTCTCGGTTGGAATTGATTTTGTTTTTGATCATCCGGTCAGAGACAGGAACCGATATATGAACATTTTCGATACCGGTTTCCAAAGACTTCTCGATGTCGCTTTTTTTCATACGGTTCCAGGTCATGAGCCGGGCTTTCAGGTTCATTTTGCTAAGGATCTTAAGCATTTTGATTTCTTCCCTGCCCATGGCAGGTATGCCGGCCTCGATGATGTCAACGCCCAGCTTGTCAAGTTCAGACGCCAGTCTGATTTTCTGTTTCAGGGAAAAGGTGATCCCCGGCGCCTGTTCCCCGTCTCTCAGGGTGGTATCGACAATTTTTACTCTCATGGGGAAGTCTCCTTTCAAGTAGCAGTTAGCTGTTAG
>JAAXUP010000085.1 GCA_013335935.1 Eubacteriaceae bacterium | reverse complement strand
TCGAAACTCTATCCCGAACTTTTCGAAGAAAAGTGAGGTCTAATGTTTCGTGCTGATGAAACATTGTTGCCAGTCTTTTACGAAGTAAAAGATGAGGTCGACTGTTTCGGTGCTTTGAAACACATTATCCGGCTTTCACAAGTGAAAGGCGAAGTCGATGCTTTGTAATGACGAAACATACCATCCGGCTTTTTCAAAGCAAAAGGCGAGGTCTAATGTTTCGGTACTTCGAAACTCTATCCCGAACTTTTCGAAGAAAAGTGAGGTCTAATGTTTCGTGCTGATGAAACATTGTTGCCAGTCTTTTACGAAGTAAAAGATGAGGTCTAATGTTTCTATTTCGAAACATATCATCCGGCTTTCACAAAGTGAAAGGCGAAGTCGAAATGTTCCTATTTTCGAAACACACCATCCGGCTTTTGCAAAGCAAAAGGCGAAGTCGACGTTCCTATTTTCGAAACTCTATCCCTCTACTTTTCGAAGAAAGATGAGGTCGAACTGTTTCAAACTGCATCTATTCGATGTAGTAAAACAGTGTCTGCTGTTTCGGTTTTTGTCGCCTTGTCTCTTAGCGACTCTTACTATTCTACTCGCTTGTAACTATATTGTCAACGGATTTCTAACATTTTTCAATTAATTTTTAATTACTTGATTTCTACACAGAATACCTCAGATCTCGATCATGAGATCAGTGCTGGTATCCCGAATACAAATTAGTACTTTTCAATATCAACACTTCAGCATTTCGAAGGCGCATTCATCACTTAAACCCTCTTCCAATCGCCTAAAAATCACCTGATGATTGTATCTAAAATGTATTCTTTCATTATATTAAGTGTAATAAAACATGAAAAAGATTGATATTACCACCAACATGATATTATAATTAGAATTGATATTTTATAACCAAGGAGGAAAAACATGTCTCAGAATGGAAATTCTAAGGAAAACAACAACAAGACTACATCAAAAAATAATTCCGAGAATAATATAGGAAAGAAGAAGATCAATAAAGAAAGAACGCCTAAGCAGAAGACTAAGGCTATCCTGAAGTGGGTGCTAATCGTTATCCTTGCAGGTGCACTAATTACCGCTATTGTTGGTGGTGCTTTCGCATTCTCATGGATTTCTCAGGCTCCAAAATTAGATCTCGCAAAGTTCGAATATATCGAACCAACTCAAATCCTCGATAAAAACGGAGATTTTTATCAGGAACTCCAGGGTAAGGAAAAACGGGAAATCGTTACAATAGACCAAATTCCTGAAATTGTGCAGAATGCTTTTATTTCAATAGAAGACGAGCGATTCTACAGCCACAGCGGCGTAGACGTCCAGGGTCTTTTCAGAGCGGGGTTCGAGGTCATCCGAACCGGATCTCTTAGTGGTCCCGGCGGAAGCACAATTACCCAGCAGCTAATCAAGCTTACTCATCTGACTCCGGAAAAAGCACTACAGCGTAAAGTAGTTGAAATGTATTTGGCCGTTCAGCTGGAGAACAAGTTCACCAAAAAACAGATCCTGGAATCTTATTTGAATAAAATAAACTTTGCATATGCCTGGGGCGTCCAATCAGCTTCCAAAGTATACTTCCATAAGGATGTCAAAGATCTATCTGTAGCTCAGGCGGCGGTACTTGCCTCAATTATTAAAAGTCCGACAAATTATAAGCCTTATATTATTGTTGAAGAGAGTGACGGCACCTTTAGTATAAAGAAATCAGAAGATGGCAAAGTCGTTTATAACGAAAAAAACCAGACAAGATCACTTGCAGTCGTTAAAAAAATGTATCAATTAGGACATATCAATAAAGAAGAATATACTTTAGCAACTGAGCAGTTGAAAAACAATGATTTTGGTCTGCTTGCACCACCAGCACCTGAGATTTATTCATTTTTCACAGATGCCCTCTACGATCAAGTCGTCGAAGATCTCATGGCCAATGGTTCCTTAGGCTTTGAAAGCAAAGAAGACGCTCAGAATTACCTTTTGAATTCAGGTCTTGTCATTCATTCTACGATAGATCCTGAAGTACAGAAAGTGCTGGATGAAAAATTCAAAAATGACTCACTCTTCCCTAAACAGTCCACTGCAGCCAAAAACGCTTCTGCTGCGGCATCGAAGGAAACTGGCGAAGAAATCAATTATACTCCTGAAGGAGCCATGGTCATCATTGACAATTCCAACGGCCAGGTAGCAGGTATGATCGGCGGAAGAGACAAACAAAACAGCCGATCCTTAAATAGAGCTACTCAAAAATTCCAGGTAGGATCATCAACCAAACCTCTGACGGTATACGCACCTGGACTTGAAAGTAAAAAAATCACACTGGCATCTACTTACGATGATCAGCCAATAAAAATAGGCAGCTGGACACCGGGAAATGCAGGTGAAAGCAGTTATGCAGGCATGACGACGATCCGTAAGGGTCTGACACAATCTAAAAACGTGATTGCTGTACAGGCATGGTACGATGTTGGACTCGAGACATCCGTAAAATATGGCGAATTACTGGGACTTGATTTTGTAAAAGAGGGTTCCGTAAATGATATGAATCCAGCTGCCTTGTCACTGGGAGGGTATACAAACGGCCAAACTGCCCTTGCCATGTCCAGCGCTTACTCCACCTTCGCAAATGAGGGCGTGAGAGATGAACCCCTTATGTACACAAAAATCGAGGACAAAAAAGGCAATCTTATCCTGGAGAACAAACAGGAAAATACCAGAGTGTTTTCAGCCGAGACTGCTTTTCTTATAACCGATGTATTAAAGAATGTTGTAAAAGGTGGAACAACAACGATCTCCTTGTCCGGTATGCAAATCGCCGGCAAGACCGGAACGACAAATGACCAGATGCATGCATGGTTCTGCGGCTATTCCCCGTACTACACGGCAGCCGTATGGTATGGATATGACCAGAACAAGGTTGTTGCAGGTGGTAAAACTTATATCCTGAACATTGGCATCTATGGTGGAAGCAAGCCTGGACCAGCGCTGATGTGGCAGGAAGTCATGAAAGAAATCCATCAAGGTCTTGACAGTAAGAATCTTCCAAGCCAGCCAAGCGGTATCGTTACAGCAAGTGTGGATAGTGTTTCAGGACTTCTCCCCACAGCTTTAACTGCCAAGGACCCAAGAGGATCGACTGTCATAAGTGAAAAATTTATTTCGGGCACTGTCCCAACTGCAGCTGACAATTTCCACGTAGAAGTTAAGGTTGACGTATCCACCGGGAAAATCGCCTCAGATTTCTGTCCTCCAAGTCTGGTCCAGTCATCAGTCAGGGTTGCCAAACCTGAAGACAGGTTCCCTGGCAATGTCAAACCGTTGAATGCCGGATATGTACCAGGTCCTGAAAAGGGTGTCCTGGCTCCGAACCTGACGGATGTCTGTACGGTTCATACCGCAAGCTCGGTTAAGGGAATAGAAATATTCAACAGCAGCGGAGCTGCAGTAAATTCGATCTCGCTGAAAATGGGTGAAACAATGACCCTTACCGTAAAAGGAGTGACCGGCTCTGGCAATTTTGTGGATCTGAACAAAGGAGCTTCCCTGACTTCCAGTGGAAACAATGTATCTGTCGTTTACACCGGCTACAATGGTGTATTTGCAGTCACAGGATTAAGCAGCGGAACCAGTACCTTGTCAGCATCCCTTACCTACCAATATACCGTTACAACCGGAACAACATCAGAAGTGAAAAGTTATACTTTTAACGACCAAGTCAACGCAAACATTTCCGGAGGCAATCCAGGAAACGGAAATTAATAGATAAAAATCAAGACTCAGCAAAAATGCTGAGTCTTGATTTTTATGTTTTTCCATTTTAAAATTGATTATTTGGCGTAGATTTCCAGTACTTCACAGTTTTTAACTGCAATATCGATCAGCTCCGTTGCTCTTTCGATTTTAGATTCCTCTTTTACTATTTCATCAAGCTTGGGTCTTGTCATGGGATGTTTCGGTACAAATACGGTACAGCAGTCTTCATATGGAAGGATCGATGTCTCAAATGTATCAATTTCCTGGGCTATTTTTATGATCTCATTCTTATCCATACCGATTACCGGTCTGAAAACAGGCAAATCAGTAGCATTGTCTGTAACCAGCAGGCTCTCCAATGTCTGACTTGCTACCTGTCCGATACTTTCACCGGTAATAAGCCCAGGCGCCTTTTCCATCTTCGCAATAATTGTTGAAATCTTCATCATATATCGTCTCATGATCAATGTAGACATCTTATCGTTGCATTTTTCTCCAATTTCCAGTTGTATATCCGTGAATGGCACGATGTAAAGCTTGATCATTCCTGAATATCTTGCAACGATCTCCATCAGCCTGATCACTTTCTCTTTTGCACGCTCACTTGTGTAAGGATAGGAATAAAAGTGAACGCCGATGAGTTCAACTCCTCTCTTAGCAATCATATAACCTGCCACCGGACTGTCGATTCCTCCTGAAATCAGTAATGTCGCCTTACCTCCGCTGCCTACGGGAAGTCCTCCTTTTCCATGAAGAATTTCCGTGAAAATATAAGTTTTTTCCCTGACTTCGATATAAAGCTTAGCCTGTGGATCATGGACATCAACAGACAAGTCCTTCATATTGTCCAGAATCAACCCTCCTATTTCCTGATTTAACTCTGGAGTGGATATTGGGAAAGCCTTGTTTGCCCTTCTTGCTACTACCTTGAAGGTAGTGTATCCATGAGCTTCAACCGTTTCTTTCATAAGTTTGAGCGCCATATCGGATATTTGCTCCATGTCATTGTTCACTCTGCATGCGACACTAACCGAGACAATACCGAATACTTTTTGAAGGGCTTCAGTTGTCCTTTGTACATCTTCTTCATATACTCTAAGTATAAATCTTCCTTGAATGTTTTCTATTTTCAGATGTCTTAAAAATGTCAGACTGTTTTTAATGTTCCGGATGAGCATATCGATAAAAAATGATTTATTCAAACCCTTTAAACCAATCTCGCCGTAACGTACCAATATTATTCTTTCCATTATTTCCTCCTGGTATATTTCATTATTTTAGCAACTTCACATTTTATGATCTCAGCACTTCTCTCAACCTGTTCCAGGGTATTGTATCTGGAAAAACTTATTCTGATGGATCCTTCAATATATGCTGATGGAACCCTTATTGCTTCCAAAACATGGCTGTTCTTTTTTTTCTTTGACGTACAGGCAGACCCTGTCGATACGAATATTCCATAATTCTCTAAGGTATGGAGCAAAACTTCCGATTTTATATCCTTGAATGAAATGTTGATGATATTGGGTACATATTTTTCATCCCAACCTGAATTTAATTTACAATCAACCACACCATCGTCAATTACCTTCATGAAGTGTTCTTTCAGCTCCTTGAAATATTTAACGTCACTGGCCAAATCAAAATTATCGGCTGCGCAGGCAAATCCTGCGATCCCGGGAACATTTTCTGTGCCCGATCTCATGTTTCTTTCCTGGCCTCCCCCGATGATCAAGGGATCTATTTTCAAACCTTTTCTTATATAGACAGCCCCTACGCCCTTGGGTCCATGAATTTTATGGCTGCTCAGCGTAAGAATATCGATTCCTTCGTCCTTTGGCCTTAAATCCGTCTTCCCAAAAGCCTGAACACAATCTGAATGGAGGATGCAATCAGGTGCTTTGGATCTTATCAGCCTTTTAATGCTTTTCAAATCTTGAATCACACCGGTTTCGTTGTTGACCTTCATGATGCTTGCCAAAATGGTATGTTCATTCAGCACGGAGCCCAGCTGTTCCATATCAATAAATCCGTTAACATCAACATCCAGATAAAATATCTCAAAGCCCTCTATCTCAAGGGCTTTGCATACTTCTAATACAGAAGGATGTTCGATTTTGGTTAAAATGATCCCATTCCCTCTTCTTTTGTATTTGTGAGCAACGCTTCTTATAACCGTGTTGTTTCCTTCAGTGCCTCCGGAGTTAAAAAATATGCACTCACTTTCTACCGACAGAAGTCCAGCAATGATCTCCCTGCTTTTATTGACTGATTTTTCTGCAGCGACTCCCATTCGATGAAGTGAGGATGGATTCCCATAGTGCTCAGAGTGAAATTTATTCATTTCCTGGACAACGTTATCTGCAACCCGAGTTGTGGAACTATTGTCAAGATAGATTATTTCCATATTTAAAATCTCCATTTTTTATGCAACGGTTAGTTACATGATTTTATTAATTAATTGCGCTATTTGTTTTTGATAACAATCATGTAAGTATCTCCGTTTGAATTGAATATCAATTTGTTATTATATAGGTGCATCTCAACAGGCGCTCCTGTGAAAATTGTTCCGATCAGGCTTTCTTTTCCGTTCTTATAATATTTCAGTTCAACGAGATCAGGGTATTGGGGATCGATAGCATCTGGTTCCTCGATGGTTATGAATGATTTATCATCATCAACACTCTTCAGAAGAATAATATTTGAATCGACGATAGAAGAACCATAAATATATTCCGTACTGGTATTGAAAATCTTGTAGGTTTCTTTTTCTACAACGCCTTCTTCATTAGTCGTTTTTTCAACCAGCTTGAGAAGAATATTTTCAGTGTTTGATTTATCGATATATTCAACAGTACTTCCATACGCATTGTTCGTTATGTTATTCACTTCTCCTGTGGAAAGATTTACATAGACAAAATCAACGCTGCTTTCCTGGGCTTCAGCCTGTGAACCATTGATCTTTGTGGTTGTTTCGGCAAGGGCATAAAGCCGGAATTTGGTCAGATACAAGTCGCGGCTTATGAGGAATTCGTTGCTGTCGGACACAGGAACCTCGCTTGTTTTACCAGTACTGGTAATGAGAATCGTTTTAAATTTGTCGCTTTCCAGGAGTTGAACCAACAGAAGGCTGCCATTTCTTGACAAAATAGCGTTTCTTGTCACCTGATTGCTTTTCAATTCATAAATGATCTCGTTCTTGCTGCTTTTTACATCCCATCGATGAATGCCTTTTGGGTCTTCATATATGATCGTACCTTTATCCATTGATACGATTGGATTCCACGCATTTTCAGATATGGTTTCATATTGGTTCTTAACGAGATTGTATTTAATTAATTTTTTGCCATCAAGACATAAGATATTATCATCATCGATGATATCAACGATATCCCCATATTGCTTTACTCTGGTCACCGAATAGTTCTCCGTATCGGAAATGTTCACACTTTCAAAAGCATTTTCAAGATTTCCGGATACTTCCTGCTGGTCATCTCCAGTCGTGTCCGTATTATCACTTGTGGTTTTGGAACATCCATTAAATAATAAGGCGGCAAGCACAAGCAGAATAATCACTTTCAATTTCATTTTATCACCTTTTTGTATCATCTTTTATAGTATAGCTTGCTTCTTTAATGATCTTTGATTCATCTTTGATTGTACTTCCAGGCCGGTATTTGTTGAAAATGTCGCTTAAGCTTGTCATGATCCCTATCATAATGACCAGGTCGTCAATAAGTCCAAAACCTAATACCGTTTCTGGAAGAAAATCAAAGGGCATCAAAAAATACAGAATCCCTGCTGCAACGATTGCTTTTTTCGATAATGGTACTTGTTTATCCTGGAGCATTTTTAGTATATATTTTATATTGGATAAATTTTTAAACATTTTTATCACCTTTATAGTTCTTTTTAACTGTATTATAACATGATACCACCAGAAAGCGCACAAAGAACGTACATCCTGGAGTTGCATCAGTCTGCCTTGCTTTTCACAAAATAAATATCAGCCTTGGCTGATATTTATTTTATCTTCTTTTTTTAGATCTTTTATATTGATAATAGTCTCCCTGAAAGCCGATCCTTTTCAAACTTTTTGTTATGTTATGATTTGTATCGATATTGAATTTTATGAACAGCCATATGATCGTTAAGATGAATACAATCAGAAATGCGGTGCCTAGTATACCGGTCATCTTTGCCTCTAACTGTCTGTATCCATAAAGACTCGGCTGCCAACAGGTTTCTTCTGACCTTGATATTTGCCCTTGTAGGGATTAAGCGCTGCTTGATCCATGCAGGCGAATACCAACTGGCATATTCTTCTGTTGCTTTGTAGCTTTATGGGAAGTCTGTTGGCGTTATAAAGTTCAAGGGTGATTTCTCCTTCAAATCCAGGGTCGACCCAGCCTGCATTTTGAATAAAAAGTCCCATCCTACCAACGGAGCTCCTTCCTTCAACAAATGCGGTAAGGTTATTAGGAAGCTTGATATATTCCTTCGTCGTCGCGAGAAGAAAGGAATGGGGTGGTATGATCACTTCTTCACTTTCAAAAGACAGGTACTTGATCTCATCTGTCATACTCATGGCTTCCATCCTGTTCTCGTCCAGTTTAAGAAAATGGTTGCCAAGTCTTATATCAACTGATGCGGGCTGGATCTGATCGGGTGTTATGGGATCTATTATTAATTCTCTTGTACTTAGAAGTTCAAGTATTTTTCTATCGGATAATATCATTATTTTTCCTACCCCTCCTGAATATTTATATAACATTATACTATATAATCACACCGTATGTAACAGAATGGAATAAATTTTCTATTTCTCTGTGTTCTATCATTCTTTTGTCACATTTCCAGGCTATAATTCTCTAAGAATGAAATAGCACTATGCAATGAAAATTATTTGAGATTCAGGAGATTCTAAAAATCCCCTGAATCATCTTTGGGGGTATGATAATGAAGAATCCGAAAAAAAAGAACATCCGAAAATTTGTGCAAATATTCTTTTTTGTGCTGATTGGACTAATTTCAATCAATAAGACCTTAGCTGAAACAGGAAATGGCATTTCATTCCTGTCAGTGGCCTCAT
>JAAXUP010000084.1 GCA_013335935.1 Eubacteriaceae bacterium | reverse complement strand
GGCGGAGGGGTTACACCTGTTCCCATACCGAACACAGTAGTAAAGTCCTCCCGCGCAGATGGTACTTGGGTGGTGACGCCCTGGGAGAGTATGTCGCTGCGGGATTTCTTTTTTTTTGCCGTTTTTTGGTGTTAGCAACTAGGTGAATAGGTGATTAGCTCTTAGCAAAAACAAAGGTGTTGAAGTGTTAAAGTGTTGAAGTGCTGAAGTACGGAAATCCAGCATTGTAGGGACGAACAGTGTTCGTCCGAAAAACATTGAAATGAAGAAATCTGGCATACTAGGGACTAGTGACAAGGGACTAGCGACTTACTGGGTGGTTGGCGAAAAGCGAAAGCGTTCAAGTGATGAAATGTGGAAGTGTTGAAGTGCAGAAATGCGGAATCCAGCACAGTAGGGGTGAACAGTGTCCACCCGAAAAGCATTCATACGAGTGATAAAAATATGATAAAATAATAAGAGTACTATTTAATAGTTATGACGAGAAGTCGAATGGGGAGTCAAAATGGTTAAATATAATATATTTACGACTTTTGCAAATGGTAATAAATTTGAATATGTCATTAAAGGCAGTAAGAAGCCAAGCATAGTATTAATTAATGGCGCTGGAGGACCACTGGAAGGTTGGTCCAGGATATGGGACCATATTGGTGGGGATAGCAAAGTATTCGCTTATAACCGTTTAGGTATCGGCAAAAGCGACAAACCCAGTGAACCTCAAACAGGCAGCACTATGGTAAAATCTTTGAAAGCATTATTATTAGACTTAGTGATCGAGCCACCTTATATCCTCGTTAGTCATTCCCTCGGCGGCTTTATTGCAGATCTGTTTGCCAGGATGTATCCCAAGGATGTCTGTGGGGTAGTTTTTATTGAGTCTTCGACGATCAAGGATGCTTTAAGGAATACTAATCGAAAAAGCGAATCAAGCATAAACAATTTTGCTGAAGCAGATAATGTTTTGGTGACAATAAAGCAAATTCAAGAAGCAGGGCCATTTCCTGATATCCCTATTAGGGTCATTTCAGGGAGCAAACCTGCTTTCCGTTGGTTCATTCCTAAGAAGATCAGAGATGACAGATTAAGAAACCAGCGGGAACTTGTTTTGTTGTCAGGGAAGGGAAGTGTGAAAATTGCTAGCCGCAGTGGACATTTCCCCCAACTGACAGAACCACATGTGGTCATTGATGAAATAAATGATTTTGTAAGGGATTTGACGAAAACAACTGAGAGCGATATATGAGGATTGGATAATGAAAGAAGCAAAGGTTTTAAAAAAGAATAAAAACAGGTTTCCTGCCTTGAAAGAGAAAAATTTCAGATATTTCTGGGTAGGGCACTGCATATCATTGATTGGTACCTGGATGCAGAGGACCGCACTTCAATGGCTGGTCTACAGTCTCACCAAGTCGCCCTTGCTGCTTGGCCTTTTGGGAGTTGCTCAATTTGCCCCCATGCTGCTTTTTTCACTTTTTGCAGGAGTGTTCATTGACAGGATGAACAAAAAGAAAGTCCTCATGATCACCCAAAGCGCTTTGATGCTCCTGGCGTTTTTACTGGCGTATTTGGTTATTACCGAAAAGGTACAATACATTCATATCATCATTATTGCGGTGAGCATGGGTTTTGTAAACACACTGGATATGCCGACACGTCAATCGTTTATCCCTGAGCTGGTAAAAAAAGAAAATATCATCAATGCTGTTGCGTTAAATTCTTCAGTTGTAAATGTAGCCCGAATATTCGGACCTGCAATTGCTGGATTTATTATGCTGAAATATGGACCAGGGGTATGCTTTCTTCTTAATGGGGTAAGCTTCATTGCCGTACTTTTTGGGATGTCACAAATAAAGATAACATCCCGAATAAGCACTGAAACTAAAAGGATCTATGGAAGTGTATTCAGTGAATTAAAGGAAGGGCTGAATTATATCCGATCAAACAAGGCTGTTCTTGCTTCGGTGTTGTCCTTATTTGCGGTTGGAACCTTTTCCATGAATTCCGATGTGATTATTCCGCCATTCGTAAAACTTGTACTTCTGAAGGGAGCATCAGATTACAGCATGTTGCTTTCCTTGATGGCAATAGGTTCGTTTACGGCTGCAATTTCAATAGCAGCAAAAGCCAGAAGTTCAGTGGATAAAAAAATCCTTTACGGCAGTGCTGTTCTATTATGTTTGAGCCAGATATCTATGGTATTTGTAAAAACTTATTTCTTATCCGCTTTGCTTTTAGCAATCGTAGGATTTTTTACCATTGCATTTGCGAACTCTGTACTTTCAACTATCCAATTAAGTACAACAAATGAATATAGGGGAAGAGTAATGAGTGTCTATTCTCTGGCATTTAATGGTACAACCCCTGCAGGGAATCTATTCGCAGGTGCCGTTACCGAGACCTTTGGCCCCAATATTGGGTTTTTTAGCTGTGGGTTCGCAGCACTGATATTCATTTTGATGATCATGAATAGATTTCGAGTGAAATCCTAAAGTTGGACCCTAGCGAGCTAGTCGAACTTTCTTAGTCTATTAAAAATCGGGTCAGTAATTTGCTTCCCAGAATAGATCCCAGGAATAGAAATACAGCAAAAATCCAGCCGGAAAGAGAAAGAGATGAAATCCCACTGTAAAAAGCGCCAATATTACATCCGGATGCAATACCTGCGCCATAGCCCATTAGAAGACCTCCTAATGATGCCGCAACGATTTGCTTCAAGGATTTTATTTTTTTAAACTTGAATTGAGAGGCAATTAATGCTGAAATCACCGCACCCAAAATAATGCCTATATTTCTGAAGGAAACAAAATCTCCCAGGAAGCCAGCTTCATAAGTCAAATTTGCTGGGGCCGTTTTGAAATAAACCCAGGAAGAGACGTTGCCACCCAGGATCTCATATACCCAGGCTCCCCAATTGATGAGTGCGGAAGTAACTCCCCAGGGATTTCCTGTAACACTGAGGGTTATGATCTGCATCATGGATAAAAGAACTGCTCCAGTCATATAGGTCCATGAATTTTTAGTCCAGCTGCTTTTATTTATATTATTATCAATTTTCAATGATGTAAACCTCCCATCAAATCACTAATCATTCTGACTTGCCTCCCACTTGACTGCAAGAAAGTACAGTATTCCAATCAAAGAGAGCTGACTGATCAGAGCAGCAGGCCATCCAAGAACATCAGGAAGAAAAATCCCATCAAGGTTGGCCATGAAATGGGTATCCCACCAATGTGAATCACGGGCGCCAAGAAGTGAGCCAATCACAAAAAAAATCAGTGCAATAATCTGGATTTGAAATCCTTCCCCCACACGCATCAGTACACCTGAAGCACAACCTCCAGCGATAACCATCCCCACACCGAACAACAATCCGCCGATAGCAGTTGAAAGCCCTATTGGGCTGATATATTCCTCGCCAGGTATGACTTGTCCGTTTAGGAACGAAATATATTTAATTGCAGTAAAACCAATAGTAGTAATGGCTAGCGCGACTAAAACAGCTTTTGTTAAAGCGGTACTGCCTGTCAGGTAAGGATCACGGAAAGATGCTGTGAAACAAAATCTCGACTTTTGGAGGATGAAGCCAAAACCGATGCCACTTATCCAGTAGAAAGCAAGCACCATAGAGATCTTGGTCAAAATTATGCCCAAAGCAGTACAGAGTATTAAAATAACTATCCCAAAGGAAAGTTGGCTATGATAGGATTCTTTTTGAAGATCATTTGATGCCATAAGCTATCGTACTCCTTGTTTTTTCATGGTGCGGAATAAATTTATTATATCATATTTTATTTGCATATAACTTATTTGCTGAGTAAAAACTTCTGCTGAAAATTTGAGTACTAATCAAGTAAAATATCTTACTTGCTATAATAATATGGTATAATGCTTGAGTAATAAAAAGAATTAATAACGTTGTGAAGGATGAAAAATCATGCATATAGAGTATTTGGAGTATTTCTACAAAGTAGCTGAGGCGAAAAGCATCTCGAAGGTCGCAAATAGCGCGCATATTTCTCAGTCAGCATTAAGCCAGCAGATTTCTAAATTGGAAGATAATTTAGGCTGCACGTTGCTGGAGAGAAGCAACAAGGGTGTGGAGCTAACGGAAAAAGGGTTGATTGTCTATAACTATGCAGATAATATTATCAGAATGTATGAAACTATGCTGGAACATCTGAAAAAAAATAATGATGATGCCCATAACATTAAAATCGAGGCATGCTGGTCAATTGCTACCTATTCATTGCCTTGCGTGATCTTTAAGATGAAAAATAAATATCCAAAACATAATTATGTACTGAATTCTAATGAAGGAAAAAAAATCGAGGAAAACGTCTTGAGTGATATTTGTGAGTTTGGGGTGATTTATGGAAAACCAAAGGATCAATCGTTAGTGTATCATAAAATAGGTGTAGACAGGCTTGTGCTGGTATCCTCCCCGAACTATGCTGTTCCAGAGGAAATTTCATTTGAGGATCTGAACAAATATCCACTCATCATGCTCAATGACAAAATGTATATCAAAGATATTTTGTCCCAAAAGATGAAGGGTACCGGATCAAAAATCGATCAACTCAATATCATCTATAATAGCGACTCCATGGAATCGGTAAAGGCGTCAGTATTAAATGAATTCGGGATCGGGTTTTTGCCTTATGTTGCAATAAAAAAAGACCTGTACAGGAAACAACTCAAACTGATCAATATACTTGATTTCTCCATTGAATATGATATGTTCCTGATTTACAATAAAAAGATCAATGAAAACAAGGTAATGAAGGATTTTAATCAGTACTTTCAGGATATTGCACAGAAAAGTTTGTGTTAACGCTTTGTGATATAAATCTCCCACACGCCATTAATGACTTCGACAGAGGAAATGTCATGTTTTTTGAATTTTGCTGTCATGGATTCCAACACGCAGCTATGATCAGTGATGATCTTCAATGTATCACCGCAATTGATGGTGCTTAGCTCTTTTTTTGTTTTTAGTACAGGAATTGGGCACATATCACCCAGACAATCGATTGTTTTCATTACATCACCTTAATTTTAATATAAGACATTATAACATATAACGCTGAAAATCAAAACTAACGACAGGAAGTAAATCTTACAAAGGAATATGGCATATGAAAATACCATTTAATAGATTGTTTTTAACAGGCAAGGAAATCAATTATATAACCCAGGCAATTGCGTCAAGTTCCGTATCCGGAGATGGGATGTTTGACAAAAAAGTCGTCAAGCTTCTTGAACAACGTCTCTGTTCACCCAAAATCCTCACGACAACATCTGGGACCCATTCATTAGAGCTTGCGATGATGCTGATTGATATCAAACCAGGTGACGAGGTCATTATGCCGTCATTCACTTTTCCATCCACAGCTAATGCGGTGATCAACAGAGGAGGAATACCGGTTTTCGCAGATATTGGTTTGGATAACTTTTCAATGGACTTGACCGATATCCAAAGAAAGATCACAGATAGAACGCGGGCGATCGTACCTGTCCACTATGGAGGAAGAGGATGCCCCATGGATGAAATAATGGAGCTGGCCACAGGTTATGGACTTCATGTCGTTGAAGACGCCGCGCAAGCGGTTGGAGCCACATACAAAGGAAAAGCTTTGGGAACGTGGGGGGATATGGGATGTTTCAGCTTTCATGGCACAAAGAATTTTGTCGCTGGCGAGGGTGGAGCCATATCTATAAATATCGACGATCCTAAACTGATCCAACGAGCAGAGATTATCAGACAGAAGGGTACCAATCGGAATCAATTCGTCAGGGGAGAAGTTGATCAATATAATTGGGTGGATATGGGCTCAAGCTTCGCACCATCAGATATCCTGATGGCTTTTCTTTATGCTCAGCTGGAGGATATGGAAATGGTCATCGATAAGAGAAAACGAATTTCCGATTACTACAGCGAGAAACTTGAAAAGTATGTTGAATCTGGTACTCTGGTTTCAATGACGACAACCCCTTTGGATATGACATCCAACTATCATAATTTTTATATACTTCTAAGAAATAAGGGGGAACGTGATAAAGTCATCTCCCGCATGAAACAAAAAGGCATCCAGACAGTCATTCACTTTGTACCGCTGCATACATCCCCAATGGGTAAGTATTATGGAAATAAGCCAGAAGATTTACCCATTACGAAAATTGTTGGAGATACCCTGCTCAGATTGCCGGTTTATACGGATATGAAGCCAGAAGAGACGGCATACGTGGTGGATGAACTGATAAAAATCCTGAAGGAGCTGTTTGATTAAGATGGATTTCAATAAAAACGATATGATGTTAATCAGTGTTGTGATTCCAGTCTACAACAGCGCTGAATCAATACAAGAGGTTGTAGCCCGATGCATTAAGACACTTGATCAGGAGAATGTCAAATTTGAGATAATCCTTGTTGATGATCATTCCCAGGACGACAGCCTGAAAAAGATTTTTGAACTTCAAAGAAGCCATAAAAGGATCACAGCGCTCCATCTGGAAAGCAACCAAGGTCAGCAGGCAGCGCTCAAACATGGAATTATCATCTCAAAGGGAGACTATATCGTTACCATAGATGATGATTTGGAGCAATTTCCGGAGGATATTCCTCTGTTGATTTCTGAAATACGAAAGGGATATCAAACAGTATATGGGATCGCTCATAAAAAAGTTCCGCTGCACAGAAAAGCGGGATCGAAGGCAGTTGATCTCTTTTTTTGGCTTTGTATGGACAAGCCGGTGAATGTCCGGGTAAGCAGTTTCCGAATCATGGCCAGGGATGTGGCCGACCAAATCAGAATTGATGAGACGGATTTCGTATATCTATCAGCTATTATCCTAAAATATACGAAAAATATCGGAAACATCAGGGTGCGCCACCAAAATCGAAAGTATGGGAAATCGAATTACAGTCTGCAAAAATTGATCAGGCTGTTTGTTGAACTTTTCGTTCATTATCGGTTATCGGCTGGGAATCGGCCTTCCTACGGGAAAGGGGAACGATTGCGATCTTGACCGGTCGGAAAAATTAAGGAGGCTTTATGCGAATTTTAATATTAGGCGGTGGAAACAATCAGCTGAATGCCATCAAAATGGCGGCAAAAAAGGGTCATGAAGTTGTACTCACTGATTACTATCCCGATGCGCCAGGTAGAAAATATGCTAAATATAACGAAGTCGTCAGTACTTTTGATGTGGATGGAAACCTAAGGGTCGCAAAGAAATATGACATTGACGGCGTAATGACTGTCGGAACAGATCAGCCGATTTACACCGCAGCATGTGTAGCAAATGAAATGAAGCTCCCCAGCTTTCTGGATGTAGAAACTGCAGAGGCTGTCACAAATAAGAAAAAAATGAAAAGCATTCTGAGTAGTAATCACATTCCAACTGCCAGTTATAAGCTTATTGCCAGTGATTTCAGCGACGATTCCATAAAGGAATTGGGATTTCCGGCTGTATTGAAACCCATTGACAGTCAGGGGCAAAGGGGTGTTTTTAAGGTGAATTCCATAAAAGAGGTACGAGAAAATATTCTCGAAACCCTCAGCTGCTCTCGTTGCGAGGAAGCTCTACTGGAAGAATATTATGAAAGCGATGAAATCACGGTGAGCTGCTGGATCCAAAATGGGTTGCTTACCATACTTACGGTGACGGATAGAGAAACCTTTCAGCGCGGAAAACATATTGGAATCTGCTTTGCTCATACTTTTCCTTCCAAATATCATCAGAGATATGAGAAGAACATATCCGCGCTGATGCAGGATATTAGAAGTGCATTTAAACTTCAGAATGGTCCTTTATATGTGCAACTGCTTGCCGGATTGAATGGAATTTTGGTCAACGAAATCGCATGCAGGATCGGCGGAGCCTATGAGGATCTATTTATCCCCCATGTAACTGGTTTCGATATTTTGGGACAAGTGATTGATTTTACTGCAGGAGAACCTTTTTCACCAACAGAAGTCATACACTTTCCGAAAGGGAAGATGCTTTCTGTTCAACTGTTTTTCGCTCTTCCTGGAATAGTGGATTTCCTGACACCAATAGAAGAAATCAGCAGACTGCCTGGAATGATCAAAGCAGGGTACAACATTTCTTCTGGTGACGAAATCAAAATGATCAGGGATGCTACAGCACGAGCCGGCTTTATGATCATAGAAGGAGACGACCGGAAGCACTTGAACCAGCGGGTCTCCAGAGCTTTCAAAAAACTAAAGATTCTTGACGATAAAAATCATAACCTGGCTATCCGGATAAAAAATGAACTTCGAGGTGACAAATAGTGAAAAAAATCATCGGGATATTATGCATAGTGGTTCTTGTTCTTCTGCAGGGCTGTTCAATACAGAAAAATAATGATAGTGCAGAGGAAATACGGATCGCTGAACAATATGGAATCGCTTATGCACCCGTTCAAATCATGAAGCATCAGGGATTGATCGAAAAGCATGTTCCGGGAGTCACTGTGATTTGGGAACAGATGAGCAATACAACGGAGATCCGTGAGGCTATGGTTGCGGATAAGCTTGACGTGGGATTCATGGCTATTCCTCCTTTCTTAATTGGTTGGGACAAGGGAATGGACTGGAAAATTGCTACAGGTCTTTCCTCAGTGCCATCTGGTCTTGTTGCCAGGGAGAAAATCGAAACCATCGCAGACCTGGATGAAAATTCAAGGATCGCTGTTCCCCAACCGGGAAGCATTCAGCATATCCTGCTAGCGATGGCTTGTAAAGAAGCATTCAATGATCCTGAAAGGCTGGACAATCAGCTTGTAACGTTGTCTCATCCCGATGGAATGAATGCTTTGCTTTCTGGTACGGAAATCACCGCTCACTTTACTTCAACGCCATATT
>JAAXUP010000172.1 GCA_013335935.1 Eubacteriaceae bacterium | reverse complement strand
AATTATAGAAAATCTGTGCAATTTAAATAATTAGTATCTCTTTTGAAAGCAAGATATGATGGACAGGAAGCTTTTCATCATCCAAAGAGTCGACAGACATGGCATCGATTCCCACTGCCTTCAGATCGAATCCCGACAGGTATGTGGCAGCTTTTTCATCAGGTACCACATTACCGGAAAAATATTCATTTTTGCCCCAGTGCAGGCTCCATCCTGTTTTTAAAATAACAAAATCGGATCGGCTTATACGCTCCTGGAATAATGCCAGAAATTCACAGGTGATCTTCCCTCCTGTAATCCCAGTACAGTCGATGATGGTGGCTTTTCCTGCAAACTGATCCGCAGAAAAATCCGATAATGTTTTTCCGTTAGCGAGTATATGCGCTGGAGAGTCCATATGGGTTCCCGTGTGGGAATACATATGGATTTTTCTTTCGAGAAATCCATGATCCTTGATGGTGTTGGCAATTTCGATGACTGGCTTTTCCGTTCCTGGATAAACCGGCATATCCATGGAAATGGTATGACTTAAATCGACAATAATCATCTGGTCTTGCTCCTTAATCTGCAGCCGTATTAGAAATATTATAGCATAAATGTTTACATTATAGAAATATTTAGCGAATTCCTGTACGCTTTCATTACTTACTCTTTATTTGATTAAAGCCTCTGATTGTGTTAAAATTATCCTAGTTTGCATGATGATTTAGAATTGCGTATCTATATATATATATCCTTAATTTATGATTTAAAAAGGTGGTATTAATTTTGAAAAGAAAAATAATTATTATAATGATCATATCTGCCATTCTCCTGATTTCAGGCTGCTCTAATCAGGATGTTCTTGAAGAAGAATCGACAAAAAAGGACGCAAAGATCAAGGCACTGGAAAAAAAGATCACTCAACTGGAAGAGAAAAATACATTACTTGAGGAAGAACTTGATTACGACGGTAAATTCATCGAGACCATGACTGGCCGGATCCTGGAAGCCGATCTTATTACCCTTGCACAGTCAGAATGGAGCTATTCTCTGAAAGTGAATGATAAAGCGGTTCCTGCCGATGGAATAGTTTTCGTTGAGTCAAATACTTTCGATTTTACTGCGGCTGAGGTACAGAATGCGTATATCGCCTTGCCTGCCGAACTCCATGAAAAAGGTAAAATCAGTGGCAGCCTGTTTTCTAACCATATAAAATTTCTGGATTCAAAACCTTCGGATACCTCAGGTTCCAACGAAGATAAACTCGCTTCCGCGACTTACGTATTCAAAGAACTTGCAGATGGCAACGAAATCAACCTTGAAATTTCTGCCGAGCTTCAGCAGCGACTGGGCATGACGACGAATGTAATCAAAGTCATCGTGAAACTACCGCCGGCAACAACTAAATAAATTCGAGAATTTATTTAGAGAACAGAGAAAAGATAATAGAGAATAGTAAAAGAAAGAATCTGATCCAAAACACGGATCAGATTCTTCGTTATTTATTCATTATTCATTATTCTCTATTCATTATTCTCTTTAACCAATGATAACTAAGTTATCATTGGTTAAGAAGGTCGTTTTTCAGCTTCCAAAGCTTATCGGAAAGGTCAACATGGTATTCATGGGGATTGGTGAACCTGGAGGTTGCCGGCCACATGGTTTCAAACTCTTTTTTAAGGTAGGCCTGTATATCAAGAATATGGGGTGTTTTATAAAACACCTTCCCTTCTTTCATAACAAGTACCATCATTTCTCTAATGTAATAATTGGCGAGCACTCTCTTTTTCCAGGTATACACCGGATGAAAAATTGTCAGAGGCTTGTCCTCGTCAATGACTTCCTCTGCCAGCATGATCAGGTCTGCCAATGCCTTATGCGTATCTTTATCATAAATCCTAATGAATTTTTTATAGCCAGGATTGGTTATCTTTCCAGGATCGTTGGATACCTTAAGCTTATTATAGACAACGCCGTCGCTTTCGATTTGTGCAAGCTTATATACCGCACCAAGTGCTGGCTGATCGAATGCTGTAATGAGCTTCGTTCCCACACCCCATAAATCGATCTGAGCTCCCTGAAGCTTCATATCCCTCACCAGATATTCATCCAAATCAGACGAGGCTGAAATGATGGCATCTTCCAGACCATTCACATTGAACATTTTCCTGGTTTCTTTACTGAGATAGGCAAGGTCACCGGAATCAAGGCGTATGCCGTAAATTTTCGGTAGTTTCCCTGCGGCCTTTAGCTCACTGAAAACCTTGATCGCATTTGGAACGCCAGATTCCAGGGTGTTATAAGTATCCACAAGTAGTATCAGATTGTTATCATTGTATTTAGAATAGGTTTTAAACGCATCATATTCCGTTGGGTAACTTAGGATAAAGCTATGGGACATGGTTCCTTTTGACGCTATGTCAATAAGAAACTCTGACTCCACATTGCTGGTCCCGATGCAGCCTCCAATAATTGCCGCTCTGGCGCCATAAAGTCCCGCTTCTGAACCGTGGGCTCTTCTCAAGCCGAATTCCAGCACGCTGTCTCCCTCAGCTGCCTGAACAATTCTTGCCGCCTTGGTTGCAATAAGCGTCTGATGATTAACAATAGACAGCAGCGGTGTTTCAATGATTTGAGCCTGGATCAGCGGAGCTTTGATCCGCAGGATAGGTTCATTTGGAAATATGATGGAACCTTCAGGCACAGCATATAGTTCCCCAGTGAATTTAAATTCTCTCAGGTAGGCAAGAAATTCCTCCGTCAGTTCAGGATGGTTGAATCTCAGGAGCTCAATATCACTATCATTGAACTTCATGTTCACCAGATAATCAATAGCCTGCTCCAGACCTGCACATACCATGTATCCTCCATTGAAGGGATTCTTCCGGGCAAAAAGGTCAAAAACCGCAATATCATCTTTTTTATCATCCATAATATAAACATTGCTCATGCTCAACTGATAGTAGTCTGTAGCCAGCTGAGGTCGTCTTTTCATTTGCATATAAATGCCTCCGTATACAGTATTCTAAGATTATTTTACTCTTATTGGTTTTTTTTTGCAATTTATTTTCGATTCAAGGGAGTTAGCTGTTAGCAATCAGGTGAATAGCTGAAATGCTTAAGTGTTGAAATGTTGAAGTGCTTAAATGCTAAAATCAGTCATTCTAGCGACTTGGGACTAGAGACTAGGGACTTTTTGGGTGGTTAGGTGACTAGGTGGTTGGGTGGTTGGCGATTAGGTGATTAGCTGTTAGCATTCAGGTGAATAGCCGAAATGCTTAAGTGTTGAAATGTTGAAGTGTTGAAGTG
>JAAXUP010000018.1 GCA_013335935.1 Eubacteriaceae bacterium | reverse complement strand
GCATTGTAAATTGTACACTGTACATCGTACATTTTACAAGTCGCTAGCATGACAGATTCAAACACTTCAACACTTCAACACTTCAACATTTTTACGCTTTTGTTCTTCGCCAACCACCCAACCACCTAGTCACCTAACCACCAAAAAGCATTTCAACGTTTTTTCTTTTGCCAGCGATTAGCGCTGACTAAACGCCGCCTTTGCCAGCTTGTCATTGATGATGTCTCCGACAAAAGCAAGATCCTCGGCAGAAAAATAGTATTGCACGTTATCGCTGAAAAGAATTTGTGCGGAGGGGGGGAATTCTTCGTCGCCCTTCCACAGGATCACATAAACAAAAATATCGTTCAGAAATCGAAATTTATATCCCATGTCCCCTTGTTCAATTTTTTCTCCTGCTAAGGCTTCAGAGGCTTTAATGAAAAGGTCATATTTGTCCTTAAAGGTCTTTGACAGCCTCATCAGGCATCTGCCATAGAAATTCGAATAGTAAATATTGCCGTCGGGCACATCCCGGTAGTGGATCATTTCCCCTTTGGGTTTTACACCCTTGGCATTGATAAGATACCGAAGAAGCAAGGTTTTAAGTGCGTACTTTATATTTTCATCTTCCCCGTAAACAGCTCCGTCTGGATAGGATACATAATAGGTTTCTTGTATAAGATTTATTTTAAATCTGCTTTTTTCTTCTTCAAATATTACGCCGGTATTTTCCGATATTAGCATGGGAGTAAAGTTTTTAAGTTCTCCGCTGTAATATTCGTAGGGAATCTTGTCTTTTCTTTTCTCTTCTACTGCTTCAGGTTTCATGGATACACCTCGCTAAAATTGTTTTGTCTATTATAACATATTCCCGCTTCAATATGTGCAATCCACCGGATGTTTTGTTATAAATTTAGCAAACAAGAAATACAAGTAAACGCCGAATAAATTGTAAAAAGTAGTTGACATATAAGAATGAAAAATGATATCATTTATACATACAAGGAGTGCATATACTTGTATATACTAAACAATGGGAGGTTTTTTTATATGGTAGATTTAAAAGCGATAACTACAGCTGTTGGTGAACTGGAAGAAGAAAAAGTTCTGGAAATGTTAAACGATTTCGTAGCAAGCAACCCAACAGAAGATGAAGCCCAGAAGGTAGTTGGAGCATGTCAGGAAGGCATGGCTATGGTAGGAGATCTGTTTGAAAGCGGAGAATATTTTGTAGGAGATTTAATCTTTGCCGGAGAACTTTTAACAGAAGCCATTGATGTATTAAAACCTGTCATCGGTTCAGGAAGCACTGCGAAAGTTGGAAGCATTGTCATTGGAACCGTTCATGGCGACCTTCATGACATCGGTAAAAACATATTTAAGAGCATGTCTGAAGCGGCAGGATTCGAAGTCTATGATTTAGGGATCGACCAGCCGGTACAAGCATTTATCGATAAAGTAAAAGAAGTCAAACCAAATATCGTGGGGATGAGCGGTGTTTTAACACTAGCCCTGGAAGCCATGAAAGACACAGTAGATGGGCTTAAGGAAGCAGGTCTCAGGGATTCAGTCAAAATCATCATCGGCGGAAATCCAGTAACAAAGGAAGCTTGCGAGCATATCGGAGCAGATGCGTTCACGACCAATGCAGCAGAAGGCGTTAAAATAGCTCAAAACTGGGTCAAATAGAATAGAAGAAAAAATAATAAAAAGTTATTCCTAGGAATAACTTTTTATATTTTTTTGATGTAGCATCTTCTGGTTTTGTTTTTTTCAGCCTCGAAATATTTCCATTGGCTGCGAACTTTCGTGTTAGACTCAAGCTGAGGATTAAGATCAGCTTTTGAAATGTGATATTTATTTTTGAGGGTGATAAAGCTTAAAAGAACAGCATTAACACCTTTAAGCTGATATTCCTTCCTGACGGCAATGAGCACAAACTCCCCGCGGTCGTTGAAATACAGCGCCTTGAGGATATGAATAAATCCGAAGGGGAAGAGCTTGCCCCTTGATTTCTGCATGGCTTTGGCCAAGGATGGAAGTGTCAGCCCAAAAGCCACAAGCTTATCGTTTTTATCCAATATCAATCGGACAAAATAGGGCGATATGAAGGTAAAATACTGTTTGATATAGTAGTCGATTTGTTTTTTTGTCAGCTCGGTTACGGCATATAAATCAGAATAGGTTTCATTGATGATTTCAAAAACACTGTTCACATAAGGCAAAAGCATCTTTTTCGAGGTGATAACAGGCAATTTAAGCTCGTATCTGTCAATAATTTTGCCCGCCAGATCCATAAGTTTTTTTGGCGGCTCATCAGGAATCATCATTTCGTACTCAACCCAATCAACATCTTTACTGTATCCAAGCTGTTCAAGAAACACCGGATAATATGGGTAGTTATAAATTGTTGTAAAGGTCCCGATTTTGTCAAAACCATCCACCAGCATGCCTTCAGGATCAAGATCGCAAAAACCCAGGGGACCATGAATGCCGGTCATTCCTTTTGATTTCAGCCAGGATTCAGCCGTATCAAAAAGCGCCTTAGCAATTTCAAAATCTTCAATAAAATCAACATAACCAAATCTGCCATTTTTCATCTGCCATTTTTCCAGATAATGATAATTTACGATAGCGGCAATCCGGCCAACTATTTTATTTTCCTTATAAGCCAGCCAGAGTTTTGAATCGCAGTGTTCAGAGGCCGGGTTTTTCCTGGGATCCAGGACCGCCATTTCCTCTCCGAAAAGCTTGGGAACATAATAGGGATGGTTTTTATAAAGTGCCAGCGGGAATTCAACGAATTTCTTCAAGGTTTTTTTATTGGTAACTTCGATCAATGAAATCAATGGCATCCTCCAGTTGGGGTATATTTATCATTATAGAGATAAACTTAGGCATAATCAAATAATAATTGGAAATTGTATGGAATAACAAACAATAATGTTGACTTTGATAAACTGTTACATTATTATTATAGAAATACTTAAAGGAGATGGTGGTTGTGAAAGCTTCGAAAGCGATAATTAAATGTCTTGAAAAAGAGAATGTTGACATCCTGTTTGGATATCCTGGTGGAGCTGTGCTGCCGTTATATGAAGCTTTAAGAGAGTCTGATATTAAACATGTATTAGTGAGAAATGAGCAGTCTCTGGTGCACTATGCCAGCGGGTATGCACGGGAAAAAAATAGGACAGGTGTATGCATCGCCACGTCAGGGCCCGGAGCCACAAATACAATTACCGGAATAGCTACGGCTTATCTGGATTCCATACCTATTGTCATCATAACAGGGCAGGTAAATACCGAACTGATAGGCACTGATGCATTTCAGGAGGCTGATATCAAAGGTGCAACAGAACCTTTTACAAAGCATAATTATCTGGTGAAAAATGCAGAAGATATTCCGAGGATTATCAAGGAAGCCTTCTTTATAGCCAACTCCGGCCGTAAAGGTCCTGTGCTTGTAGACATCCCAAGGAATGTACAGGAAGCGGAAATCACCTTCAAATACCCTGAAAAAGTTGATATTCTGGGGTATAAGCCCACGTTCAAAGGACATGCAGGGCAAATCAAAAGAATCATTAATAAAATCAAAGCTTCTAAAAAACCGGTGATCTATGCTGGGGGAGGCATCATATTGGCAGATGCCAGGACAGAACTCAGAGAATTTGCGGAGATGACCGGGATACCCGTCATTAATTCCCTTATGGGAATAGGAGGGATGTCACAGGAATCCACACTCTATGCGGGGATCGTTGGAAGCCACGGTTATCAGTATTCCAATGAAATCATCGCGAGAACCGACCTTCTGATCACCATTGGTGCAAGAATGTCAAATCGAGCAGCTGCAGGGTTCAGCAAGTTGAATCCGAACATCGAATTTATTCATATCGATATCGACCCCGCAGAAATCGGGAAAAATGTAGAATTTACCTTGCCCATCGTTGGAGATGCCAAGCTGATTCTTCAGGCGCTCATTGAAAAAGATCTTCATATGGATTTTTCCCAGTGGCTGGAAGAAATCGAGGAAATCAGGAATATTTACCCGGTAAGTCTGGAAATGCAACCTGGCTGCATAAAAATGAATCCTAAGGAAATCATCAATGAATTATCTCTTGAAATGAAAGACGACAGTTGCCTGGTTGCCGATGTTGGACAGAATCAGATATGGTCAGCACTTTATTTTAAAGTTTTTGGCGAAAGGAAGTTTATTACTTCTGGAGGCCTTGGAACCATGGCCTACAGCCTTCCTGCCGCGGCAGGGATGAAAATGGCAAATCCTGAGAGGCAGGTTGTCAATGTCATGGGAGACGGAAGCTTTCAGATGTGTTTAGGTGAGCTGGCGGTAGTAAGGGAAAACAATATCGGAATTAAGATCATACTGATCAATAACACTAAATTAGGCATGGTCAGGGGCCTGCAGCACGATTGCTATGGCAAGGACAATTATTTTGGTGTGGATCTTGAATTCCAGGTGAATTTTGTTAAACTGGCGGAAGCCTACAGCATTAAAGGGTATGAAGTGGAGGATATGGAAAGTTTTAGAAAAGTTCTCCATGAAGTACTGGAAAATGATGAGCCATGTCTGATACAATGTAACGTAGATCCCAATTTCAGAACATTTTAGGAGGTTTTACAAATGAAAAGATATGTATTGTCTTTATTGGTAGAAAACAATTCCGGAGTATTAAGCAGGATCGCAGGACTTTTTGCCAGAAGATGTTTCAACATAGACAGTCTCACGGTAGGAACAACTGAGGATGAAACACTTTCCAGAATGACCATCGTTGTCATCGGCGATGAGCAGATCTTAGAACAGATAAAGAAACAACTGAATAAGCTAATTGAAGTCATCAAGGTGATCGAGCTTACGCCAAACGAATCTATCAGCAGAGAACTTGTGTTCATTAAAGTGAAAGCTGACAATTCCACAAGATCCAATATCATCGAAATATCAAATATTTTCAGGGCTAACATCGTAGATGTCGCTCATGACAGCCTGATTCTGGAACTTACTGGCGGTCCGGATAAAATCGGAGCCTTCATGAAACTGATGGAACCATTTGGCGTCCTGGAATTCATAAGATCCGGCGCAACCGGTCTTCAAAGAGGCTCCACCGTACTGAACGAAACCAAGTGAAACCAGTCAATTTACAATTTACAATGTACAATTTACAATTAAAGAAAAGATCCGAATCATATAACGATTCAGATCTTTTTTTACTTCATCTCTCTGATAACGATGCTGATTGCATATGCACCTGCGGTGCGATTAAATGTTCCCATTAGCCTCGTTATCACGAAAAAAAGCTTATGTCTCGAGAAAATCGATCTTCAATACCTTCAGATTTTCTCACGCTCATATTCACCGGCACATCACTGAAATACCTTATGGAAATGTGCCGGCTCAGATTCGCTGAAAAAACCTCCTGTTTTTCCCGAAAATCTTCGATATCTCAGAGGATTTTCTGAACTCGCCAACGCAAAAATTTTCTTAGATAACGATGCTGATTTGCTTATTTCGCTTAGGTATTACCGTTTTTAAGCTAACTGCTAATTGCTAATCACCTGATTGCTCTTAAGCATTTCAACACTTGAACACATCAACGTCTTTGCATTTTGCCTTTGGCTAATCACCCAATAAGTCCTTAGTCTCTAGTCCCAAGTCGCTAGTATGCCAGATTCATGCATTTTAGCATTTTTTGTTTTTGGCTAACCACCCAACCAACTAGTCACCCAACCACCAACTAGTCGCTAGTCTCTTGTCCCTAGTCCCTAGTTGCAAGTCGTAAGTCATAAGTCATAAGTCATAAGTATGCCAGTTTTATACACTCCAACATTTCAACATTTTGACGCTTTTTCAACCAAATTATTAAAGTAGGTATTCGTCATGTATTGTTTCATGAAATTGGGATTATTGGCAAGTTCCACATGTATCGCGTTTTTTGCTATTTCATCGCATTCTGTCTGCTTTTCCTTTGAAAGGAGATACATTTGTGTGCCTGTTCCGGCAGCGTTGCCCAGGGATCTCACAGGAACTCCTTCAAAATGAGGCAGCATTCCAATAGACTGGGCATTATCCACATCAATATAGTTGCCAAACGCTCCGGCGATGGTGATTTCCGTCAGATCTTCGCCATCGATGCCATAATCCTGAAGAACCATGATGCAACCGGTATAGATCGCGCCTTTTGCCAGCTGTACCTGTCGTATGTCTTTCTGACTGAAATAAATATCTTCTTGATTTAAGGTTTCGTGGGCAAATGCGATGATAAAAGCTTTCTGATCCTCTTTCATGACGATTCGTTTTGCAAGGTCCGGTTCGTTTATTGTACCCGGATCTGCCAGAGCGCCTCTTTTATTGATGATATTATTGGAAAATAATTCAGAAACCAAGTCAATCACGCCAGATCCGCAGATGCCCTGGGGTTTTTCATTCCCAATGACCTGATAGGATAATATTCCGTTTTCCACAGATACTCTCTCGATCGCTCCATGGGTGCCACGCATTCCGTGGGTAAGACCGGCGCCTTCCAGTGCCGGACCGCATGCCGTAGAGGATACTTTGTAGCTGGTGTTTTTCCCAACAGCGATTTCTCCATTCGTTCCAAGGTCCAGCATGAGCCTTACTTTATTGTCTTTCGGGAGCGAAATCAAAACAGCTGTGGTATCAGCGCCGACGAACCCCCCCAACAGAGGAAGAAAACTGACGATCCCAATGGGATTGATTTTGATATGAAGCTCCTTCGCAATCGTTTCTACACCCATGTGGGTTGTGCTCGTAAAAGGAGCCTTTCCCAGGTATTCCGGATAGAGTCCAAGGAATAGATGCTGCATAGTGCTGTTGCCGCCTAAAACCGCCATATAGATGTCATCTGTGCTGATTTTATGCTTTGAGCAGATATCCTCGATGATCTCATTAATGGTATCCCTGGCCAGCTTCTGCAACTTTGCAAGATTTGTAAAATCATTGATAACATAGTCGATGCGGCTGATGACATCGCCGCCCATTTCTGTCTGTTTATTCAGCGTTGAACTTATGCCGACCATAGAGATGTCCTGCATTTCATACAAATATCCTACCGCTGAGGTTGTACCAAGATCGAAGGCGATCCCGTAGATTTTTCTTTTGTCACCACCGGAAAGAACATCGATGATTTCATTATTGTTCATGATGACTCGGATTCCGCTGGGATCATGATAATGAATAGATAATTTCTGCAGCACGCTAAGCTTTGGATACTTGACCCCATTTCCGATAACTCGGTGCAATGTTTCCCAGTCGTTCTCGCAAAGATCAGTTTTAAGTTTCTCTTTTTCGATGTACACCGATCGAAGAGAAGGATCCAATGGTGTATTGTCAAGTGTGGATGAGGTGAGTATTTGAGCCTTTTGTTCTTCCTCTTTTAGCAATACCCTGATTCCATCATATACATCGGTCATACAAGACAGTACTTTTTTGATTTCTCCGTGTTCCTCAATTTCTACAGCGCATTTCTTGCATTTTCCCTTGCCGCCACATACCAGGTTTAGTGGATATCCCGCAATGGCACAGGCTTCAGATAACTTGGTGCCTTCTTCAACTACGATGCTTTCATTAAGCAGCGGAAAATTTACGATCACATTTTTCCCCATCATTCCGTCTCCTTTAAAATTCCCTGTATTTGTAATAATTCAATTCTATTACAATAATAAATCATAAACAAGAGTAATTATTTTATTGACAAAGTATTTACTCTTTGGTAAGATTATATGTAACAGAGCTTGTATATACAAGTTTGCAAGGTAGCTTGAGTTTTGTGAAATCGATAACAATTACATTTTTCAGTCCAGGAGGGAACATATTTGATCATTATTGGCGAAAAAATCAATGGAACAATTCCACCCGTTAAAAAGGCGATCGAAGAAAGAAATGCCGAGTTCATCAGAGACAGAGCCATCAAACAAGCCGAAGCAGGCGCCAACTTCATCGATGTATGCGCTTCCACTCCACCGGATGTTGAGGTGGAAACATTAAAATGGCTGATCGATATCGTTCAGGATGCCGTGGATACACCCATCTGCATCGACAGTCCAAATCCAATATTTCTAAAAGAAGTCATCCCGTTCATCAAAAAGCAAGGTCTGATCAACTCCGTCAATTTGGAGATGGTTGCAGGAACAGACCAGGATAAATGCGATATCATTTTTCCCCTGATGGAAGGCAATGACTGGGAAGTTGTGGCACTTACCTGCGACAACAGCGGTATCCCCTGCGACGTACAGCCGAGAGTGGATATTGCCATAAAAATCATCGAAAAAGCGGCAAAATATGGCATCACCCCAGACAGGATCCACATTGATCCCCTGGTTATGGCCCTTTCCACAGACAATCAGTCCCTTGTGAATTTCATTGACAGCATCAATAAAATCAAAGCGGTTTATCCAACCGTCAAGATAACATCAGGTCTGAGCAACATTTCCTTTGGAATGCCTGCAAGAAAACTCATCAACCAGAACTTCATGACCCTGGCCATCTACGCAGGCATGGATTCGGCTATCATGGATCCTTTGAACAAGGAAATCATGAGCTCGATTTTTGCATCAGAAGCGCTCCTAGGGAGAGACAGACATACCAGAAAATTTTCAGCAGCCGTTCGAAAAGGCATCATCGGTTAGTATCAGGCGAGTTCAGAATGGCAAGGCAAATGGTGAAATGTATTTGCCGGTCAAGCCATACTGTTTCAAAATAGATTAATTAATAAAAAAATTAAGGAGGAAACAACATGGGTTACAAAAGTGATATTGAAATCGCACAGGAAGCAACTTTACAAGACATTAGAGAAATTGCAAAGAAATTAGGTCTTACTGAGGATGATCTGGAGTTATACGGAAAGTATAAAGCAAAAGTAGATTATAACTTAATGAAAAAAGAAACAGGCAAAAAAGCAAAGGTGATCCTTGTAACCGCTATCAATCCAACACCTGCGGGAGAAGGAAAAACAACTACTACCATCGGAACTGCAGACGCACTTGCTAAACTTGGTAAAAATGTACTTGTAGCATTAAGAGAGCCATCTTTAGGACCAGTATTTGGTGTTAAGGGAGGAGCTGCTGGGGGCGGATACGCACAGGTAGTTCCAATGGAAGACATCAACCTTCACTTTACTGGAGATTTCCATGCTATAGGCGCAGCAAACAATTTGCTTGCAGCTATGCTTGACAATCATATATTCCAGGGAAATGACCTTGATATCGACACAAGAAGAATCGTATGGAGAAGAGCTGTTGACATGAATGACAGACAGCTTAGAAATATCGTAGATGGTCTTGGTGGAAAAATGCAGGGTATGCCAAGAGAAGATGGTTTTGATATCACTGTAGCGAGCGAAGTTATGGCAGTTTTCTGCTTAGCAAGCGATATCATCGACCTGAAGGAAAGACTGGCAAAAATCATCGTAGCTTACAATAGAAAAGGCGAACCTGTAACCGCAGGAGATCTTAAAGCACAGGGCGCTATGGCAGCACTGCTTAAAGATGCATTGAAGCCAAACTTAGTACAGACACTTGAAGGAACTCCGGCATTCATTCACGGAGGACCATTTGCAAATATCGCACACGGCTGTAACTCTGTAACGGCTACAAAAATGGCTATGCACTTTGCATCTGACTATGTTGTAACTGAAGCTGGCTTTGGTGCTGACTTAGGAGCAGAGAAATTCATCGACATCAAATGCAGAATGGCAGGAATTCAGCCTGCAGCAGTAATCATCGTTGCAACTGTAAGAGCTCTGAAATATAATGGCGGAGTGGCTAAAGCTGACTTAAACAATGAGAATCTGGAAGCCCTTGAAAAAGGATTGCCAAATCTTCTGAAACATGTTGAGAACATCACTCAGGTTTTCAAACTTCCTGCAGTAGTTGCAATCAACAAATTCCCATTTGACACAGATGAAGAACTAAGACTTGTTGAAGATAAATGCAGAGAATTAGGCGTAAACGTAGCTCTTTCCGATGTTTGGGGAAATGGCGGCGCTGGTGGAGAAGCTCTTGCAAAAGAAGTTATCAGATTAACGTCAGAAGAAAGCAAATTAGAGTTTGCTTATGATCTGGATATGCCGATCAAAGAAAAAATCAGAGCTATCTCAAGAAAAATCTACGGAGCTACTGATGCCGTATTTACAGCAAAAGCAGAAAAAGAAATCGCTAACCTTACAAAACTTGGTTTTGACAAAGTGCCAATCTGTATGGCAAAAACTCAGTATTCACTGACTGATGACCAGACAAAATTAGGCAGACCTACAGGCTTTGTTATTACTGTAAGAGACATTACTGTATCTGCAGGAGCAGGTTTCCTTGTTGCTCTTACTGGAGATATCATGAAAATGCCAGGACTTCCAAAAGTACCTTCTGCTGAAAAAATCGACGTTGACGCTAACGGAGTTATCGCAGGATTATTCTAAGATCAACTAAATTTTAAAGAAGTATGCCAGTTAATATCGGTGTATTCCGATTGGGAATACACCGATATTTTATAAGAGATAACAGGAGGTTGGCCAATGAAAATGATCGACTACACATGTACTCATTTTATGGATGAGCTTGCATCAAAAAATGCTGTTCCTGGAGGTGGTGGAGCTGCTGCCATGTCAGGCGCTATGGGAGTTGCCCTGGCCAGTATGGTTTGCAATCTGACGACAGGAAAGAAAAAATATGCCCAGTACGAAGAAGACATCCAGAGAATCATGAAGGATGCGCTGAAAATACAGCAGGAGCTATTGGAGATGGTAGACAAGGATGCTGAAAACTTCCTGCCATTATCAAAAGCTTATGGTCTTCCTAAAGAAACTGAGGAAGAAAAAGCCTACAAGGAAAAAACATTGGAAGAATGCACGAAAATAGCCTGTTCAGTACCACTGGATATTGTAAAAAAATGCTATGAGGCAATTCTTCTTCATGAAGAATTGGTGGACAAAGGATCGACTCTGGCAATCAGCGACGTGGGAGTTGGAATACAATGTCTAAGGGCAGGAATCATCAGTGCGTGGCTGAACGTTCAAATCAACATTAACTCCATAAAAGACCAGGATTATGTTTCTCAGGTAGAAAATGAAATCAAGCCTTTACTTAATAAAGGAATTGAGATTTGCGATACGGTATATAACAAAGTTGATAAGATGCTTTCTAAATAAAAGACATAAGATAAAACATAATCCTCCACCATCTAGTGGAGGATTAAATTTAAAATACAGGAGGATTAATTATGGCTGAATTGTTAAACGGAAAAATTGTTGCAGAAAGCTTGAAAGATGAGACATTAAAGGCGGCAGATGAACTAAAAGCAATGGGAATCAATCCTAAACTTAAAATAATACGAGTTGGTGCAAATCCAAGCGACCTTTCATACGAAAGAGGAGCTGTTAAAAGAATGGCAGGCTGCAATGTTGAAACTGAAGTTATGGAGCTGCCGGAAGATATTAACCAGGACGATTTTATTAAAGCCTTAAAATCAGTAAACGAAGATGAAAATGTACACGGAATCCTGATTTTCAGACCTCTTCCCAAACAACTGGATGAAGAAGTGCTCAAATATGTGATTGCCCCTGAAAAGGATGTTGACTGTTTCAGCCCTACTAATGTGGCAAAAGTCATGGAGGGAGACGAGTCAGGTTTTGCACCTTGCACCCCGACAGCTGTAATGGAAATCCTGAAGTATTACAAAATCGATCTTAAAGGTTCAAACACTGTGGTTCTTGGAAGATCCATGGTTGTTGGCAAACCGGTATCCATGCTTCTCTTAAAAGAGCATGCAACGGTTACGATCTGCCACTCGCGAACGAAAAATTTGCCAGATGTGACTGCAGCTGCGGAAGTCCTGGTTGTAGGCATAGGAAAGGCTAAAATGGTAAAAGCGAATTATATCAAAGAAGGAGCTATCGTCGTTGATGTAGGCATCAACGTAGACGAAAACGGCAAACTCTGCGGAGATGTGGATTTTGAGGAATGCGAACCTAAAGCAGGAATGATCACTCCTGTCCCAGGAGGAGTAGGCTCGGTCACAACTTCCGTACTTGCAAAACATGTGGTTAAAGCGTGTAAACTTCTTAACAATAAGTAAGGGGGAACTGGAATTGGTGGATTATACCAAGTTTAAGCTAAAAAGGAAGGAAGAGCTAGCCCCGTTTCTGGAGGATAAGGACAACCTGTTTGTCGTTGCCTGTAATAAATGTTTCAAGGAATTCGAAATTGGGGACGAACCGGAATGCAGCAACTTTGAGCTAATCGCTGGTGAGCAGGGAAAAACTCTGCACGGCTGTGCGAAAATCGATTTTCTGTGCAACCAAACATTGTCAGCGAAGACGCTTCAATCCATTTTACCGGAGGAAGCGGAAAATGTGTTTGTCATTTCCTGCGGGTTAGGTATTCAGACGGTGGCGGATTTAACGGATAAGCCCGTTTACGCAGCCAGCGATACAATGACCTGTACAGGCCATCATGGAATGGCGTTAACCGAAACCCGCTGCGATGCATGCGGACAGTGTTATTTGAACCTTACAGGCGGCATCTGTCCGATTATTGACTGTTCAAAAAGCTTGGTCAACGGACAATGCGGCGGAGCAAAAAACGGCAAATGCGAAGTAAACAAAGATATGGATTGTGGATGGCAGCAGATCTATCAAAGGATGGAAAAACAAGGGCGAATCGCTGAATTATTGAACCAGCCTATGCAGATCCGTGACTATTCCAAAGTCAACTTTAAGTTTATCAATAAATACGTCAAATCAGTTCGTGAAAAACGATTTGAAGGCTACTATGGTGGGATTCATCCCACGGAGAATAAAGAATTCAGCGAGCATCTCGCATTAATGAATTTCCCAGATCCCCTCACGGTTGTTATTCCCATGTCCCAGCACGCCGGTGCGCCTGCGGAACCGATCGTTGAAGTCGGTCAGCAAGTTCAGGTCGGTCAAAAAATAGGGGAAGCGAAGGGTTTTATCAGCAGTCATGTACATGCCAGCATCAGTGGTACAGTGACAGCAGTTGAACCACGGCTGCATCCGGTTTCCGGTACAAATGCCTTATCCATCGTGATTCAATCTGATGGAAAAAACACTATCCACGAATCCGTCCATCCGGCTGGAGATCTGGAAAGCCTTTCACCGGAACAAATTATCGACATTGTCCGTGAAAAAGGAATCGTTGGAATGGGCGGCGCCGGATTCCCAACCTCCGTTAAACTTAAAGCGCCAAAACCTATTGAAGTAGTTCTGCTAAACGGCTGTGAATGTGAACCGCTGCTGACAGCGGACCACCGGGTGATGGTGGAATTTGCAGACGATGTGATTTTTGGCTTGAAGGCAATGATCAAAGCATCAGGCGCAGCTAAAGGCATTATCGCTATTGAAGACAACAAACCGGATGCCATCGAAGTGCTCCAGGAAAAAACTGCAGATATACCGAATATCGAAGTCGTCGTTGCAAAAACAAAGTACCCCCAGGGTGCAGAAAAGATGCTCATCAAACGAGTCCTGGGTAGGGAAGTACCTCGTGGAGGTTTGCCCCTTGACGTTGGAGCCATTGTAAGTAATATCAGCACAGTTAAAGCCATCTCTGATGCGATCCAAACAGGGATGCCGCTGATCCAGCGTGTTGTAAGTGTTACGGGAGAGCGAATGAACAAACCCGGAAATTACATCGTAAAAATCGGCACATCTATTAAAGAAATCATCGACCATTGCGGTGGTATAAAGGGTGATGATGTCACCGTAAAAATGGGCGGTTTAATGATGGGCTTTAAACTTGGAAATTTGGATGTTCCTGCATTGAAGTGTTCCAACGGAATCATCGCATACGAAACGGTTATTAAAGAAGCCGTAGAATGTATTAAGTGCGGCCGTTGTGTTGATGTTTGTCCCATGGAACTTCGCCCATTGTACTATACAAAATACGCATTATCAGAGGAATGGGAAGGCATGAAAGGACAAAATGTTATGGATTGTATCGAATGCGGATGCTGCGAATACATTTGTTCGTCAAAAATTCCTATTGTTGAAAGAATAAAAATCGGAAAAATAGCCATAAGGGAGGGTAAATAAAATGTTGATTACCCAACTAAAACAAAAAGAAGCGATTGAATCGCTGGTTCAGGGGAAAACGCTGATCCTGAACTGCCATGGGTGTAAAGAAGTACATTTTCCAGAAGAGGAAGCTGTGGAATTGCAGAAGGAATTGTCAGCCAATGGAGACGTGACAGCAATCGTTACGACGGATTACATATGCAATCCGGATCACTTGGCCCTGCAGCTTAAAAAGCACATGGATACCATCAGTGCCGGAGACACCGTGCTGGTATTTTCCTGCGGAGTGGGAGTACAAACCGCCGCAAAATATTTAGAAGACAAAAAAGTGTTTTCTGCTTGTGACACTTATCCATTACCAGGATTTCAGGGAGTGACTCCACTGGAATTCGACTGCGGTCAGTGCGGTGAATGTTACCTGAATTACACCGGAGGGATCTGTCCCATCACCGCCTGCTCAAAAAGCTTAGTCAATGGGCAATGCGGCGGCTCCAAAAACGGTAAATGCGAAGTCGACAAAGATATGGATTGCGGATGGGAACTGATTTACAGGAAACTTGAAAAGCAGAAAAAGCTGGATACATTAAACTATCCGACGAAAATACGCAATTATGGAAACCCTGACGCTGAATAACCACAAACGGTTGATAAAAACGTATTTTTGAGCTAACGATAATGATGATAAGGAGTGACCAACAAATGAGAATTACCGAGTTATTTCAACGTGGCGAGTTTGTAGTTACGGCAGAAGTAGGCCCACCAAAAGGATTTCATATTGAACACCTGATAGAAGAAGCCAATACCTTTTTAAAAGATAAGGTCCATGCAATTAATGTGACAGATAACCAGTCCTCTGTTATGCGCCTGGGATCCCTGGCAACATGCAAAGTATTGCAGGAGCAGGGTTTAACTTCCATCTTTCAATTAACCTGCCGGGATAGAAACCGTATTGCGTTACAGTCCGATGTTTTGAGTGCCGCACTTCTGGGCATAGAGAATTTACTGCTTTTGACAGGTGACTACACCACCCTGGGAGATAATCCACAAGCAAAACCTGTTTTTGATTTGGATTCTGTGTCCTTGCTTCATATGGTTAAAAAACTAGAGCAAGGAGAAGATCTCGCCGGGAACCCCCTCGTTGGAGAACCGCCAAAATTCGCAAAGGGAGCTGTTGTGTCCCCTTGCAGTGATTCTGTAGACGTTCAGCTGGCAAAAATGGAAGCGAAAGTGAAAGCAGGAGCCGAGTATTTTCAAACACAAGCCGTATACGAACCTGAAAAATTCATAAGATTCATGGAAAAGGCCAAACAATTTGGTGTGCCGGTTCAGTTGGGGATCGTAATTCCGAAAAACGCAGGGATGGCGAAGTACATGAATGCGAATGTCGCCGGGATCAGCGTTCCACAGGATATGATCGAAGAATTGCAGAAAGATAAAGAAAAAACCAAAGCTGGTATTACAGGCGTTGAAATATCTGCCCGTATCATCAGAGAATGCAAGGATTACTGCCAGGGCGTGCACATCATGGCATTAGGCTGGGAATCCAAAGTTCCGGATATTCTTGCCCAAGCTGGAATGTAAACTTATTTCAAGACCTATAATCGAATGAAAAGAACATAACAGCGGAGGAAGACAGTTTAGAATAATCTAATAAAGCTTTCCTCAGGGAAAGCTTTATTAAGGTGGGATGGTTTATATGTTTATTGAGACACATATGCACATAGCATTAAATGGCGTGAATGCAGAGGAATACAAAAGAAAACTCATGGTTGATCTTGAAAAAACCGAAGACCTGATCCGAAAAAGCCTGAGCGCCTATAAAACCAGGGGGATCATTGCTGTGCGGGACGGCGGGGATAGTCTGGGGTTATTCTCTCTTGCCAGAAAGATCGCAGAGGAAGAAGGGATCATCTATAAAACACCTGTTCAGGGGATATTTAAAAAAGGTTTTTATGGAAGTATGATCGGTCAGCCTGTGGAAGACATGAATGATTTCAAGTCCTATTTCCGCAAGCTGATGAAGCATAAGCCTGATTTCATCAAAATTATTCTGACGGGCATGATGTCTTTTAAGAACTATGGATACAGCGGAGAAACAGGCTTTGACCTGAACGAGCTGAAAAGCATTGTGGACAGGGCGAAGGATAAAGGTCTTCCTGTCATGATCCATGCCAATACAAAGGATGCAGTACAGATGGCCATCAAATGCAAGGTGGATACCATCGAACACGGGTACTACATCACAGAGGAAGAACTTCAGGGGATGAAGGAAGAAGGGATCATCTGGGTGCCGACCTTGGCGCCTCTGGGGAATATCATTTATTCAAACGATGTCAGGTACAAAAATGAAGTCAAAACGATCCGGCGGATTTTTGAAGAGCAGAGCGAGATGGTAAAAAAAGGGTATGACCTTGGGGTAAAAATCGCTGTGGGAAGCGATTCGGGAGCATACCGGGTATATCACGGCTCGGGATTTTTTGATGAATTGATCTATCTGAATAAAGCCGGAATCAGAAAGAAAGAACTCATGGTGATGGCGCATAAAAATGGATTGGAGGCGCTCAATATTACCCAGGAGGAAATTGATGCCGCCAATGACAAACTTATCGATGAAAGCTGAGAGGAAGACTATGAAAAAGAGTATATTTTCGTGGTTTGGTTATTATATACCCCTGCCTGAAAGGCTGAGACTAATCAGTGATGCCGGATTTCATGGAGCTTCCTTATGGTGGGAGGATGAGATTTGGCCTGACCTAATCGAAAAGGAAAAAATGCCTCATGTGGTCAGGGAAACTGGATTATTTCTTGAAAATATACACACGCCCTATAAGGATGTCAATGAACTTTGGTCACCTCAGGAGTCCATCAGAGACAATGTGGTGAAAAGATACAAGAACTATCTGGATGAATGCAGTCATTTTGAAATTCCAATCATGGTAATGCACTGCACGGACGAAAACAGTGAAGAAAATGTAATTGCCGCCGGGTTGGAAAGTTTCAACGACTTAGCAAGGTATGCCGAAAAGTCAGGGGTAAAAATTGCAATAGAAAACACCCGGGATGGACATATTGTTGACAGGCTTCTTGAAGAATTTAACTCGCCCTTTCTGGGAATGTGCTATGATTCATCTCACGACTGGCTGGAAAACCAAAGCAAAGGCGAGCTGCTTTTGAAATGGCATAAAAGACTTTTTACCACACATCTATCTGACAATGATCTTAAGGGTGACCGCCATTGGATCCCAGGAGATGGAGAGGTGGATTTCCTGTTGATTGCAAAACTGCTGGAAAAATCTGATCTTGAATACATTCATATGGAACTTGCGTCCAGTGCAATGAAAATTGAGGATCCCGCTGAATTTCTGTCAATAGCCATGAATCGCATCGACGGCATCATTGGAAAAAATATTGAATAAAAGGCTTGGAAGACAGGTCGATATTTGTTATAATGGTTTTAATTGAAAAGTTGATTTTAGGTGCCCTTAGGGGAGAATAGGGAATCGGATGAAATTTCCGAACGGACCCGCCACTGTAAGGAGTAATGATATGCATAAGCCACTGGAAACGGGAAGGCGCATATCGTGATGATCCCAAGTCAGGAGACCTGCCTGGAGTTGTACGACATAAATGAAGGTAAAGTTTATGATCTTATTGTTGTTAAATAAGGTCGTAAACTTTTTTTGTTGTCCAAAAGACACGGGGACGTTTCGTTTGTCCAGCTTTTGCGGCAAACGATCCCCACTTGAAGCAAGCAAAAAAAAACCAGGAGGAATTTAAAATGACAATGTTAACAGAAACGCTATCAAAGATCGAAAGTGTAAACAAAGAAAATATGATTAAAGCTGAGGAACATGTAAACGGCCTGCTTAAGCCGGTAGGAAGTCTTGGTGTTTTAGAGAAAATCGTTATCCAGCTGGCAGGGATTTCTGAGGACCTTTTGAAAGATGATTTTAAAAAAGCTGTTTTAGTATTTGCAGGAGATCACGGCATTTGTGAAGAAGGGATTACCAGCGCCCCTCAGCAGGTAACTACGCTTATGACGCATTTTATTGCGGAGAAAAAAAGCGGCGTAGGTGCTATCGCAAAACAGGCTAATGCGGAAGTCATCGTAACAGATGTGGGCGTAAATGCTGAAATTGCCAATCCAAAAGTCAGAAGCAGAAAAATTAAGTGGGGAACAGACAACTTTACGAAAGGTCCGGCTATGTCAAGAGAAGACGCCATCAAGAGTCTCGAGGCAGGAATAGAAATCGCCAATGAAATGATGGATAAGGGTTACAATTTACTGGCGACAGGGGAAATGGGAATAGGCAATACAACACCAAGTTCGGCAATTTTTTCTGTATTCGGGGAAATAGATGCAGCAGAAGTCACTGGGATCGGGGCTAATCTTGCTGAGGAAAAAATGAATCGAAAAGCTGAAGTCATCAGAGAAGGGATCAAATTCAACAATCCTGACAAGAACGATGCGATTGATGTTCTGGCAAAGGTTGGCGGACTGGAAATCGGAGGAATGGCAGGAGTCATGCTTGCAGGCGCTGCGAGAAAAGTTCCAGTGTTGATCGATGGATTCATATCTTCAGCAGCTGCAGCCATTGCCGTAAATTTGAACCCCAGCGTAGCAGATTATTTGATCTGTTCTCATTCTTCCGCAGAAAAAGGCGCTCAAAAAGGCCTGGAAATTATGGGCTTCAAGCCATATCTTCATATGGACATGAGACTTGGAGAAGGAAGTGGAGCCGCTCTGGCGTTCAATATCATTGAAGCTGCAGTATCCATGTATAATGAGATGGGCACCTACGCAGATGCCGGCATCGCAGTCGTTTAAGGAGGAAATGAAATGACAACTAGAAAACTTATTTACTACAGCATTTTTATTGCATTATCTTTTGTAGGAGCACAAATTAAAATATTCGGTTCCATCGCATTCGACTCTATGCCTGCTTTTGCAGCCGCCCTGTTTTTAGGGCCTGTGGCAGGGGCTGTCGTTGGATTCTTAGGTCATATGCTGACTGCCCTAACTTCAGGATTCCCTTTCACCGTGCCAATTCATCTTGTGATCGGCGCCACCATGGCTTTGATCTGTTATATTTTTGGATTTTTAAAGGATAAAGTCCACTTAGGAGTAAATGCAGCCATAGCTACTTTACTTAATGGAGTCGGTGCAACCTTCGTATCCGTGTTTGCGATGAAACTCATGGGTATGGTCCCGGCTGTCATGCCAGTAGCCATGAGCCTCATAGGCGTTTTGACTGCTGCATCCTTTGCAAATGTCCTGATTGCTTCAACCATGTATACTATGTTGGGAAACAAAATCATGAAAGCGGAAATAGATTAATTATTGTTATTCCATATGCGAAAGTCTGCTGCCAGAAATTGCAGCAGACTTTTCTTTTTAAAGATTGCTAAAATTATATGAATTTAATATAAAATATGATAGAATATTTTAAGATAGAAATCAGTAGATTTATCAACATACAGATTTGAATACAAATATCAGAAATGAAGGGATCAATATGAGATATAAAAAAGGATTTGAAACGAAAGAGAGCATCATCAGAGTTGCAAAAAAAATGTTTTACGAAATGGGATATACCAAGTCGACCGTTCAAAAAATTGCAGACAATGCAAATATTCCACTTGGGCTGATACCTTATTATTTTAAAACAAAGGATAATATCGTCCTTGAGATAAACTCAAAATTTTATCTGGTAATCCATGAATTCGTAAATAACAGGTTGAATATCAAGAAGAATTCTTACCTGAAGCTTTTTATTGTGAATTCCATTTACTACCACATCATCTTGAGCGATGAAAATAACAGACGATTCTTCTATGAGGTATTAAGAAATAAATCGAATTTCAGGTCACTTAGCTACAGTGTGGAAAGATTATACAAAATGATCGCAAAAGAGCATGCCCTTGATTTTACAGAGACGGACATCGAATGCATTATGATTGCCGAATTTGGTGGAAGAAGAGAGCTTCTCCTGAATTACTGTGAAGGAAACCTGGACGTCGAACTGGAATATCTGTTAAAGACTCTGTCGTCCCTGACAGGAAGACTATTTGGTGTAACGGATGAAGTCATTGAAGAATACAGCAAAATCTGTACAGATTTTAAAAAAGAGTATGATTTCAGCTTTATCAAACTTTTGGTTTAACCAAAAAACTTAAATTAAGTGTCTATCTATTTGCAAACAAAAACACAAGGTGTGAACCTTGTGTTTTTTTAAAATTAAATCAGCTGCTTTGAAGTACCTTTCGTAGGGAAGTCCTGGCTTCTCCAATCATATACAGCGATCCTGCAAAAATAAAAATTTCATCTTCAGCTGAAGCTAATGCGGTTGTTACGGATTCTCCAATGGTTTCAAAGGAAGTCACATTTTCGTAATTGCAGGAGGTCCTGATAAATTCAGCCAGATTTTCACTCTTCAACGCCCTTGGATTATTTGGGGTGACCGTATAAATTTTCTTTGCATAAGGGATAAGCAGTTTTACCATTGGGGAGAAATCCTTGTCTTCCAGTACCCCCAGAACGAAATTGACTTTTCTGTCTATGTATCTGTCCAAGGTTTTTGTAAGGGCAGTGACTCCGTTTTGATTGTGCGCTCCATCAATGATAATGAGAGGTTTTTCAGAGATTTTCTCAAATCGACCAGGAAAGCTCACCGTCTCCATTCCACTCGTGATGGATTCCTCAGAAATTTTATATCCTGTCTTAAGGAGTACCTCCAGTACAGCAAGAACATTCAGGGCATTCATTATTTGATGGTCTCCAAGAAGACTCAGTTTAAAATTCAAACCTTCAAAAGGACTGCCTTTTTTTGTGTACTTAAGATCCTGACCAGCCAGGGAAGAGTTTATTAATGTAATGTCCCGAATATCAGGAATGATGATTTCAGACCCAGTCTCCAGGGCTTTATTCCGGACAACATTGATAATTTCTTCTTCCTGAGGATAAAGCACCACAGGAGAGCCGGACTTAATGATTCCTGATTTCTCGAAAGCAATTTCTTCTATTGTATTACCAAGATATTGAATATGGTCCATACCAATGGCGGTTATCACTGCGGCAATTGGTGAGGGGATCACGTTAGTCGCATCAAAACGCCCGCCCATGCCAACTTCAAGAACGACAACATCAGCGTTTTCCTCATAAAAATATTGGAAGCCTATGGCTGTAACGATTTCAAACTCAGAGGGTGAAGGATACCCATCAGCCATCATCCTGTCCACGCCATCCTTGATCTTTCCGGTAACCTCGCCCAGTCTTTCAGGCTTGATTTTTTCACCGTTCACCTGGATCCTCTCTGTAAATTCCTCCAGGAATGGAGAAATATACAGTCCTGTTTTATAACCGTTATTTTTCAAAATGTTCGCCAGCATATTGCAGGTGGAACCCTTTCCATTGGTTCCAGCCACATGAATAAATTTGAGTTTTTTATGAGGATTCCCGATATATTCAAGTAATGCTGATATATTGTCCAAACCAAGCTTGATACCGAACATGTAGGTACCGTGTATGTAATCTAATGCTTCATTATAGTTCATTTAATACCCCTTTCTTTAAAAAATTCCATTTCGTTTCGGCTGTTAAGATGCCGAGAAATATTACGGTTGAGCCAAGGATCATCCAGGGAGTGAATTTGTCACCCAGCAGAAGGATGGCCAGAATACTGCCAAAAAATGACTCCAAAGACAAGATTATGGCTGCATGGGTCGACGTAGTATACTTTTGTGCGACGTTTTGTAAAAGAAAAGCAAGAAATGTGCTGAATAAGCCTAAATACAGCACCTGAGAAATATTGTCAGCAGGCAAATAGAATGGATTCTTGTCCACAAAGGTTGTCCAGATAAAAGACAAAGCTGAAGTCGTTGCGAACTGTATGAAGGTAAGCCTGATGGGATCATATTTTTTTGTAAATATTCCAATGGAAATGATATGGAGCGCAAAAAAGAATGCGCAAATTATCGTCAGGATATCTCCAGGATTGAAAGAAAAACTGCTGGAAAAATCAATTGTTAAAAGCGCGATTCCAAGAACCATCATGAATGCAGCGGCCAGATTGTAAGAGTCTGGTTTTTCTTTTTTTATGATCCAGAAGAGAAATGGAACCATGATCACATTCGTGCCGGTAAGAAAAGCCTGCTTGCCCGCCAGGGTATATTGAAGCCCGATGGTTTGAAAAGCAAAGCCCAGAAACATAAATATTCCGATCACTATTCCGGCCTTTATCTCAGGAAGCGTTGTTTTGGAAATATGCTTCCAGAATAACACAAGAGTCAGGAGTGCTGCAATGGTAAATCGTATGATCATGATATGCATTGGCGAGTAAAAATCCAAAGCGTTCTTGACAGCGACAAAACCACTTCCCCACACCAGAGCGGTGATGAAAAGCGCTGAATCGGCAAGAAGTATTTTTTTCTTATCCATTAAGTAATTCTCCGTTTCATATTCAATTTTAACATTATATCAAAAAAAAGGCGGTTATGAATATAAAAGGATGAAAAATTAAAAATTCTTATATTAATGCGTATCATGTTATAATTATTATAAATTGCTTAAAGCGTTTCACAAAGGACGGATAAAAGATGTTAAATAAAGATAAGATAAATCTGGCATTGAGAAGCTTGAAAAATGAATATATCGGCGCAGCGGCAATGCTCGACTTCAATACACCTTTTGAACTCATCATTGCCACTGTCCTGTCTGCTCAGTGCACAGACGTGAGGGTTAACAAAGTGACGGCGGAACTCTATAAAATTGAAAACACTCCTGAAGGGATCCTGAACCTGGGGCAGGAACGACTTCAAGAAATCATAAAAAGCTGCGGACTTTACCAGACAAAAAGTAAAAATATCATTAATTTATGCAGAATGTTGATTGAAGAGTATTCGTCCCAGGTCCCCCGAACTATGGAGGAACTCACCAGACTGCCGGGTGTAGGAAGAAAAACGGCAAATGTGGTCATGAGCAACGCCTTTGGGATTCCGGCAATAGCTGTGGATACCCATGTTTTCAGGGTGTCAAACAGGATCGGACTGGCTGAAGCCAAGGATGTGCTCAATACAGAAAAAGATCTGATCAGTAACATTCCCATGGAAATGTGGTCGGATGCCCACCATTGGCTAATTTACCATGGCCGGAAGGTATGCACCGCAAGAAATCCAAAATGCGGCATATGTGTGGTGAGGGAATATTGTGAGTATTTTAAAAAGCAATTAGCGTCTAGGTGAATAGCTATTAGCAAAGGCAAAGGCGTTGAAGTGTTGAATGGTGAAGTGCGGAAATGCTTAAATCTGGCATACTTACGACTTGGTACAATGTACAGTGTATAATTTACAATGTTGGTTCATTTTAGAAAACCTATCATGGATAAACGCTTTTGAGTATGATTTTCTAAAATGTTTTTAATTCGATAAAGAGTTTTTAGAATTCAATAAGGATATTGATTCTTCGGAAGCTCAAATACTGTATACTTACGACTTAGGACTTACGACTTGCAACTAGGGACTAGAGACAAGAGACTAGCGACTAGTTGGTGGTTGGCGAAAAACAAAGGCAAAAGAGTTGAAGTGTGGAAGTGTTGAAAAGTTAAAAATCAGCATTGTAGGGGCTAACATTGTTCGCCAGAAAAGCGTTGAATTGCTGGAATACTTCTTGGGTAATATGTAGGGAACGCATTTCAGGCGTTCCGCTAACAGCTAACAACAACTGGTATATACAATTAAGGTTTGAGTTTTTTGTGAATATATGTTACTATATGTAGTATAAATAACTTGGATAGAAGCTATTTTTGCATCAAGCACGAGTTTGCGGCGTATGCTGTAAACGAGTATAATTAAAGATAAGGTGTATTTACTTAAAAGGGAAAGCGGTTTGAATCCGCTGCAGCCCCCGCTACTGTAAATGTGGACGATGTTCGACAATCCACTGTCTTAGGATGGGAAGGAGAACGGAGGAAGAAGCATAAGCCAGGAGACCTGCCTTACAAAAGAGTTTTGCCTACGGAGGGGAGGAATGTGATTTCATATTGCATTTTCATGTAAACCTTCCCAGCATAGCTGGGATTTTTTTGTTTCCAGATACAAATATGCACCAGAAATTGATTTTAAACATTAGGAGGAAATTTGATGAAAAGATTTAAAAAAGGCTTTATTATTCTACTGGTAATATCCCTTGTACTGTTATGGGGTGGATGTTCCAATACAAAAACAGATACAGGATCAGGTGATCCAGAGACGACAGCATACCCGCTGACAATCACAGACGATTTGGGCAATAAGGTTACTATTGAAAGCGAACCGACGAAAATCGTATCTATTGCTCCCAGCAACACGGAAATATTGTTTGCCCTTGGACTTGGAGATATGGTAGTTGGAAGAACAGATTACTGTAATTTTCCTGAGGAAGCACTGGATGTTCAGTCAGTTGGAAGTTTCTCTGAACCTAATACAGAACTGATCATTGAACTTGCCCCAGAAGTTATCTTCGCGCAACGTTCTATCCCGGAAGAGACGAAAACATTGTTGGAAGGTTCAGGAATAAAGGTCATTATATTTAATCCAAATGATATTGATGCAATACTTACTGATATCAACATTGTAGGCCAGGTTTGCAATGTTCAAGACGCAGCAAAGGAACTCACGGATTCCATGCAGACAGAAAGAGAAGCTTTGGTCAAAAAACTTGCTGATGTTGAATCAAAGAAGGTATTCATGGATCTGGGAAGCTTTTACACAGTTGGTAAAGTTTCTTTCATGAGTTCGATTATCGTTGAACTCAAAGCGGAAAATATTGCTGCTGATTTAGAAGGAGACTATCCACAGGTAACACTTGAAAAAATCATTGAAGCTGACCCGGATGCTTACATTTCTACAGGTACTTCCCTGGAAGAATTAAACGCGATCGAGGGACTTGACAGCATCGCAGCGTTCAAGAACAAAAATGTAACGGTGATCCCTTGGGGGACCAATGACAATGATATTGTTCAAAGGCCAGGACCAAGAGTGATCAAGGGAATGGAAATTTACGCAAAAGCAATCTATCCGGAAGTATTCAAATAATATTTAACTGCTGAATATGCACAGGGACCTTTGTCCCTGTGCTTAAATCTTAAAATCCTGGGTGATAAAAATGAAAAAACTTTCAACGAAAAATCTCATAATTTCTGCATCCCTGCTAAGTTTGGCAGCTATACTCCTGTCAACGACCATAGGTATTGCAGATATTTCCATTACCCAGACCATAAAAATCTTAGCCAGCAAAATACTTCGCTTGGATTTCGATTTAGGAAATCTGAAAGCGTCAACCATCACCATCATATGGCTGATAAGATTTCCCCGGGTGCTGCTGGCTTTTTTTGTTGGAGGAGCTCTTGCGATCTGCGGGGTATCCTACCAGGGGATATTTAAAAATCCCATGGCGGATCCTTTTATATTAGGCGTGTCCTCAGGTGCGGCACTGGGAGCGACAATTGGAATCATTACTAAGGTTCAGTTCGATCTGTTTGGCATCAATGCCATCTCGGTGCTTGCTTTTGCTGGAGCTGTAGCCTCACTGTTTATTGTTTACAATATCTCCAAAATAGGCAATAAGGTGCCCGTCACAACACTGCTTTTGAGCGGAATCGCCATTGGACAATTTTTATCTGCACTTATATCACTGTCAATGATTTTTTCCAACGACTTGCATAAAATCATTTTTTGGACGATGGGTAGTTTCAATGCAAAAAGCTGGAATCAGCTGGTCATGGTGGTTCCTTACGCTATTATTGGATTTGTCATTATTTATTCATCTCACAGGGAGATGGATATCATGCTCCTTGGCGAAGATACCGCTTCACAGCTGGGGGTAGACACAGAAAAGCTGAAAAAAAAGATATTGGTAACTACAGCCCTTGTGACAGCAGCAGCCGTGAGCGTTACAGGAATTATAGGATTTGTCGGGCTTATTATTCCTCATATCGTTAGAATCATCACTGGTCCCAAGCATAAGGTTCTCCTGCCCTTTTCTTTTGTATTTGGCGGTTTGTTCATGATCGCCTGCGATACCATCGCAAGATCTCTTATGAGTCAGGAAATTCCCGTAGGAATCATTACAGCAATTTTTGGGGGTCCATTTTTTATTTATCTCTTGAGAGAACGAAAAGGCGGAGGAATTTGATATGGAAAACATACTGAAAATCGAGAAGCTTTCCATAGCCTACGGAGATAAGCTGATTCTGAGAGATATTGACATTACCATCAACGAAGGAGAATTTGTCGGAATCATCGGACCGAACGGCACAGGGAAGTCAACGCTGATCAAAGCGATAACGGATCTCATTGATATAAAGAATGGAAAAATCACTATAAGTGGTGTGGACAACAGGAAAATTTCCCGAAGGGAAAGGGCTAAAATCGTTGCGGTGGTCCCACAGGAATTCAATATTGATTTTGAATTCAACGCCTTCGACATTGTCATGATGGGTAGAAATCCTCATATGTACGGGAAAAAAAATACGGAAATAAATGACTTTGACATCGTTCAGGAGGCTATGGTGATGACAAACACCTGGCAGCTAAAGGACAGGTATTTTAACCAGATGAGCGGCGGGGAAAGACAAAGGGTCATCATTGCAAGAGCGATCGCCCAGCAGACGAAAATCATTCTTCTGGATGAACCCACGTCACACCTGGACATCCATCATCAGCTTGAGGTGCTGGAGCTTGTGAGGATGTTAAAGGTCCGGCATAACATAACGATCATTGCCGTACTGCATGATATCAACATGGCGGCCCGCTTCAGCGACAGGCTGATCCTTTTGAACGACCATAATATCATGGTGGATGGCACTCCGGAGGAAGTAATCGACGAGAAGTACCTGAGCAAGGTATATGAAATGGAAATGATCATCAGGCGGAACAAAGTACTTTCTGTGAAGGAAATCGTCCCCTTGAGAGTGATAAAGGAAAAAATCGATGTAAAGAAAACCAGGATCCATGTGATCAGTGGCGGAGGCAGCGGTGAACAGATCCTTGAAAGACTCAATTCTTCAGGTTTTGAAGTGACCTGCGGGGTTATCAACAGAGGTGACAGCGACTGGGAAATGTGCAGGATCCTTAAAATTAAATGTGCTGAAGGACTGCCATTTTCGGATATCGACGAAAGAGCATTTCTGGATAATACAGAACTCATCGCAGCAGCTGACATGGTGCTGGTTACAGATGTTCCCTTTGGCAGGGGCAACCTTAAAAATTTAGAGATTCTTCTGGATTCAAATAAAAAAATATTCATGAAACGAAGACTTTCCCAGTTCGACTATACGGAAGGCCTGGCCATAAGTATTTTGCGAAAATTGGAAAACAAAGAAAACTTTAGCTATATCGAAGAATATGACGATTTCATTAAAATAATTAGCAGGGGTGACTGATATGCGAAAACCGAGAATAATGTTTCAGGGAACGGGCTCCTCTGTAGGGAAAAGCATTCTTACAGCAGGCATGTGCAGAGTATTAAATGATACAGGGCTCAAGACGGCTCCTTTCAAATCACAGAATATGGCATTGAATTCTTTTATAACAAAAGACGGGAAGGAAATGGGAAGAGCTCAGGTGGTCCAGGCGGAAGCGGCAAGAACGGAACCTGTAGTGGAGATGAATCCCATACTCCTGAAACCATCCTCGGATGTGGGCTCCCAGGTCATCCTGATGGGGGAAGTTCATAAAAACATGTCTGCAACAGAATACCATAGGAAAAAGCCTGAATTTAAAAAGCTGATCATGGAGGCTTACGACAAGCTGGATGACCAATTCGACTGCATTGTGATTGAAGGGGCAGGAAGCCCTGCAGAAATCAATTTAAGGGAAAATGATCTGGTCAATATGGGAATGGCGGAAATGTGCGATTCACCGGTGATACTCATCGGGGATATCGACAGAGGCGGTGTATTTGCCTCCATATACGGAACCTACATGCTTCTTCAGGACAATGAACGTGACAGAATGAAAGGCTTTATCATCAATAAGTTCAGGGGTGATGTCAAACTCCTTACGCCGGGTATCAAAATGCTGGAAGACCTGATCGGAATACCCTGCCTTGGCGTGCTGCCTTATTTTAAACTTCATATCGACGATGAAGACAGCGTTTCTCTACGATTTAAAAACCAGACGAAGAAAGACATCACAGTTGGTATCGTCAGACTTCCTCATATTTCCAACTTCACGGACTTTACCCCCTTTGAGATGGAGGAGGATGTGTTTATCAAATATATTCAGAGCAAGTATGATTTTGAGGATATTGACCTTTTGATCATTCCTGGAAGCAAAAACACCATCGAGGACATGGCTTTTCTTGAAAACAATGGGATGAAGCAGGAGATTTTGAAGCTCAAATCAGCAGGAGTCCCGATTTTCGGGATCTGCGGAGGATACCAGATCATGGGGAGAACCATAACCGATAATGACAGCCACGAATCGGCAATCAAAACCATAGAGGGCTTGGGTCTGATGGATGCAGATACGGTGATTTCTCCAATCAAAAGGACCGTGCAGGTTACGGGCAAGCTGGATTTTCATCTGGAAGGGCAAAATGTATCCGGCGAAGTTTCAGGGTATGAAATTCACATGGGAGTCACCAAGGTGAATGAAGCTCACGAAATCTTTGTGACCCTTGACACAGGAGAAACCGATGGCATCGTTAAAGATGGCGGCAGGATCATTGGCACTTATCTTCATGGAATCTTTGATAATGAGGAGCCAAGGAATGCATTGCTTGATGGCATAAGGAAGAAAAAAGGCCTGGATAAAAACCATGAGACTGTGAATTTTGACAAATTCAAAGAGGAACAATACGATAAGCTTGCAGACATCATGCGAGAAAACGTAAATATAGAAGAGTTGTTTAAAATAATGGGAATAGACAAAGGGTGATATCATGGGAAAGCTGATTTTTATAACAGGGGGAGCCAGAAGCGGAAAAAGTACTTTTGCTGAAAAAACCGCAAAGGAAGCCACTGAAAAAGTAACATATATTGCAACATCTATCGCATTTGACGACGGAATGCTCCATCGGATCAAAAAACACAGAGAGCAAAGGCCTTCCAGTTGGGGGACCATCGAAACCTATAAGGATTTTGATAAAGTCTCTGAACTGAAAGAGTATATGGCTGGGGATTTACTCCTGGTTGATTGTCTGACCATTATGGTCACCAACCACATGATTTATTCTGGTCTTGATTTTGATACCTGCACACCGGAAGAAGTGGATGAACTGGAAAAAGACATACGGGTCCAGGTGGATAAGCTCCTGGATCTTACTAAAGATAAGGACATGATATTGGTTTCCAATGAGCTGGGTATGGGTCTTGTTCCCGCATACAAGATGGGCAGCTATTTTCGGGATATTGCCGGCAGGATGAATCAGCTTGCCGCATCCAGAGCGGATGAAGTTTATCTGGTGGTCAGCGGAATCGAAATAAAGATCAAATGAACCCAAAACAAATCATGTGAGTCGTGAGCTGCATGATCGATAGGAGAAATTTATGAAGGAACTATTCGTTGCTATCAGTTTTTTTACAAGGATACCCATAAAAATAAAATCAGAAGTAACAGAGGACGAATTCTACTCTGCCATGAGACTCCAGCCACTGGTTGGTCTGATTATCGGGGGACTGTTATATTTACTCCATACCTTGCTGCTTTCTGCTGCAGACGATGTAAGAGCTTTGATTCTTGTTTCATTCTACATCATCATTACTGGAGGGCTTCATATCGATGGTTTCATGGACTCTATTGACGGCCTTCTCAGCAACAGAGATAAAGCGAGGATATTAGAGATCATGAAGGACAGCAGAGTGG
>JAAXUP010000083.1 GCA_013335935.1 Eubacteriaceae bacterium | reverse complement strand
TCAACGTTGCGCTGAACCACATCAGCGGCAACCTCGGCGCGAGCATCGAGGATGTTTCGTGGGTGGTGACGAGCTACGCCATCGCCAACGTGATCGTCATTCCGCTGTCGGGCTTCCTCGGCAACCTTTTCGGGCGACGAAACTACTTTATCGGCTCGATCCTGCTCTTCACCGCCGCCTCGCTGCTCTGCGGCATGGCCACGAACATCTGGACGCTGGTGCTCTTCCGCTTCATCCAGGGCATCGGCGGCGGCGCGCTCCTGCCGACCTCGCAGGCGATTCTGTACGAAACCTTCAGGCCCGAAGAGCGCGGCGCGGCCACCGGCATCTTTTCGATGGGCCTGGTGCTCGGCCCGACCATTGGCCCGCTGCTCGGCGGCTGGCTGGTGGATTACTTCTCCTGGGAGTGGTGTTTTTTCGTGAACATTCCGGTTGGCCTCTTGGCTGCCTGGGCCGCCCTGACCTACGTCAAGGAGCCGAGGGTGAAGCATACGGTCCAAAAGATCGACTGGGCGGGTATCGGCCTGCTCTCGGCGGGCATCGGCTCGCTCCAGTTCATCCTCGAACGCGGCGAGTCGAAGGACTGGTTTGAAACGCCCTACATCACCTTGTTTACGTTCATTGCCGTCGTTTCGCTCATCGCCTTCGTGTGGCACGAGCTGCACACGGAGCATCCGGCGGTTGACCTCTCCGTGCTGGGCCGAAGCAAAAATCTGGCCATCGCCGCCGTGCTGACCTTCATTGTCGGCTACGGGCTGTACGGCTCGCTCTTCGTCTTTCCGGTCTTCGTGCAGCGGCTGCTCGGCTTCACGGCGCTGTTGACCGGCCTGGTGCTCTTTCCCAGCGCCATGCTCACCGGCGTCATTTCGATGCCGCTTGGCATCGCCTTGCAGAAAGGCGCGTCGCCGAAGCTGCTCATGGGGGTGGGTATGGTCGCTTTCTTCTGGTTCTGCTGGGAACTCGGGATGCAGACCATGCAGTCCGGCGCGACGAACTTTTTCTGGATTCTGATGCTCAGGGGCCTCGCCCTCGGCTTCATCTTCATCCCCGTGACGATGCTCGCCGTCACCGGCCTGCACGGACGCGACATCGGCCAGGCGACCGGCCTGAACAACATGGTGCGCCAGCTCGGCGGCTCGTTCGGCATCGCCATCACCAACACCTACGTCACCCAGCGCGTGACCGCGCACCGCATCGACATGCTCAGCCACCTCTCGCCCTACGACCCCTCCGCCGTTGCCAGAATCGGCGGAATCGAACAGAGCCTCGCCTCGACGGGCGCGGCTCCGGTTGACGCGCACCAGATGGCGATGAAAGCGCTGGAATACACCGTGACGACCCAGAGCTACCACTTGGCCTACATGGACGCCTTCAAACTGATCGCTATAGTATTCGCCGTCTGCCTGCCGTTATTGCTATTTATTCGGGTGGATAAAAAGGAGAAGGTGGATATGTCGTCAGCGCATTGAAGGCGAAACGAGAACAATCGCGCCTGCATCCGTAGGGGCAGACCTGCGTGTCTGCCCTTCTTTATCTTAAGATCACGATAAAATACAAGGGCGAACACACAGGTACGCCCCTACAAAATCCGCTATACAAACGTTTATTCAATTCGTTGCTTTCTTCGATGAAAGTAACTCTTGAACGCCATTTTTGCCATTCATCATAACGATAACCAATATCACCCCATATATAATCTGCCGCATATTTGCGGCTATTGAGTCTGGCATTCCGACAAAGCGAAGCGCTTCTGGCAGAAGAACTAAAAACGCAGATGCAAAAAAGCTGCCGGTGAGGTTGCCAAGTCCGCCGATGATGACTATTGAAAGTACAAAGATAGATTCGTTGACGGTGAAGCTTGTAGGATCGATATACGATATGTAGTGAGCGTACAAAGTTCCGGGAATGGCGGCCATCATGGCGCTTAGGGTAAAGGATATTGTTTTTGAGAGATAGACGTTTTTTCCGATACTCTGGCTGTAGATTTCATCTTCGCTGATCGCTATAAGGGTTTTCCCGAAACCTGATTCAGAAATATTTTTCAGAATGAACCAGATTATGGAAACAAAGAAAAGTGAGAGTAAAAGAAATGATATTTTGCTTTCGAGGCTGATTCCAAAGAATTGAATTGATGGAATGCCGGGAATGCCAAGCGGCCCCCGCGTGACATCCATCCAGTTATTCATAATCGAAAAGAGAATGACCTGAATTCCCAATGTGCATATGATAAAATAGTCGTCAACGGTGCGAAGCGCGATAAGCGATACTATGAGTGCAATACATCCACTGATTATCATTGCGAGTGGAATCGTCAGCCAGAATGAAGTCGCGTAGTATGTGGATAGTATTGCCGTGACATAAGCGCCAATACCGTAGAATCCTGCATGTGTGAGAGATATAAGCCCTGCAAAGCCTGCGGAAAGATTGAGGCTTTGGGAAAGCATGGTGTAAAAGCAGATCAGGATGAAAAGATGCAATACATATTCCATCTGTCAAACCTCCACTTTTTTCAAACGATTACCACTAAAGCCAAGAGGTTTCCAGATTAAAAAGAGAATGAGAATAATGTATGTTACTGCATCCATCCATTTTGTGTCGAGGTAAAAAGCAGCAAGGTGTTGCGCTGTCGCCACCAAAAGCGACCCGGCAAGCAGACCTCTTGTACTGCCAATGCCGCCGATAATCATGGCCACGACGCCATACAATAAAAGGTTAAATCCAAATGTTGGAGTCATGTTGGTGTCCATTGCTGAAAGGATTCCCGCGACACCGGCTAATGCGGAGCCGATAGCAAAAGCGATGAGAATAATTCTGTTGGATGAAATACCGTAAATATTGCAAAGTGCTGAATTGCTTGATACAGCACGAATTGATTTCCCTGTATCAGAAAAGCAAAGAAATATATTAACTCCGATAAATAAGGCAAGCGAAAAACATATTGTCACAACTTGAATAGTTGTGATGTAAGCGCCGAATATTTGATGCCCAACAACGACTTCAGAATTGTTTATGATTTTTGCATCATCACCAAAATATAGAGATATTGCGTTCTGTAAAATTATATAAATACCCAAAGAGGCAATTAGATATGCCAATGACGTTAATTTTCTTTTGCGCATTTGCTTATAAATAATAGATTCGCATAATACGCCGACAACGGCAGCGATAATCGCGCCACCTATAAACGCAAGTGCAAGAGGAACTGCCAGGATAAAATAAAATACAAAAAATGTATATGCTGATATTGCCATAATTGCCGCCTGAGCAATATGGAATATTTTTGTCGGATAGTATATTATTGAAAATGAGAAAGAAGATAAAGTAAGAAGAGAACATGATATAATTATATTTACAATAAACTGAATACTGTACATAACTGATAATTACTTGTCTTCATTAAAGGTATTTTTCTCATATCCCATACTAGAGTGTACGCCTGGGCTCAATTTATCAAGACATTGGGCCGCATCTTTTAAAATTCTTAAACCATCTTTTGGATCTTTTGACAATTCACTACAAAAATGTTTTACCCAATAAAACTGTAGTTCTTCTGAATCAAAAACATCTAAACTTTTTATCCAATGTTCTTTTTTACATAATAATTCATAAGCCCGAGAACCAGGTATAATAAACATAACTGAAGAGTTAATTCGCTCTAGCAAGCCTCTTGACACTAAGTCGTTAGCGAACGTTATCGTTTTTTCTATAGACTCTTTTGTTTCACCTATACAGCCAAAAACAAAGCCAGCCTGTATTTTAATTCCATATTTTCTGCAATTTTCTGCTGCATTTATATGATTCTTGATCGAAGTTCCAAGATTGTTTATCCTTTGTATTTTTTCATCAACAGAATCAAATCCGATGTACAAATACTTGGCATTAACTGAAAGCAATAATTCTGAAATGTGTTTTGATACTTTTACGCTTTGGCAATAAAATGTCCACATTATATTATATTTATTCCACTCTTGCGAATTTCTTATTATATGGCTTAATTTTTCTAAAAATTCTGCGTGGTGCCCAATATTGTCTCCGTAACATTTTAACAAGATATTTGACCCATAAGATATATTGTTTTCCTTTATCATAGCAAGAGCTTCATTTACAACCCTACGAGGGTCTCTTAATAGTAGGGAGTCATTGAGTGAACAATAGCAGCACCAACTAGTTTCCTCATGTTTTGTTTTCATTCTAAGCTTTGAATCTCTATATCCACAGCCAAAATGTGTAAATACAACAAATGTAGCATCTATTTTCTGATTAATATTTTTTTGGAATCTTTCCCAGTAGTTATGTATGCTTTTGCTCAAAAGATTAAATTTCAAAGGCAAATAATCATCATATCGCCATAAGTATTCACCAATAGAGTTGTGAATAACTTTTCCAAAACCATTTCTCCAGCTTAATCCCTTAATACTATCAAATGAAGTATCACTAATAATTGCTTTTATCAACTCTTCGAAAGGTATTTCTCCTTTACCTCTAATAATATAATCAACAAGGCCTTCCTGATTTTTCATAATTTGGTCAGCAAGCGCTGTTGCATGAGGTCCACCTAAAACCGTAATGCTACCATTGCATTTTGCTTCTTGTGCACATTTTAAAACATTTTTATATGAAAGAACACTGCTTGCAGAAATCCCAACAATGCTTGCCTTGGGAATTGTAATAAAGTCGTGATGCCTATCAACGACCATTATATCTATTTCTGGCAATTTTCTTTTTATATGCGATGCGATTGTTAATAGCCCAGCCGGGTAGAACGCTCCATCATTAGCACCATAGCCAACGTCAGAGCAAACAGAAAATAACTGTATATCTTTAATGATGTTGCTCATGATATTTTATTTTTCAGATATGTGTAATCATCAATATCCCATGGAATAAAAAGTGTATTATTATTTTCCACCATTGCATTGCTATCAGATACAACCCAACGAAATAATGAATCTACTCGATTTGGCGAAATAGTAATTGTGGTAACTATATTAGCACGCCTTATCTTTAACTTTTCCTCAAACTCACCTAATAAATCAACCGAATCATAAGCATTAGCAAGAATTTTTATATTATTAAAATATACACTACCATCTTTAAAGAGAGGAAAATCATCCTGTAATCGCCATGATAATGGATATATTAATTTTTTCAACAACACCCTGACGTCTTGCATTAACCGTCCTGAAGGGAGGCTAGTATTATAGTCGTGCGGTATAAACAGTACACTTTTATCGTCATCCATTCTATTCGTTAAAACTTTTTCTCCATATCCAATCAATATTGATGCAGGCCAAGCATTACTGTTTTCACCCCCACCATATAACAAAGAAATAACACTCTGACCGAGATGGCCTGAGATTCCGAAAGGCATCCAAGAATATGATAAATTCTTAAAATTACAGCAAGCAAGAATCGAATCCATTAGCCATCTCATTTTATTTATTGCCCATTCACCTTTACCATATAGTTCTTTCTTCTCTTTATTTTCTTTTATGTTTGTCCAAAAGTAGATACACTTATGTATAGTGAATTCTTGCTGACATGCCAAACGCAATAATTCAATAGAATAATTTCCCAATCTAGTATTTTCACTTGGTAATCCACCAATTAGTTGAAGAAACTTATTCCCATTATCAGTGCCTTTTAGTGCCTCGTGAATATCATCCCATTTTCCATCTAAAAGTGCTATTAGGTCTCTGTCATAGTAATCATTTTCAATAGACTTATTTATAGCCATGACTAATTTTTGAGAACCATCTACGAAGTTAGGAAACAATATATTTTCTGCATTACTTAATGCGTCAGAATCATTTTTTACTTTTTGCCATAAATGCTTAACAGGTGAATCATTATCATGTTCATTATACCAGTTAGCATTATGGTGGTAATGTAATATTGTAACCCCTTGTCGAGCCTCGATTAATTGATTTCCAAGTTCTTTTAATCCTTGTCTCGAAGAGCAGTACTTTATTGGTTCGTGAGTATTTTTAACAATTTCAATTGGATATGTTGCTTTTTTTATAAACCTTGTCTCAACGGATGGCTGTTCCCGATAAGGAATAATATCTCCGGAAATTTCATTATACGTTGAATGCCTTATTTTTATTAAATTATAGCCAAGAAAATCTTTTGGAGGGGTATCTCGACTAAGTGCACGAATATTAAGGCCAACGCTAGGAGCTCCTATTACAAATAAGTTCCTTGAAAAAAATTTTTTTGCGTCATAATCAGAATCTAAGTCTATTGGATTAATAATATTGTTCTGATGCCTATGTCCATGCAATACAATCGAGACGCCCCACTCACTTAGTTTTCTCAATACCTCAGGGCCATTGGCCAACATATTTATTTCTGGAAAGAAATGATCATCAACACGAAATCCTGTGCGAATTATCGGCATTAAATTATGGTGGACAATTGCAACAATCAAGTAGTTCCCCGAACGATACCTAGTAATTTGTCTTTCAATAGCACTTAACTGCTCAGCAGGCACTAAACCCCTATCAAAAAACCAATCACCATTATTTCGATCTGTTCTATTTAGAAGACCTTTTGGTATTTGTTCTGGAACAAATGGATGCGCAGACCATAAGTTTATAAATACAACAGGGTGCTCATGATCTTTATATACCCAATTATTTCTACCGAATGAAGAGTAATCTTTTTCTTTAGATATTATTATATTTGGTATTCTATCACAATTCTCTTGTTCATAAAATTCGTTTAAAAATATATTTATATAATTATCAAATCTATTGCGACAATCAGCACTCCTGTCAATATCATGATTTCCAGGAACAACAAAAACCCTTTTTTTGTTTTTTATACCTAGCTCGCCTATCAAGGCATTTATTGTTTTAACAGATTCTCTATGTTCTTCAACAGTTGCGCCATTGCAAACCATATCCCCAGATATTACAAGAAAATCAGGACGAGTATCAGCAAGTCCATTCATTATCTTTTCAACGACTTCGCTTACCTCTGTAGAGTTATTATTAAATGCATGCTTAAAGCTATCATTAAGCTTGCCGATATGCATATCTGCCAAATGCAATATAGAGTATTCTTTCATGAATTCTTTTTTATAATAAAAGATATACTGATTGCTAAATGCATCACTAAACAAAACGAATCCGAATTACGCACGAATATTATTCATTTATAAGGGATATATTTTTTTGAAACAACCCTAACAATTGATATTGGCTTGGTCACTTCACCATTGCTATCGAAGATTGTAACTCCGCCGACTCCATCAAAATCTTTTATCTTGTATAAACTGTTTTTTATTTGCGCTGAAGTAAACTTCCCTTGCTTATAAATGTTTGCAAGTATATATATTGCATCATAAGAATTAGCAGAAATAAAGTCTGGATTTTGCTTATAATGAGCGTAATATGATGCGATAAAATGTTTGGTTTTTTGATTAGAAGTAGATATATCAAATGGCGAACTCCCACAAATAAGACCTTCTGATGCGTCTCCAGCTATTTCTAACAATTTTGTGCTAATGCCTCCCGCACTTGCTAAAAATTGAGGAGAATAATTTTGCTCTTTGGATTGCTTTAAAATTTGGCCCAACTCAACATCAAGACCGGCAAGATAAACAGCGGACACTTTTGTCTTTTTTAACTTATCAATTATCGGGCGATAGTTTAAATTCCCCTCATTATATGGAAACAAAACAACGCTTCCACCCAAATCATTTACACATTTAACAAATGCATCTTTATATGACATCCCATTAGCTGAATTGGAGTATATAACTGCAAAATTTTTATATCCGAGTTTATTGATAGCAAAATTTCCTATTGCTTTTGCCTGAACATCACCACTTTCTCTATTTCTAAATATATAATCTCCAGCATCTTTAATTTTATCACTACCTGCGGCTGTAGTAAACAATACAGTTTTTTTCTTTTCAGCAACAGGGGCACATGTCAAAACCTCATCACTTAAAACAAAACCAACAGCAACAGGAACATGATTAATCTCTATTAATTTATTAAAAGCATTCAGCGCAACAGAAGCTGATGAATTTGAATCCTCAACAATCAGCACAATATTGTTCTTATTAAATGGCGGCAATTTATTTATTTCTTCAACAGCCAGCAGCATTCCATTTTTTGCATTAATACCATAAGTAGCCCCTTTTCCTGTCAAAGATAACACAACACCTATATCTATATTATGATCGGGATGTGTTTTTTTGTTATTTACATAGCATCCACTAAATAAAAATATAAATGACACTATTATCAATACTGATGCGCCATTTTTTACTGATAAATTAATTTTCATAAATAAATATCTTTTAATCTGGAATAATGATATGGCATGATTACGTTTTCTTCACAAAAAACTTTACCCTGCTTAACACCAACTACTTTATTTGTGATTTCCAGACATACTTTTACATAATGTTCGACAATCACCAAAGTAATGCCAATCCGTGTGTTTAAATCTTTCAGATGCTCAGCTATAAAGTCAATATTCTGAGGCGATAATCCAGAAAACGGCTCATCAATTAGAATCATATTTGGCTGATGCACCATTGCCATGCCCAACGTCAACAACTGACGCTCACCTCCACTAAGGGTCATCGGCATCCTACTTAAATTCTTGGCAAACGCAGCAAACAAAGTCAACATAATATCGATTCTCTCCTTTAGCAACCTTTTATCCAGCGTCAATCCTGCCATCTCCAAATTCTCCTTTACTGTCAATTCTTCAAACAAGTTATTTTTTTGCGGAATATACAGCAATCCCTTTTTTAATAACTCTGCCGTAGGCTTACCTGTAATGTCCTCACCATCAAACACTACCTTTCCATCATCCCATTGCGGCAACATTCCATAAATGGCTTTCAGCAAGGTTGACTTCCCGCTGCCATTGCTTCCCGCGACCAACACAATATCACCTTTATTGACCTCGAACGAGACATTGTACAACACCTGCTTTTTGCCATAACCGGTTGACAGATTTTCGACCTTCAGTATTGTCATAATCAAATATAAGCCGCCATTACCCGTTTATCCTCACGAAGAGCAGCCATGCTCTCGAAAGCTGAAAGAACGCCTTCATGTAAAAAGAAAATCGAATCGGCTACATCAGCTATAAAATCAGTATTGTGCTCGAT
>JAAXUP010000082.1 GCA_013335935.1 Eubacteriaceae bacterium | reverse complement strand
TCCGGTTCACGCCGCCGTTAGTGATCACGAAAGATGAAATAGACTGGGCAGTTTCCGTTTTAGCTGAAATCCTTCAGCCATAGTTTGACCCAAGGATCCCGGTACAAATGAAAATAATCTTAAGCAGTTTTGCTTTGGATTATTTTTTTTAAATGATATAATCAGACATAAAGTTAAATGGAAAAGGTGGCATATGAAAAATCCAGTTGATCAATTGGAGCTGAACCGATATTTCAGAGCACAAATGAATAATGACGGCATGGAACTGATCATCAAAGCAGTTCTTTTAAAATATCTTTCAGACAATGCTTATCTTGATCCTGAAAACATCAAACCAGATTTGTTTGAAGAATTTACGTTCCAAAACATCATCAGGCTGTGGGACAGGGAGGCGGAACTTAGCTTCCAGGAAGACACGCTCATTTCCTGCAAAGCAGAGGCTGGGCTGATCATGGATTACGTTGATCATGGATATCCCTTAAAAGGATTGGACAGTATTCTCATGGGAACAGTGTATGAAGAGCTTTCTTCCGCCATAGACCAAAAAAAGAAGGGTATGTTCTACACGCCGGAATACACAGTAGAACTTATGCTCTCCCTGGATAAAAAGTGTAGAATCAAAGGCAGCAGGGCAATCGATCCAGCCTGCGGGAGCGGATTTTTTCTTTCGGCGGTTTACGACAGGATGGAAGATTCCTATGAGGAGATAACAGATAAGGACGACGATACAAAACGTCTTCGAATGCACAAAGATATTCTGGAAAACCGGATATATGGCATGGACAGCGATTCTCTGGGACTGCTTATTGCTTCCCTGGTTCTAAGCCTGAAATATAAAAAATTTGTCCTGGCAAAAAATCTCATCTGCACAGATTCTTTGATGGAAGGATCGGCTGCAGGGGAGAGTTTCGACCTTGTTGCAGGCAATCCACCCTATATCGGACATAAGCAGCTGGGAAGGGAATATTTTATTGATTTGAAAGAAAAGTATGGAAGTGTATTTTACGACAAAGCCGACATTTCCTACTGTTTTTTTGTGAAGGCCTTTGAGCTTCTAAAAGATGGAGGACAGCTGATATTCATCACTTCCCGATATTTTTTGGAAGCCCACAATGCAAAAGGTCTGAGAAGATTTCTGATGGAAAAATATGTACTAAATAGTATAATAGATTATAATGGCCTTCGTATAATACCCGGTGCCAGAGTTGATCTGGCAATTATCGAGGCATCAAAGACCGAAAGCGGAAGCAAAAAAGATTATATGAATGTTCACAGATATATTGGGGGCAGGATGAATAAAAATCACTTTGATCAGTCCGCCAGGATCTATGACCAAACGCTTTTCAATATATTCACGACCTCCCAGGAAAGTTTGAACCATGAAGTCTGGGTACTGAAGGATCAAACCACTTCATCGATAATCCATAAGCTGGAAACAGCGGTAGTTACACCCCTTGAGGGCATCTGGGACTGTTATCAGGGGATTATAACAGGTCTGGATAAAGCCTTTGTGATTAAAAGAGAAGAAAAAGATTCCTATGAACAGTTTGCGGTAAACTGGATCAAAAATTCCAACGTGAAAAGCTTCAGAATAACCGAATCCAGCAAATATCTCATTTTTGCCGATAAAATCCAGGAGATAAAGGACTATCCTTGCCTTGAAAAAAGGCTTGAAGGTTTTAGGGAAAGGCTTGAAAACCGCAGGGAGTGCAAAAACGGCTCAAAAAAGTGGTTTCATCTGCAGTGGGGAAGAAAAGAAACGCTGTTCAAGGAACCTAAAATCATTTTCCCTTACAAAGCTTCCGGAAACCGATTTGCACTGGATACATCAGGCAAATTTTTCAGTGCTGACATTTACGGTTTTGCACTGAAGAAGAATCTTTTTAATGAAATGAGTCTGGAAGGACTGACCTGTCTGTTAAACAGTGAGCTCTATGAGTTTTATTTCAAGGCCATAGGCAAGAAACTGGGAAATGACATGTACGAGTATTATCCGAATACGGTGGGCAAGCTGAAAATACCGTCATCAGATCCAATATTTTGGGAAAAACTTTCAGAATTCTACCTGGAAATGAGCAAGGATGCAGAAGAAAATGTCCAAAGCGTCCTTATGAATGAATTTATTTACGCCTGCTTCAAAATTACGGAAGAAGAGAAAACCTACATAAAAAATACCCTGAAGGGAAACCGTGAAAATGATTGATTACAGAAGCGATACCATAACGAAACCAACCGAAAAAATGAGAAAAGCCATGTATGAAGCTGAAGTCGGAGATGATGTCTACGGTGAAGATCCCACTGTAAAGAGACTGGAAGAGTTGGCGGCAGAAATCACGGGGAAAGAATCGGCAATCTTTGTGCCAAGCGGCACCATGGGAAACCAGCTTGGGGTGAAGACTCATACCAACCCTGGAGACGAAATCATTTTAGAAGAAAACTGCCATATATTCTATTATGAGGCTGGGGCCACGGCGGCTTTATCCTCCGTTCAGACCAGGACGATCCGGGGTGAAGGAGGAATAATGGCCATTTCAGACATAAGAAAGGCCATCCGCAGCGAAGATATTCATTTTCCCAAAACCTCACTGATCTGCGTTGAAAACACCCACAATAAATGGGGCGGAACGGTGATGAGTGCCAGCCATATGAAAAACATTCATGAGCTGGCCATGGGCAGGGGCATTAAAGTCCATCTTGATGGAGCCAGAATATTCAACGCTGCCGCATATCTGAATACTGATGTGAAAAATATTACAGAACATGCTGATTCGGTCATGTTCTGCCTGTCTAAGGGACTGTGCGCTCCTGTGGGTTCCATGCTTGCAGGAAGCAAGGATTTTATCCATAAAGCCAAAAAATACAGAAAAATGTTTGGCGGCGGCATGCGGCAGGCGGGAATAATCGCCGCTGCAGGAATCGTGGCCTTGACGGATATGAGGGAAAGACTCCAGGAAGATCATGAGAATGCACGAAATTTGGCAGAAGGTCTGAGTGGGATTAAGGGCCTTGAAGTTGACCTGAACAGCGTTCAGACCAATATTGTCATGTGCGACATCGTAAACAAAGATTCCGACAGCCAGAAGTTCATTGCAGCGCTTAAAGAAGATGGAATCCTGGCAACATATATTACGGATACCCGGGTGAGATTTGTGACCCATTATTATATTGAAGCGAAGGATGTAAAGGAAACAATCAGCAAGATCAGCACGTACATGAAAAAACAGCAGTGAAATGATGATAAAACATTAAGGAGTTATAATATGCAGCAGAGCTTCTTTGAAAATAATTTAAAAGAAACCCTAAAATCTTCCGGGCCTCTGGCAATGCGAATGAGGCCTGAAAGCCTGGAGGAGTTTTCCGGGCAGGAGCATATCCTGGGTAAAAACAAGCTTCTTTACCGGATGATCCTGGCAGACCGTATGACCTCGGTCATTCTTTACGGACCTCCTGGTACCGGGAAGACGACCCTTGCCAGGATCATTGCAAATACCACTCAATCAAATTTCACCCAGCTTAATGCGGTAACTTCCGGGGTGAAGGATTTGAGGGAGGTCATCCAGCAAGCCAAGGAAGACCTTGGAATGTACGGCAAAAAGACGATCCTTTTTATCGATGAGATCCACCGGTTCAACAAAGGCCAGCAGGATGCACTGCTGCCGGCGGTTGAAGAAGGGGTGGTTGTCCTCATTGGAGCAACCACAGAAAATCCGTACTTTGAAGTAAACGCGCCTTTGGTATCCAGATCCAGGATATTCCGGCTGAATAATCTGGAAGCTGTGGACATCGAAAGGATACTCAAAAAAGCGATTTCAGACGAAGAAAGAGGCTTCGGCAAGCTAAAGGTAAATATGGAAGAAGCAGCGATGAAACACATTGCAGAAAGTTGCAATGGAGATGCAAGAAACGCTCTCAACGCTCTGGAACTGGCGGTGCTTACCTCTGATGAGGATGAAAATGGGATCATAAACATCGACTTGAATACAGCGGAAGAATGCATCCAGAAAAGGGTCATCCATTATGATAAAAATGGAGACAATCACTACGACAATGTATCGGCATTCATTAAAAGCATCAGGGGTTCAGATCCGGATGCGGCGCTTTACTGGATGGCAAAGATGCTCTGGGCAGGCGAAGATCCAAAGTTCATTGGAAGAAGGATCATCATATCCGCCTCGGAAGATGTGGGAAATGCAGATCCAAACGCCATAAACGTGGCGGTAAGCGCCTTCAGGGCACTGGAGATCATCGGTATGCCTGAAGCGAGAATAACACTTGCACAGGCGGTCACCTACCTTGCCTGCGCACCAAAAAGCAATGCCGCCTACACAGGGATAAAAAATGCCCTGTCGGATATTCAGAATAAAAGAACGGGAGAAGTCCCCCTGCATCTGAGAGACGCAGGTTACAAGGGCGCAAAGGAAATGGGACATGGCAAAGGTTATAAATACCCCCATGAATTTGAAAACCATTATATTGAGCAAAACTACATGCCCCAGGGCATGGAAGGAGTCGTCTACTACCGCCCTACGGACTTAGGATACGAGAAAATCATGAAGGAATACCTGGAGAAAATTAAAAAAAGATGATTAGCAATTAGCGATTAGGTGAATAGCCAAAGAAAAAGCGTTGAAGTGTTGAAATGCATAAATCTGGCATACTTACGACTTATGACTTATGACTTGGGGCTTAGGACTGGATTGGTGGTTAGGTGACTAGGTGGTTGGGTGGTTGGCGAAAAGCGAAAAGCGAAAAGCGTTGAAGTGCGGAAGTGCGGAAATCTGGCATACTAGCGACTTGGGACTAGGGACTAGCGACTTATTTGGGTGGTTGGCGAAATGCAAAGGCGTTGAAAAACAAAACGTGTAAATGCATAATCGTTGAAGTGTTTAAGTGTTGAAAACCTGCAGAGTAGGGGCGAACAGTGTTCGCCCGAAAGTGGCGAAATGCTTTTTTTGTAGGGAACGCATTTCATGCGTTCCGCTTGAAAAATAGATTGACACGAATTTGCTTCAAGAATATAAGCACATAAGCATTTAAGCAAACAGTTAGCAGCTGATAGCTAATAGCAAAAAAAAGGAGAGATTTTATGAACAATTCGAAAGAGTTTAAAATAAACAACATCTACAGCGGATTTAAGCTGATCAATGAAAAAGAAATCAAAGAAATGGAATCAACAGGCAGGCTCTTTGAGCATGTAAAGACGGGAGCGCAGCTTTATTATATATCCAATGAGGATGACAACAAGGTATTCTCAATTTCCTTCAGGACACCTCCAGCAGACAGTACAGGGCTGCCCCATATCCTGGAGCATTCGGTGCTTTGCGGTTCGAGAAAATATCCCATCAAGGAACCCTTTGTCGAACTGATCAAAGGCTCCCTGAACACTTTTCTTAACGCTATGACATTCCCAGATAAGACCATGTATCCCGTAGCCAGCAAGAATTCAAAGGACTTCATGAACCTTATGGATGTCTATCTTGATGCGGTTTTTTATCCAAGAATCTACAGCAGCAAAGAGATATTTTTACAGGAAGGGTGGCACTATCACCTGGAAGCTCCTGACGAGGAAATCACCTATAACGGCGTCGTATATAATGAAATGAAAGGGGCATTTTCAAATCCTGAGGATGTTCTTGGAAGAAAAATTCAGGAGTCGTTATTTCCGGATACGGCCTATGGAATGGAATCAGGTGGGGATCCAGATGACATCCCGAATTTGACTTATGACGATTTTTTGGAATTCCATAAAAAATATTACCACCCTTCAAATAGCTACATCTATCTTTACGGAGACGGGGATGTTCTTGCTCATCTGAACTATTTGAACGAGAACTATTTAAATGACTTTGATCGGATAGAAATCGACTCTTCCATAAAAATCCAAAAGGGTTTTGAACAGCAAAAGGAAGAGTATTTCAACTACCCTGTGGGGGAAAATGAAGATCTTAAGGATAAAACCTTCCTGACAATGAATTATGTATTGGACAGATGCACCAATGCGGAAACCCATCTGGCCCTTGATATTCTTGCCCATATTCTGACGGATGCTCAGTCGTCGCCGATTAACAAGGCGCTTCTGGATGCAAAAGTAGGTAAGGATGTTTCAGGCTACTATGACGGCAGCATTCTTCAGCCGGTATTCAGTGTGATCGTGAAAAACTCAGAAGAGGATAAAATAGAGGATTTCAAAAAAATCCTGAAAGACACTTTGACTGAACTGGCGACCAAGGGCATCGAAAAAGATGTCGTCCAGGGAGCCGTCAATTTAACGGAGTTTAAGCTGAAAGAAGAAGATCACGGATCCTATCCAAGAGGACTGATCCATGGGATACAGATCATGGAAAGCTGGCTCCATGGTTACGATCCTTCTATCCACCTGGAATATCAGAAAGTGCTGGATACCATAAAGGCAGAGATGGATAACCGGTATTTTGAAAAGTTCATTGAAAAATATCTTCTCAACAATAACCACTCTTCTTTGATCGTTCTAAAACCGGAAAAAGGACTTGCCCAGAAAAAGGATGAGGAAACCAGAAATGCCCTTATGGCGTACAAGGAAAAACTCAGCAAAGAAGAAATCGAAGAATTGGTGCACGCTACAGAAGAACTGTTCAGGATACAGGATACCCCAGACAGAGAGGAAGATCTTAAAACGATCCCCGTGCTGCCGGTATCCGATATCAAAAAGGAACACGAAATTATTCCGGTGGAAATCAGACACTATGAGAAAAGCGAAGTTCTCTTTCATAACCTTCACACCAACGGAATAAGCTACATCGACATGTATTTTGACGCGGGGCATATTGCCACGGAAGAGATCCCTTATCTATCCATGCTTTCAAGGTATCTTGGGGAGGTCAGCACTGAAAAGTATGACTACGTTCAGGTCAATAACGCCATTGAAATGCATACAGGGGGGGTTGATTTTGACTTGGATGTGTATGCGGACATCAACGATGAGAGCATATTTAGACCGAAATTTCTGGTCAAATCCAGAGTTCTTGAGGAAAAGACGGGAGAGCTGTTTGAACTGATCAACCAAATGGTATTCCATTCCAGGTTTGATGAAAAGCAAAGGCTGAAAGAAATCATCCAGAGCACAAAAGCAAAAATGGAAATGGACTTCATGTCTGTGGGGCATAAGGTAGTATCCAATCGGGTCATGTCTTATTTCTCCTCCACAGCAAAATATGTGGAATACATCGCAGGGGTGGATTTCTACAGATTCATCACCGAACTTGACAAAAATTTTGAAATGGAATGGGAAAATCTTTTTGAAAAAATGAAGGAACTTACCCGAAGTATTTTTGATGTCAATGGAAGCTTGATCAGCATCACTTCAAAAGAGAGCGGATATCAAAAATTTGAGGAAAATATTAAAGAGTTTTATGGAAACCTGACAGATGAAGTAAAAGCGAAGGCGAATCTATCCTTCCCCATGGAAGCTCTTAATGAAGGTTTTATGACGCCAGGGAAAGTGCTTTATGTAGGGAAAGCTTATAATGTCAAAAAACTAGGTTACCAATATACGGGACAGCTTCAGGTTGTGAGGACGATCATGGGAACAGATTACCTTTGGAATAAGGTCAGGGTACAGGGGGGCGCTTACGGTTCATTCTTTAGCATAGGAAGGACAGGCACGTTGTTTTTAGGCTCCTACAGAGATCCACACCTCACCAACACCCTGAAGATATTCGATGAAGGACATATATATTTGGATAATTTCAATGGATCTCAGGAGGATATGGACAAGTACATCATAGGAACCATCAGTAATTTGGATACACCTATGACGCCTTCCATGAAAGGAACCTATTCCACCTCCAATTATCTTCGGAACATCTCCGATGATATGCTACAAAAAGAAAGAGATGAAATCCTGGCCTGCACAACTGAGGATGTGAGAAACGCTGCAAAACTGTTGAAAGCTGCCATGGATATGGATTACCTTTGTGTTCTTGGGGATGAAGGAAAGATCAACAGCGAGAAGGGCGTATTCAAAACGGTAGTCAATATTTTTGAATGACAGGATGGTGTGACTTGAAAAAAATTCTTATCTTTACATTAGTATTCTTAACGTTGTTCATGAATACCGTTTTTGGTGCTGGGGAGCTGGAATTTGATTTTCCAGCAGAACAAGGAATGATTCTTTATGACATCAAAGGAGACAGAGTGTTATATTCACAAAATGATGATGATAAATACTATCCGGCAAGCACGACTAAGCTGATTACTGCGCTTACTGCCCTGGATTATTTAGGACTGGATGACAGTATCACGGTTGGGGAAGAAATCAATTTACTACCCGCCAACAGCAGCAAAGCTGATCTGGTGATGGGTGAAAAAATCAGTTTCAAAGATCTCCTTGCAGGGCTTATTCTTCCATCAGGAAATGACGCGGCGAATGTGATCGCAGTAAATGCAGCCAGGAAAGCAAATCCTGAAAAGAAGTATACATCAAGTGAAGCCATTGACGTTTTTGGAAAAATGATGACTGAAAAAGCATCGAAATTGGGAGCAAAAAAATCAAATTTTGTGAACCCTCATGGCCTTCAGGACGATAATCACTATTCAACGCCAGCAGATATGCTTATAATAACAAAGGCCGTATTAAAAAATGATACGATCAGGACACTTGTAAAAACCGTCAGTTATGAAGTCGGCGGGAAGATCCCTCACACCTTTGTAAACACAAATATTTATCTCCATAAAAAGCTTGACGAAATCGCCTATCTGAATGCGAAAGGAACCAACAAGGATTATAACCCCGCCGTCACCGGTGTAAAGACCGGATTTACCAATCAGGCAGGGAGATGTGTTATATTTTCCGCTTCAAAAGCAGGTATTGACCTGATCGGGATCATCTATAAATCGGATATGGATTCCATCTGGTCCGAAGGAAGTCAGATGATGAACAGGGTTTTTGACAAAATGGTTTATATGGATACCTTTAAAAAGGGCGGCACGGTAACATCCTTAGCCTTAAGAACCAGGGTATTAGGAGCAAAAGAAAAAGCAAAAGTGATCTGCCAGAAGAAGGTCGTTTATCTCATTGACAGCGAAGAGGCCGAGAACGTTAAGGAGAAGGTAACCATAGACGAAAGCAAGCTTAAGGAAATGGATGGCTATTATCAAGTGGTCAACGATATCCCTAAGGGTGAAATCATTGGGAAACTGGAGTATTTTTCAGGAGACCAGCTTCTGGCGGCTGCAGATCTAAGTCTCGATACCTCGGTA
>JAAXUP010000171.1 GCA_013335935.1 Eubacteriaceae bacterium | reverse complement strand
TCAAAAGCTATACTTAAAATATAGGAAGCTGTTTCTAAAGGGAAGACAAGTACATCAAACTTCTAGTTTTTTCTTGCAGATATCGATCCTGCAAGAATTAATTTGAATGTTACCGGTAATTTAGCTGTAGGCGGTACATTATCGGCTAGGAGCTTTCAGGCGAGCAATCTTATAACCTCTGCTTTCCGGGGGCAAGCTTTCATACAATGTTCGAAACTTTTTGGTTTGCGGCGGCACAAACCAAACTGGAGAAAGTCTATTTTCAGGTGGCGTTCATGAATTATAACTCAGCCAGAGATTATGATCTTTTTCATTTTGCAATGGATTATCAGGACAGGCCCTATGAATACTTTACTTCCAAAGAAATTTTCTTTGATTCTTATGCTAATCTGGCTTACGCATTAACCAAAAATCCTGCTTTGCTTCAGGGGTCCTATGAATACTTGCCATCGGATGAAATGGAAAAGCTCGCACAGTTTCGTTTGAATCTTTTTTTTAAAAAGTATACTTACCCTGAGAAATTCAGAGCCGAATTTCTTAAGATTAAAAAATACTGTGATGCAAAAGGAATAGAATTGAATTTTATCCTTTTCCCCGTTTACAAAGGTGTCGACGAACATCTTGAGAAAGTAGGTCTTGCAAAAATGAAAGCCAGGTTTAAACAGGATATTAAATCCTATGGAAAAACATATGATCTGGATCAGCTATCAGAGATTAAGCAGAATCGTGAAAACTTTATTGATTATTTTCATCCAAATCAAGTGATGATTGATTCACTTACCAGAATGATATGGAGTAAAAACAGTAAGACTAATATTTTGATTTCTTGCCGGCAGAATTGAATACCAGCCTTGAATCAAATACTACACTCTGGGGTACCTTATAGGAAGCAAGGCTTAAAGAACAATGCTGTCTTATCTCCTCTTCCGAAAATTTTCCAAGGTCGGAGTCATTAACATAAACTGTCGCTTTTATTGACTCTCCGGTTACATCATCATTCTCGGCAGTGATTGTACAATCAATTACCCCTGGATAAGTGACAATAACAGCTTCTATTTCCTTAGGGCTGATCCGTATGCCTCTCACTTTAATAATTTCCTTGGCACGTGATTGCATAAATATATAACCATCATCATCAATGGTAGCCATATCACCGGTATATAACCAGCCGTCTTTTATGGTTTCATCAGTGGTTTCCGGGTCATTAAAATAGCCTTCCATTATGTTGTCTCCCTTTGCAAGGATTTCACCAACTTCTCCTGGTTTCACAGGATCTCCATTTTCATTGACTACTTTCAGCGTAACATCCGGTATACCTTTGCCGAGTGACCCGAGTTTAGTCCTTAAAACCTCTGGCGGCAGGTAAGATAGCCGGGCAGTTGCTTCTGTTTGTCCATACATCACATAAAACTTAATGTCTGGAAACGAGTCGATAAATTCCTGTATAAATGCAGCATGAAGTTTTCCTCCCGCCTGGGTAACATACCGCAGCGAATGAAACTTAGTAGTTTTAAAATCTTTTGTTTTGCGGAGTAATATCTGAAAATGACTGGGGACTCCGGCAAAACCGGTACAATTATATTTATTTAGGTCGTCAATAACGCTGCCTATAAACATAAATGAGTTGTTCATGTGAACAGCCCCACCAGCCCGAAGATGCGTATGAAGTAATGATAAACCATAACAATAATAAAAGGGCATCACAACCTCTATGGTGTCAGCAGGGGTCAGTTTTAAGTATTTTATGATAGAATTGGTGTTGGCAATTATATTCCTGTGTGAGATCATTACACCTTTTTGCTCGCCCGTTGACCCGGAAGTGAAAATGATTTCAGCCAGGCGTGATTCATCGAATGCTTGATCTTCTGCTGAGGGTCTCAGCCCTGAGCTGTTATTACTCCAGGTTTTTACTGTTTCATCATCATAAACAGTAAACCCGTATTTCGCGAAGCGCTGCTGATATCTCTTGCTGATAAATGCAAGGGTTGACTCTGTTTTCTCCAGTACTTTGTCCAGATTTTCCAGCTCAATTGAAGGGTTAAGCGGAACACAGATATTCCCTGATTTCATCAACGCCAAATAAACTGTGATGAAAAATATGGAGTTTTCACTCAGTATAAGTACATAATTATTCTCTCCATGAGCACTGCCAAACTGAAGGGCTGTTTCGAGCGCGCTCGTTCTAAGCGCAGTGTACGAAATGCTTTCCTGGCCTACAACTGCTTCTTTCTCAAGAATGCCTGAAGATTCGAAGAAATAGTCGAACACATTCATGTTGCCCGTGTTTAAATCACTGGAAAATAATATGGATTTGCCCGTAAGTATTCAGTTGTCTTTATTTTTCTGGCAAAATTGTCAAAAATAACCTGCACTTCTCCGGCCGTCATTCCCATAACATTCCCAACTTCAGCGGTAGAATATCCATTCTCAAACCCATACCACATCGGATCCATAATGTCAAATGGAAGCTGATAAAAGAACTCCTCCTGGGTTTGTTCCGCACTGTATGTATCGGTGGTAGGAGTACGATCGATGATTTCCTGTGTAACGCCAAGGTAGGCTGCTAACTGGTAAACCTGGGTTTTGTATAGGTTTGCCTGGGGATACAGATCAGCACCGCCATCGCCGAATTTTACAAAGAACCCTTGATCAATTTCATGTTTGTTGGCGGTACCCAGCACTACATAATGCATTTTCTCAGCATAATAATAGACCATGGCCATTCTGCAGCGTTGCTTCAGGTTGGAAGCGGAAACAATCTGAAGATATTCCTTCACGGGAATAATTCTGCTTTGTTGGTTTCCGGCTGTATCAATCACTGTCAGGTGAAATACCGGTGGGAGTTTTTGGTCAAGACCGGTTTTGTTGATGCCGATTTTTGATTTGTCGGTCAAGGGGTTAAAATCCGGGAAGACTCGCTTGATAGCTTCATCTCTCCTTTCATAACATTTAAAACCTTCAAGTGCAGGCCTTATATTTTCAACAATGGCCTCAACCCCAAACTTTTTCGCCAGTTTACTTGCCATGCTTTCACTATCGGGACTTGAATCTTTTTCTGGCATCATCACGCCAAAAACTCTTTCAGGACCAAGATATTTTGCTGCCAGAGCCATAGAAACTGAAGAATCAATACCTCCACTTATTCCTACTACTGCACCTTTGCGTTTGTATTTGAAAAATATTTCTTCTTTAAGAAGATTGCCCAGATGGTCAGCCAGCGCTTCTATATCTTTTATTTTGAGGATGTCTTTTGAAAAAGGAGGTTTGCTCATGTTCGTTATATTTTTGTTAACTTTAGTTCTACTACAAATATAAACAGAATCATTAGCTTTATGGTTTAATAAATATTAAAATTCTTTCAGAATTTAATATCCATTAAGGCATCAATTCCTTTTAAA
>JAAXUP010000170.1 GCA_013335935.1 Eubacteriaceae bacterium | reverse complement strand
GAATTTGCTGTAAGGGAACGGATTACGGATTGAAATCCTTCAAAGCTTTGATAACTACGCAGCAATATTTCCTTATCGCCGTATTTGACCATAAATGTGGGAAAGCCTCTTACGCCATATTGACTTGTTATATAGAGATCCTCCTTGAAAGCTGCCTCAGCGGAACCATCCGAGATCCTTTCCATAAATTTTGCAATATCAAGTCCGACTTCCGAGGCTAATTCGATCAACACTTCAGGTCGACTTGTCTGCCTGGCTTCTGCTGCAGATGCCTCTCTCATCCTTCTTAGAAATTTATCAGCCAGCTCCTGATCCTCCAGCTGAGCTGTCTTGTAGGCGATGTTTTGCGGATATGTAGAAGGATACTCCTCTGAGAACAGTCGGAAACCCTCAGTTCGTACTGGCATGCCATGTCGCTCTGAAGCCTCAAGCCAATGCTTTGCAATCTGATTATTTGATTTCTCTGGATCTCTTCCGATGTCATTGTAACTGTCATAGAATTCCCTGATGTCCTTGACCAGACCTCCCATAATAAATTTAATTTTAATCTGATCGCCGTATCTGGTTTCCAGTTTACGAAGTAACGGTTCGCTTCCCCAGCACCATGTACAGACTGGATCTGTAAATTCAATTATTTCAACAATTTTGTTTTCTTCCATTTTTCATTCCTTCTTTCTGATGTTCTTCCATAATATTGATTTATTCAATATAGCAGGTAATCGTCTATTACTAATTAGTACTATTTGCTTAAATTTTTTACTTCACTTATTGATTTTTTTCAAAAGTCTGATCAACAACATTTTCTCCTCTGATGCTAAAGCTTCGAAACATTCCGCCAAATCCTTCAAGTGTTCGGGAAATATTTTGCGAATATATTCACTCCCTTTTTCTGTTATCTCAACTAAAGACGACCTTCTATCCTCAGGATTAGAACATCTCGTGACCAATGCTTCTTTTTCTAGATTATTTATGATAACCGTCATATTACCCCCAGTTGAAAGGACCGATTCAATGATTTGATTTATTGTCATACTCCCCTTGTGATAAAGTGCCTCAAGTACTGAGAATTGGGCGGTTGTTAAGCCTCCTTTATTGAATATCTTAGCTGACCTTTTATGAACTCCTTTAGTGGCTCTGCTTAAAGCGATCAGTACCTTCAAATTTTGATTATTAAGTTCTCCATAGGATAAAATTTTTTTCTTCATGTTTAAACTTTACTACTAATTAGTAGTAAAGTCAATAATTTTTCCTTTGAACTGTTAAATGACTCCTGGCTAACACTATGCAGCTCATGTCAGTGAAGAATCTTCGAACGTTTTAGTCCCAAAAGTTAGGGGTATAAAATAAGCAGATGATTACTTTACGGCGAGTATTTGATTGGAGGTACAATATGGAAAATACAAACGCTTCTTCAGAATTAATCAATCTGTTAAACATGGCTAACGCAAGAGAAATGCAAGTTTCAATACAATACATGCTTCAGCATTCAATTTGGTTTGCATCAGTACTTGATAAAAAAACACTTGATAAGCAAAAGAAATTTATCAGTAGCCATGTTTCTTTTTGGATACCCGGCATAAGCTTGAGAAAAATTGCCATGGCTGAAATGATGCACGCTGAGATTATCGCAGAAAGAATCGTTCGACTTGGGGGCGAGTTGACATCGCAACCTGATCCAATTTCCGTAGGGGAAACCACCATGGAGATGCTGGCGATTGATTTGAATGAAGAACGAGGTGCGATCGAGTTATACGAGAAGATAATACGACTTGCTCAAGAAACAAATGACAAGATCACTTTCAATATGTTTAAAAAAATAATAACTGACGAAAAGAAACATCACAGAATATTTTCAGACCTGATCCATCAAAGTTAAAGTCGAATAGTAATTATAACAGGAGGCGACATAGTGTGAATGATATCATTCTTGTTATCTTGAAGGTGCTTCCGATCATACTCCTTCTGATTCTGGGTGTCTGGATGAGGAAAACTGCCTTTATTAGCGCTGATACGATACGCGGAATGACAGTAATCACCATGAACATATCCTTGCCCTGCATATTATTCCTTACCTTTTTCAGAGCAGAATTGGAACCTGAGCTTCTGATTCTTTCCGCCGTAATTTTTGCAGCCTGCATATTAGAATTCGCATTGGGATTTCTAATAAAGAAGCTTCAGAAATCCACAAATCAATTTTACCCTTCCTTGTTTACAACCTTCTTAACAGGCCCTATCGGCTTTCCACTTTTTATTGCATATTTTGGAGCCGCGAATTTATATAAGCTTGCTATTTTAGATGTGGGAAATTCATTTTTTATTTTTACTGTGCTAACTGTCTTTTTAAGCATTGTCAGTTGCAGTGTAAATTCAACTGAAAAAAGCAACATTTTAACACATCTGAAAAATCTTTTGAAATCCCCGCTGACGATTAGCATGTTTCTGGGCATATTAATATCACTGTCAGGATACAGACCCACTATCGAGAGTTTCCCTGCAGCTACTGCCCTCATGGAGGCGGTTTCTCTTATGTCTAGTGCGGCATTTCCAATGACACTCCTTATAATTGGATACGAACTTCCATTTAATTATAAGAATTTCAGAAAGACGATCTCAGCAGTTTTTATAAGGTTGACAATGATGCTTTCAATTGCCTATCTAATAAATACATTTGTAATTGTTATGTGGCTAGGTCTGGACAAAACCTACCAGGCTGCCTTATACACAATGTTTATTCTCCCTCCGCCGTTTATAATCCCTCTATCCATCGTCGGTGAATGCGAACACAAGAAATATGTTCTGGATTTTATTTCGCTGCATTTGATAGTGTCCCTATTTGCATTTGTAATATTAATGTACCTGTTTTGAACTTCGAAGGTTAATGGATCATGTTAACCCAAGGGGACGGACCTAAATCAGCTAAGTTTTTCATAGAGTTCTTGATATCGATCTAATTCTCTCTTCAGAAGATTCGGAATATCAAGACCGTAAGGACAACGTTTTTTACAGTTTCCACAGTTAATGCAGCTATTGATCTTCTCCATCTTGGCCTTCCACTCATCGGACAGGAAGGGTTTAGAAGGTGCCCGTGTCATCAGCAGGCTTATTCTTGCACATTGTGGTATGTCTATCTCCACAGGACAGGGCAGGCAGTAGCCGCAGCTCCTGCAGAAATCGCCTGCTAATCCTTCCTTCGATTTTTCAATCAGGGATTTCAGCTGTTCATCATATGGAGGTGGATTTTTGTCCAGCTCAAGAAATTCCTCAAGCTCATTCATTTTCTGGATTCCATAGATTGGCACCACATTTTCATAACGTGACATAAAACCAAATGCTGCAGCACTGCTGCTGATTAGTCCCCCCGACATTGCCTTCATTGCAATGAATCCTGTGTCCGTCTTTTC
>JAAXUP010000081.1 GCA_013335935.1 Eubacteriaceae bacterium | reverse complement strand
CGCAGCAATGGCGGAGGGGTTACACCTGTTCCCATACCGAACACAGTAGTAAAGTCCTCCCGCGCAGATGGTACTTGGGTGGTGACGCCCTGGGAGAGTATGTCGCTGCGGGATTTCTTTTTTTTTGTTTTTTGGAAAATTCTGATCTTTTGAATAAATAATAATTAAGATTCCGGCATAGAACATGTTATAATGTTTAGATAAGGATTTAAAATATATTCAGTTAAGGAAGAATAAATGATTAATTCTAAACGGCGGGATAAGATTATTAGTATATTGAAGTCTGCTGGCAGACCAGTTTCAGGCAATGAATTGTCAGAGATTTTTAAGGTAAGTCGGCAGATTATTGTCCAGGATGTGGCTATCCTCCGAGCTGAAGGGGAAGATATTATGGCGACTGCAAAAGGATATCTCTGTCCTGATAAATTATCTGGCTTCATCAGGAAAACAATCGCAGTCAGGCATGACAGCTTAATGATGGAGGAAGAGCTATATATTATCGTCGAAAATTGCGGAAGGATCCTGGATATTATCGTTGAGCACCCCGTGTATGGAGAAATAAAAGCTAATCTCATGCTTTCCACAAGGGAAGATGTAGAATTTTTCATACAAGAATTCAACCGGACAAAAGCTGAACCGCTTTCTAAGATAACCAATGGAGTCCATCTGCACACAATAGAAGTCCCCAATATGATGACGTATGATTTAATTAAAGCATCATTAAAAGCACGAGATCTGTTGCTAGATAATTAAGGAGGAACCAATGAAACCGACAAACGGAAAAAAAATACTATCAGTTATATTGATGATACTTGCCGCTGTGAGTATCATGCTTGTAGCTGCGAACAAATACTACATCGATCTTTTATGGTTTACGGAAGTTGGGTATACACAGGTTTTTCTTAAAGAAATCGTAACTAGGATGCAGATCGGTGTGCCCATGTTTTTGGTGCTTACCGTCATCCTTTATTTTTATTTTATATTCCTTAAGTCTGCAGTGACAAAAAGAGACCTGGTAGTGGTGACGATCAAGAAAAAAATAGCCCTGATTCCACTGGCTGCGAGTATAGTCCTCTCATTTATCATTACATCTTTAGCAAACAGTTTATTGTGGTTCAAACTTCTGGAATTTTTAAATGCTTCATCATTTAATACAAAGGATCCCGTCTTTGGGAAGGATATATCTTTCTATGTGTTTAAACTGCCTTTTCTGGAAAGTTTAAGCGGAGTACTGCTTACGATACTATTTATCGTATTTATCGCAACCCTTGCTTTCACAGCCCTCACGTTTCTTTCAAAAGGCAGAGAAGCGATACAAATATCAGAACTGGAAATTCGAAAAGAGGAAATGAAGGATTTTTTCATTAAATTTGGGCAGCTGACATCCAAGCAAATTGGTATTTTTGCGGCTATATTTTTTCTTCTTCTATCCTTCGACTATTATATAAGAACTTTTACCATCCTTTATTCCCCGTCAAGCATTTCTTTTGGAGCAGGGTACACGGATATTGCCGTTAAGCTGAACCTATACAGAATACAGACAGTACTCTGCATTGCAGCAGCTGTTTTAGCGGTATTAGCCGGCTTTAGAAAAAAATTCAAATTGATGCTTCTGGGTCCCATCGTTCTTATCGCGGTATCCCTGATTGGAGGAGTAGCAGCCTTTGGATTGGAAAATTATATCGTTGCACCGAATCAGTACGATAAAGAAGAGCCATATCTTAAGAAGCATATTCAGTATACGCAACTTGCCTATGGTCTTGATAATGTTGAAAATAAAGAATTTTCTGCTTCAGAGGACATCACTTTAGAAGATATCAAAGCGAATGATCTGACTGTAAAAAACATACCGATCAACGATTATAAGCCTACCCTTGATATGTACAATTCTATTCAAGGGTTCCGGATCTACTACGAGTTCAATGACATCGATATCGACAGATACATGATCAACAAGCTTTATACCCAGGTGTTTATTTCTGCAAGAGAAATGGATAACGGACAGCTGGAGGAAAATGCGAAAAACTGGATAAATCAGCATCTCAAATATACCCATGGCTTTGGTGTTGCCGTATCACCGGTAAATAAGGTTAATGAAGTCGGACAGCCTGATCTTACCGTTAAAGATATTCCTCCAAAGTCCATTGGAACAGATATAGAAGTAACGGAACCGAGAATTTATTTTGGGGAAAGTACCGACACCTATGCAATTACAAACTGTAAAACGCCTGAGTTTGACTACCCATCAGGAAGCGACAACAAGGAGAATTTTTATGAAGGTAAAGCAGGAATCAAGCTAACCCTTTTCAACAGACTCGCCTTTGCCATCCGGGAGCAAAATATAAAAATAATACTTTCAACGGATATTACTTCAGATAGCAAGATTCTCATCAATAGAAACATAAAAGCTCGGCTTGCTGCAATCGCTCCGTTTTTTTCCTATGATGAAGATCCGTACATTGTTGTTTCCGAAGGGAAGCTATACTGGATCGTGGATGCATTTACCTCCAGCAATAGATATCCATATTCCAAACCATATAATACAGAAAATACCTTTAACTATATTCGAAATTCAGTAAAAGTTGTTATTGATGCCTATAATGGAGATGTTACTTTCTATCAGGTGGATAAAGACGATCCAATTACCAATACATACAATAAGATTTATCCGGGAATCCTTAAACCTATCAGCGAAATGTCTGAAGATTTAAGAAGCCATGTCAGGTATTCCCAGACCATGTTCGATATTCAGTCTGATATCTACAGAACCTATCATATGAATAACACAAAAGTATTTTATAATAAGGAAGATCAGTGGGAAGTGGCCAGACAAGTTTATGGTGCAGAAAAAGAAACCATGAAGGTTGAAAGCGCATATCTTATTATGAAACTTCCTGACAGAGATGAAGAATTTACGCTGATGATTCCTTATACGGCAAGGCAGAAAGATAACATGGTTGCCTGGATGTCAGCAATGAATGACGGAGATGACTATGGCAAGCTGATGGTGTATAATTTTCCAAAGCAAAGCTTGGTTTACGGACCTATGCAGATCGAACAGAGAGTTGACCAGGATACAACGATATCCCCGCAGCTTACACTCTTAGGACAACAGGGGTCACAGGTCGTCAGAGGAAATATGCTGACCATACCTATCGAAGAAGCGATACTATATGTAGAACCTATCTATATCAAAGCAAGCGATGGGGACAGAGCATTGCCGGAGTTAAAGAAAGTAATCGCATCCTATAAAAATAAAATAATCATGGCTGACAGTCTGGAGAGTGCACTTGAACAGATCTTCGGCAAATCCCAAGCACCTCAGCCAAACGAAACGCCAGGGGAAGCTGATAAAGACGTAAATAGTCTGATCACAAAGGCGAATAGTTTGTTTACACAGGCTCAGGAAGCTCAGAAGGGCGGAGACTGGGCGAAATACGGTGAACTGATCAAGCAGCTGGAAAGCGTACTTGGTGACTTAAAGGCTCTTACGAATACCCCATAAGCACGATGCTTGAATAAAAAAAGCGGCAATATAATATTGAAAGGAAGAAAGTAATGTTAGATATTAAAAGAATCCGGGAAAATAAGGATGAAGTAAATGAACTCCTGAAAAGAAAAGGAGACTACGATATAACATATCTTCTTGATTTAGATACCAAGAGACGAAATATGATCACAGAAGTAGAAGAAAAGAAAGCTGAGCAGAATCGAGTTTCAAAACTTATCCCTGCTTATAAAAAAGAGAAAAAGGATGTCAAAGAAATCCTTTCTGAAATGAAGATCTTATCAGAAGAAATCAAGATCCTTGACGATGAGCTGAGGCAGATCGATGATGAAGTGAAAAGATTGCTTCTGGAAACCCCTAATACACCAAATCCTGATGTTGCAGTAGGAAAAGATGAAAATGACAATGTTGAACTACGAAAATGGGGTGTACCAAGAGATTTTGAATTTGAAATAAAGCCTCACTGGGACCTGGGAACCGATCTTAATATCCTGGATTTTGAAAGAGCGGCTAAAATAACCGGTGCCAGATTTTCTATGTTTATTGGAAAGGGCGCTAAGCTTGAAAGAGCAATCATCAACTTCATGCTCTCCGTTCATACGGAGGAAGATAAATACATTGAAGTTTCTACACCTTTTATGGTGAATAGGGATTCAATGACCGGCACTGGACAGCTGCCGAAATTTGAAGATGATGCTTTTAAAATGCTGGATAAGGATCTTTTTCTGATCCCTACGGCGGAAGTGCCAGTAACAAATTATTACCGGGATGAAATCCTGGACGAAGACCAACTTCCCATATCATATACGGCGTATTCACCATGTTTTAGAAAAGAAGCCGGTTCTGCTGGAAGGGATACGAGGGGACTTATCAGAAATCATCAATTTGACAAGGTTGAGCTGGTAAAGTTTGCACATCCTGATAAATCCAATGAGGAACACGACAAACTTACATCAGATGCTGAAAAAATTCTTCAGGTACTCGGCTTACCCTACAGAGTAATCGAACTATGTACGGGCGATATGACGTTTTCGTCAGCCAAAACCTATGACATCGAGGTATGGATGCCAAGTTATGGGAGATATGTAGAAATCAGTTCGTGTTCAAACTTTGAAGACTATCAGGCAAGACGAGCGAACATAAGATTCAGGGATAAAGAAACTCAAAAAACCAGATATGTACACACGTTGAATGGATCAGGGCTGGCAGTGGGAAGGACTTTTGCAGCGATTATAGAAAACTATCAGCAGGTTGACGGAAGTGTTTTGATTCCAGAAGCATTAGTTCCGTTTATGGGTGGATTATCTGTGATCAGTAAATAGAAAACATTAAGTGAAAATAATAGAGAATAGAGAACAGAGAACAGAGAACAGAGAAAAGAGAATAGATTAGGTGAGAATCTGTGACAACTTTCAGCGGTCAACAGATTCTTTTTTTCTGGTTTTAGGCAAAAAAATAAATCTACTCTCGTAGATTTTCTTTAGTAAAGATGGCGGAGAAGGTGGGATTTGAACCCACGCACCGGTTTCCCGGCCTATACCCTTAGCAGGGGCACCTCTTTAGCCACTTGAGTACTTCTCCTCAATTGCCTTGCACAGATATAAAAAATGGCCGAGAAGGTGGGATTCGAACCCACGTGGGCTTTCACCCTAACGGTTTTCAAGACCGCCCCGTTATGACCGCTTCGGTACCTCTCGGAATAAGACAAGACTTATTATACCAGCGGACAGATATAAAGTCAACAGGTTAATTTTGAAAAGGGCTTATTATGTCCTGATCGCTCTTGGCAGTTTTACGGCAACTAAAGCGGTAATAAAACAAGCAACAACATCTCCAGGAAGTGGCAGTATGAAGGCGTGAAGAAAAAGAAGCTTCGGATCGACATTAAGCTTTAATACAAAAGTGCTTATCAGATAAAAGTAGATAAAGCCCAGAATATAGACGATCGATAATCCCGCTATACTTGCTTTAAGATAATCTTTATAATTTCTTTTTTCATGTGGCTCTGTCATCTTGCCTGCAACATATGCTCCGATAATGAATGCAATCAAATACCCAAAGGTGGGCTTGAAGATATATCCAATTCCTCCTCCACTGGCAAAAACCGGCAGACCGATCAACCCGAGCAATACATATACAATAACGGAAATTGCTCCGTAGATTGGTCCAAGCAATATACCTGCCAGATTAGTGAATGTGAATTGCAAAGTAAAAGGTATTATAGGAACAGGGATTTTAGTCAGTGCTCCAACTACAATAAGTGCGGCGAAAAGTCCACAGTATACCAGGTATTTCGTTTCGAGTTTCAGGCTTTTTTCCATTTTGATACTCCTTCTCTATTGAATAAGTGTAATTATAAGGCAAGTCAGGCAAGGTGTCAACTGCAAAATAAAAACAAGTTGACATGAAAATAGCGAATGACGACGACAATCTATCTGCCATAGAAAAGTGCGTTGACATTGCCTGCATATTTTTCTATAATAAGAACTAATCGAATATCATGCTTTGAGAAGGAATATTAAGCAGAAACACCATATTTCAGGGAGCGGCCTCTTTTGACTGTAAAGGCGGCATTTGGATGACTGTTGAACCAGCCTTTGAGCTATATGAAAACATATCGCAGTAACGTGCGTTAAAACTTGAGCTGAACTTTTAGTTAATTAAGGTGGTACCGCGGATATTCTTCCGTCCTTTTGAGGATGGGAGTTTTTTTTGTGATCGTAAAGTTCGACTAGCTTGCTGAGGTCCAAACTTTACGATCACATGAGAAAAGCGTGAAACGCTGTCGAATGAAGTAAAGTTCGACTAGCTTGCTGGGGTCCAAACGTAAAAATAGTGTCGCAGACGATGCACTTGAGTTATAAGGAGGAAATATAATGGCAAAGAAACAGAAAGTAGAAGCAATAACATCAATGGATGAGGATTTTGCACAATGGTATACGGATGTAATATCCAAAACCGAACTGGTAGATTATTCACCCGTAAAAGGTTTTATGGTCATAAGACCTTATGGATACGCAATATGGGAAAATATTCAAAAAGAATATGACAAAAGATTCAAGGAGACCGGACATCAGAACATGTATTTTCCACTGCTCATTCCAGAAAGCCTTCTGAAGAAGGAAGCTGAGCATGTAGAAGGCTTTGCGCCTGAAGTCGCCTGGGTTACCCATGGAGGAGATAAACTTCTTGCCGAAAGACTTTGTATCAGACCTACTTCAGAAACAATCATATGCAGCATGTATTCAAAGTGGCTGAATACCTACCGGCAGCTTCCATATCTGTATAATCAATGGTGCTCCGTGGTCAGATGGGAAAAAACCACAAGACCATTCCTGAGAACCTCTGAGTTCCTGTGGCAGGAAGGTCATACCCTTCATGAAACCTATGATGAAGCTCAGGCAGAGACGCTGCAGATGCTTAATATCTATATAGACGTTGCGGAACAGTATTTGGCGATCCCAATGGTAGCTGGTAAGAAAAGCGACAAAGAAAAGTTCGCAGGGGCTTTTGCAACCTATACCATGGAAGCGCTGATGCATGACGGACAAGCGCTTCAGTCAGGGACTTCCCATAATTTGGGACAGCAATTTACCAAAGCCTTCGATATAACCTATCTGGACAGGGAAAACAACCAGGCATATCCTTTTCATACGTCCTGGGGGATATCCACAAGATTGATCGGAGCCCTCATCATGGTTCATGGAGATGACAATGGACTTGTTATGCCTCCAAAAATCGCTCCGACTCAGGTCGTCGTCATTCCTATCGCCCAGCATAAAGAAGGCGTTCTGGATAAAGCCTGGGAAGTGTTTAACGGCCTGAAAAGATCCTTCCGTGCAGAAATCGATGATGCGGATGGATATTCACCTGGCTGGAAATTCAACCAATGGGAAATGAAAGGTGTCCCCATACGACTGGAAATAGGACCTAAGGATATTGAGAACAATCAATGTGTACTTGCAAGAAGGGATACCGGGGAGAAAATCCAGGTTTCTCTGGATGTGCTTTCTGAATCTGTAGAGAAACTTCTTGATGAAATCCAACAGAATATGTACGACAAAGCGCTAAAAATGAGAGAAGAAAAAACATCGACAGCCGTAAATATGGAGGAATTCAAGGAAAATTTAGAAGCGAATCCTGGATTTGTAAAGGCCATGTGGTGCGGTTCAAGGGAATGTGAAGATAAAATCAAGGAAATGACAGGTGCTACACTACGGTGCATGCCTTTTGAACAGGAAATCATCGGAGATGGCAAATGTGTATGTTGTGGTGAAAATTCAGAAGATATGGCATATTTCGCCAGAGCATATTAATAAACGGAGGGAAAAATGGAACTTCTAAAAAGCACCATACTGGAAGATGGATATATTCTGGGAGATGATATTCTAAAGGTTGATTCCTTTCTAAACCATCAGATCGATGTAAAACTATTTAATGAAATTGGAAAAGAATTTAAAAAACTTTTCAGCGATGTCAAGGTTGATAAAATACTTACAATAGAGGCTTCAGGGATCGGTCTTGCATGTGTTACTGCTCAGTACTTCGATAATGTGCCGGTTGTATTTGCCAAAAAAACAGAATCTCTAAATTTGGATAAAGACCTTTACTACAGTGAGGTATATTCTTTTACCAAACGGAAAAGCTATAAAATCATGGTATCCAAAAAATACATCAAAGAAGGAGATAATATCCTGATCATTGATGATTTTCTGGCCAATGGGAAAGCGGTACTGGGATTAAAGGATATTATCGATCAGGCCAAAGCAAAGCTTGTGGGAGCAGGGATCGTTATTGAAAAAGGCTTCCAGGATGGTGGCGACCTGGTCAGGAGCCAGGGAATCAATCTTCATTCCCTGGCAATCATTGACTCAATGGAGTCTGGAAAGATCAAATTCAGATAACAAATTATTCTCTGAAAATTTAACATTACTTATCAACGTCTAGATAATTTGTGGTATAATACATATTGTTCCACAAATGTGCCCGTGGCTCAGCGGATAGAGTTTTCGGCTACGAACCGAGAGATCGGGGGTTCGAATCCCTCCGGGCACGCCATAAAAAGCATCCAAGCACAAGCTTGGGTGCTTTTTTGGTTGACCGGATTTAGAACAAGAAAAGGCTATAGGAGAGTATCCAATAGCCCGAGTCTTAATTTTCAATTAGCGATATGAGGTTCCGTCATAATGAGGTTCCGTTACCACGGAAAAATGGAAGATGGGGCGATCAACCTTTAAGATCCGTAAGGGCATGTGTTTCATCCCGGCTGGGATAAAGAGCATGGTTGATTTTGTGATTTTTCGCGTTTCGCCGTCAATTGTCACTTCCAGCTCGCCACCTAAATCATAGGGATGATTCGGATCGCCGCTATAAAATCCAATAATTTCATCGGAGTTGTGGCAGTGTTCTTCAAATACCGGATCATCATCAGGAACAGCAAAGTACCAGGCGGTATTCATCTGAAAAGCGCCCTCTACCACATTGCCGTCCATCCATAGAATTCGATTAGAAAAACGTTTGTACATTTCCTGGAATTCTTTCGACCCCATATTGGGATCTTTTAATTCCTGGACGACATATTTACTTGTTTTGCTGGCTTCTGCGTTATCTAACATCTGTTTAATTCCTCCTTGAATGCAATTTTGTGAGTTGTTTCTGTTCGCGTTATTGTGTTAATTAATTATTAACATACTTTAAAGCGATATGCAAACGATTTCCACTAAAACACCGACGATTTCAAGTAAAAACTGGAAATCGTTATTTAACAGGAGTCGTTAAGTTATTCGAATGTATACTCAGGCAACTATCCATACCATAGAAAAATGGATTTGCTTCA
>JAAXUP010000080.1 GCA_013335935.1 Eubacteriaceae bacterium | reverse complement strand
ATGGGTCAGCAAACTTGGAAAAAAAATATTCAAGAATAAATTCAATCATTTTATTCCTAAGAGACCAGACAGTGCACTTCGCTATCTCAGATATGTTGTATTCCTTTGGGTAGTTTATGTGACATCCCGATCAGGAATCCTGCTATTTGCCAATATTGATCCTTACAACGCTCTCTTTACTTTCTGGTCAGAAGATGTTGCCATTCCTGCTCTGGTCATCCTGGTCGTCACACTGACAGCTTCGTTATTTATCGAGAGACCCTGGTGCAAATATGCCTGCCCATACGGAGCTTTACTGGGGCTATCTAATAAGATCCGCGTCTTTAAGATCAGACGAAACTCTGATACCTGCATAGCTTGTCAAAGATGTACTTATGCTTGTCCAATGAATATCACCGTCGCTGATCAGGATAAAATAAATGATTATCAATGCATCAGCTGCTATGAATGTACTTCTGAGGGAAGTTGTCCAGTACCGGACACAGTAAATATGCAAATACGTTCATCAAATTATATTACACAACGTGAAAAAGAGGTGAAGTCACAATGAAAATTAAGATGCCTATGATGGCAATTATCGTATTTACAATATTTTTTGGAGGTATTGCTGCTACCATGGCTGCAGATATTTGGTCTTCAACCTCAACAAAAACACCTGTCAAATACCAGGATGGTGAAAATGCCGGAGAATATAATCCGGAAGACATACGCGGATCGTACACATTTAACGAAGTCGCCGCTCTTTTCGAAATTGATCTGAAGGTATTGTATAAAGCATTTGGCCTTGATGAAAATACAGATGGGAATCAAATGCAAATTAAGGAGCTTGAGAATCTATATTCAAACGCTGACCCTGCAATCGGAACGGAATCGATTCAATTATTTGTAGCGTTATATAAAAATCTGCCAATTTCATTAAATGAGGCATATTTACCCAAACAAGGAGCCGCACTCCTCCTGGAAGAAAATAAAAACCTGACAGAGGAGCAAAAAGATTATTTAGAAACGCATCAGGTTGAATTAGAAGAAATCAATCCATCCCTGCCTATAAATAATGAAGATGAAGCTACGAATGAAGAAGCGCTTGTAAAAGGGTCAACAACCTTCCAGCAATTATTAGATGCCAGAATCACAAAAGCGGAGATCGAAGGGATACTCGGCCAAGATATGCCCCCTTCCAATCTAACCATAAAAGATTTCTGTATTGATAAAGGCCTTTCATTCTCCACCGTTAAAGATCAGCTCAATCAATTAGCGGAATAAGCAAAAGACTGCGAAAAAGCAGCAGCGGTTCATCTTTCCTTGATGAACCGCTTCTGCTTTTATTAATATTTTTTGACTAATTATTCTGCCCTGCTCTACAACCTTGACCTTGGCCATTGCCTCCGCCTTGACCGCTGCCAAGCTGCAGATTCAGACGATCTCTAGTCTCATCAGGTGTGCCGTCACAGTTTGCCTGATTTTCCTCTATTTGCTTGATTGCGGCATTTGCCTGCTCCTGAGTCATTTCCTTGTTTTCAACTTTTTCTTGGATCAGGAGTTTCTTTTGTGCGAGCATTTCTTTTTGGAATTCTTCAAGTTGGCCATTTTCAGCAGCAACTTGTCCGAAGGTTTCACCTTTTTCTCTTTCCTGATAAAGAGCCTGTGTCGTTTTGCCTGTCAGGTTTGCAAGTACTTCCGCTGGAGTAAGATTACTCCCTGAAGCCATAGCTGCACCTGATGCAGCAAGAAGTCCTGCAATTGCAAGTACGGGTATTAATTTTTTAATTTTCATTTTTTTCACCTCAAAGTTTTTTTTGATAAGAAAGTTCGACGTTGTTTTCTTTCCTACTTAAAGTATAATCCTGAAATGTGTTAAAAATATGATAGGTATGTAGTTATTCTGTGAAATAAACGATCAACCCCTCTTAAGCTCAAACCAGAAGGTCGTTCCTATACCTGGTTTGCTGATGACAGCGTAATCTGTATCATGAGCATCAAGGATACTTTTTACAATTGAAAGACCCAGTCCCGAACCGTAGATCTTTCTCTTTTTGATTCCTTTGGTTCTGTAGTACCTTTCCCATATAGAATCTTTTTCTTCCTCCGGTATGCCGATTCCATGGTCCTTCACAGCTACCCTGACCTTCTCCGGCATAATTTCAAGGGATACTTCAATATTTTCTCCATCTGGGGAGTAGTTGACTGCATTCTTTATGAGATTCTGAAGCACTTGCTCTATCCTGAAGCGATCGGCATATACCTGGATTTCGACATCATTTTCAAAGAGAATCCGTGAACCGCTTTCTTTCAGGATGATATCGTATTTATTGATGCAGTTACTGATCATATCGGCGATATCGAATTTCGCGTAATTAAGACTTAGAAAACCGGACTGAATCTGGGAATAATCCAGGATGTCGTCAATCATCACCCCTAGCCTGTTTGATTCATCTGAGATGATATTTAACTGAGTATCCCGCTTCAATTTATTATCACCGGTCACATCCCTGATGGTCTCTGAATAACCTTTAATTATTGACAGCGGCGTACGAAGTTCATGGGATACATTCTCGATGATTTCTTTTCTGAGTTTCTCTGTTTTCTGAAGTTTTTCCGCCATTTTGTTGAAAGCCTTACCCAGGGCGCCTATTTCATCCTTGCTTTGAATATCGGTCCTCACATCCAGCTTTCCAGAGGCAATATCCTCCGCAGCAGAGGTTAGTTTTTTTATAGGCCTGCTTAATGATCCTGCAATCAAATACGATATGATTATGGAAAGTATGATCATGATCATAGTAATTAATAGAAGCTGCCTGTTTAAAAGTTCAATCATTTCATCGATAGGAGCAATTGGCATAGCAGCTAATGCCGCATGATTCGTCCCTGCATAATCTTTAAATGGAATTGCAATGATCAGTAATTCAAATCCAAATCGGGGATGAACCGTTTCGATAACCGTTTGCTCCCCCGAAAGGGCACTATCTAACAGTTCCTGGGTTACGGTCCTGTTGAGCATAAAGCCTCCCGTGCCTTGACCTGAGCCGCTCCCTGCCCCTGATCCATTACCCGAATCTGTGCCCGAACCTGATCCTGAACCGCTCTCATTGCCAGCACTGCCACCTTGCCCGGAACCGACTGTATTGCCTCCCGAACCGCTTGCTAATCGTACACTACTAAGGGGAGTAACGCTGTATTCCTGATTTTCTGCATTCTTACTGATCGCTGCATAATTTACATCAGCGTTTTCGCTACTCAGATAAATTGTCTTTTTATCCCTATTGATGATCTCAATACTGATATTTTCACTATAGGCAAGGGCGTCTAGTTCCTCGTAGGTCTTTGCCGGGTCTGCTAAGTCCACTCCATTCACCACTTGATATATTTTCGTACTGACATCTTCAATTTTGTGGCTGACATAATACTCTTCAAGAAAAAATATTTGAAAGATCCAAATCAATGCCACGATAAATAGAGCAAGAATCATCATCCCTGCCCAAAGCTTATGCATTATCTTATTCATCAGTCATCACTCTCTTCAAATTTATAGCCTTTGCCCCATACGGTAACGATGAGATCTCTGTACTGTCTCAAACTTTCCCTGAGCATTTTGACATGGGTGTCGACTGTCCGGTCCTCACCGAAGAAATCAATTCCCCAGACACCGTCTAAAAGTGCATCTCTTGATAATACAATATTTTTATTCCTGATCAAGTACTCCAGAAGATCGTATTCTTTAGGTGTCAGCTTGATTTTTTCAGCCTCGATGTGAACATTGTGGGATGCAAAATCTACCAGCAGGGTCTTGTGCCGGTATTGATTTTTCTGTTCTCTTTTGTTATTGTCTTCAGTTCTTTTAAGGATTGCTTTTATCCTTGCCAGCAGTTCTTTAGGACTGAAGGGTTTTACCATATAATCATCCGCACCCAGATCAAATCCATGGAGTTTGTCGTATTCTTCCCCTTTTGCTGTAAGCAGGATTACAGGGACCATGGAAGCTTCCCTGATCCTTTTACAGACAGTCCAGCCGTCAATTTCCGGTATCATGACATCAAGCACAACAAGATCGTATTTTGATTGATTAAACAGATTTAAAGCGATACTTCCGTCTGAGGCTTCATCAATGATATAATTTTCCAAACTTAAATATTCTTTGATGATATTTCTGATTTCTTTTTCATCTTCAACGATTAAAATTCGTTTTTCATTCATCCCATCACCTTATTGAATATGTCTTATTAAATAAATCAATCTGCATAATTGACATATAAAGTATAAGACAAATATGTGATAGATTTATGATAACCGCTTAATGAATGCACCTTATTTGATGGTTACGATCGTCGCTCCATCTCCGCCTTCATTAAATTCTCCGAATCGGTAAGCCTCCACATGGCCATTTCGTTTCAGCAGCTGATGGACAGCCTTTCTTAACACGCCGGTTCCTTTTCCATGAACGATGGTTACCTGCTTCAGATTTGCCAGGTATGCATCATCAATGTATTTCTCCAAATCCATGACAACCTCTTCAGCGTTCATTCCTCTTAAATCGATGGAGCTTTTTATGGAAGTCGCTTTACTGTTGACACTTTTTCTGCTGAACCGGTTTACCGCTTTTTTATCCGGCTCCTTATGGATCATATCACTTATATTCATTTTCATTTTCATGATGCCGATCTCCACCATGGCCATACCGTCTTCCCCTGGCTCCTGGATGATAAAGCCCTTCTGATTCAGGCTCTTCACAAGTACATGATCCCCCTTTTTAAAAGGTTTTTCGGATTTTTGGCTGATGGTTGCAACTCTTTTGTACTTATCGGATATTCTGTCTTCCTTCTCTTTTAGTTCTTTCCTGAGGATCTCCAGATCCCTGAAGGAATCCTTGGGTCTTGATTCTCTGATTTGCTGCATTTCTTTTATGATCAGGCCGGCTTCTTCCTTGGCATCTCTGATGATTTTCAGAGACTCCTCAGCAGCCTCCAGTTTCGCTTTTTCTTTGTACAGATCAGCTTCCTGCTTTAGCTTTTCAATATTGCTCATCAGGATTTCATTATCAAGCCTGATTTGAGCAGCCGTTTTAAGCTCCTCACTGATTTTCTTTCTGTTATCTTCTATTTCTTTGATCACATCTTCAAAGCGGATTTTTTCCTCACTTAAATACTCTTTTGCTTCCGTGATCACTTCTTCTTTTAAGCCCAGACGCCTGGAAATTTCAAAGGCATTACTTTTACCGGGGACTCCAATGGACAGTTTGTAAGTAGGGCTCAAAGTATTCACATCAAATTCCACGCTTGCATTTTCCATCCCTGGGGTTGATAGGGCATACTGTTTCAGCTCGCTGTAATGTGTGGTGACCATGGTATATGCGCCTTTTCGGTGGAGATAATCCAAAATGGCCATTGCCAGGGCAGCTCCTTCTGTGGGGTCTGTGCCCGCTCCAAGTTCATCGAGAAGGATCAAAGAGCCTTCCTCCACCTTTTGGATGATCCCCACAATATTGGTCATGTGGGATGAGAAAGTACTCAGGCTTTGCTCGATGCTCTGCTCATCTCCGATGTCGGCAAAAATACTTTTGAATATGCATATTTCACTGCCGTCTTTCACAGGGATGAACATTCCGGACTGTGCCATAAGGCACATAAGTCCTGCCGTCTTCAGTGCCACCGTTTTCCCTCCGGTGTTTGGACCTGTGATGATGAGGGCATTAAAATCTCTCCCCAGACGGATGTCTGACGGAACAACCTTGCTTCTGTCTATCAGGGGATGTCTGCACTGCTTCAGGTCGAGGATTTTATTTTCACTGATTTTAGGCCTGTTGCATCCCAAATCCAGGGCGTACTTGCTTTTGGCAAAGATGATGTCCAGCTTTAGAAGGATTTCGAAATCGGTCTGAAGGCTGTCCGTATTTTCAGCCACTCTTACCGTAAGCTCTGCCAGGATTTTCTCGATTTCTTTATCTTCCTGAAGATAAAGAGTCCGCAGACCGTTGTTTAATTCCACCACCGCCATGGGTTCGATAAATAGTGTGGCTCCACTGGAGGACTGGTCATGAATGATTCCAGGGACACTCCCCCGGCTTTCCTGCTTAACAGGGATTACAAACCTGTCCTGCCTTATGGTAATGATATTATCTTGAAGGTATTTCTGATAAGCCGGCGAGGAGATCATGGAATTCAGTTTTTCTCTAATCTGGTGGTTTTTTTTGTTGATCTCACGTCTTATCCTGAAAAGTTCAGGACTTGCGCTATCGCTGACTTCTTCTTCAGAGACAATTGATTGGTCGATCTTCTTGTATAGGTGGGATACTTTATCAAGCATGGAATTCATTTCAGAAAGATTGGGCATTTGCGTCTGGAGATCCTTGATCTCTGCTAAATATTTCATGACATCCCCAGCGATCTTAAGCAGGTCTTTTACCCTTACCAACTCCCGAAGTGTAAGTATGGAATTGATCCTTGCTTTCTTCAGGACATAACGTATGTCAAAGAATCCGGAGAGAGGAATATTTCCGTTTTTTACTAAGGCCATGACCCCTTCATCCGTTTCATCCAGCATTTGAAGGATTTTAGCCGCATCCGTATCCGGTGTGATCTTAAGGATTTCTTCCTTGCCGCTTTCTGAAACCGCAAATCCGGCTAAAATAGCGACTATTTTATTGAATTCCAGTGTTCTTATTGTTTTCTGATTCAAATTACAAAACTCCCCGTTTAAAATGTCCTTTTGTGAGAACTTCCTTATTCCTGTGGATATAACCTGCGATGATTTCATTGCTTCTGCTGCTGTCATCCATCGCTTCCCCATAGAGGCCGATGATTTCCTGAATCTCATCCTGTCCTTCATAGGTCAGGTCCAATCTCAGTTTTTTCATCATATTCAGCGACTTCAGTTCATCCAGCAGACAAAGGGTCTTGCCGTTTAGGATATGCGTCCTTTTGAAGTCATCCCGGTAAACCGGAAAACTGTAGCCTGCATCGTCGGTCAGATAGCCTTCTTTCCTTTTGAAGTCGTCCGTGAGAAGATCATATTGCAGGATCATGAGTTCTTTTTTCCCATGTGCATTTATACTCAGAGATAACCCTTCAGGCACACAGAGTCCGTTGATTTCGCTTATATTGAGTTCCTGTGAGACATAGACATTCTGCACCTTCCACTTTTTCATCTGTTCAAGGGCATGGGAATTAAATACATTCAGCGTGTCATCGGCTTCCAGTACAAAATTTTCTTTTCCGAAAATGGCGATCCCTTCATAACTGTTGACAAGGACTCCATCAGGGCCAATTTCTTTGATTTTATCCATATTTGTCTTCAGGATGTGGGCATAGTTTTTTCTAATCACTCTTGGAAAGGCAAACAGGATTTTTTTACCCGCTGATTTGCAGATTTCTGCTGCTTTTTGATATTGGTCAAGATTAAAGTCCACATCACCGCCAAATATGATTTCGTCTGCCGGAGATTGGCAGGCAATCTTTAGCCTGGCAAGATCGCTGACCTTGACTGAAAGCAGTTTATCCTTGATATCCATGGTGACAGCTTTATTCGACTTCTGTCGGCACACCGTTAGATTTTCAATTTGGCTTTCCTTTTTTTCTCTTTTGTTCCTCAGGATTTCATCTGTCAGCAAATCAATGGCTTTCCTTCTAAGGCTGTTGATTTCACTTACTGGAAGAAAAACCGCTCCATTGACCTGGATGTTGAGTTCCTCCGCATAAAAAGGAGTATCCTTCAGCTTGGACAACTGCTCCATGATCCGTTCTTTATTCATGGGCTGCCTGACGGCCTCCTGAACCTCGCTGTCGCCATAGGCTTCGATTCTAAACCCTTTGTACTCGATTTGAATAAAAGGTTTTTTGCCAGCCTCAAAAATGGATTTTATGATCAAGGGTTTTTTAACCAGAATGTCATCAGCGGCGGCTTTTTTGACTTCATCATCGAATCTCTTGTCGGAGGTCTTGATCATCACATCTCCTTTGGCAGCCTTTTTCCGAAGGGTCATATAAGCATGTTCTCCCTTTCTCATGCTGACAACAGGATTCATCTTTTTATCATACATCCGCGATAAATTTTCCCCGAAAGACTCTTTGCCTCGGATAAAAATTCCGTCGCCAATATTCAGGTCTTCCTGAAGTTTCAAATATACTTGATACCCTTTGATGTCTTCCACCCTGCCGATTTCCACGGACCTGTCATTTTGGTCTGAAGTAATCAGGTTTTCGGCATCCGGGCTTTCATTGTAGAAATAACCTTGGGTGTATTTTCTGTTAAATACTTTTTCCACATCATAGTTGTTTCCTGTTTTGGTCTTGCCAGCGGCAATTTCATCCAACCGTTCCCGGTAGGCTTTAACAACCGTGTAGACATAGTCGATATTTTTAAGCCGCCCTTCAATTTTCAGAGAATCAGCACCTGTTTTCACCAGATCTTCCAAGCTGTCCAGTGTGTTTAAATCTTTCGGACTTAAGAGATGTCCGCTTCTGTTTTTTTTGCCCTCCACAGTGAGGCTGTAGTTTTTCCTGCAGGGTTGGGCGCATCTTCCCCGGTTTCCGCTTCTGTCTCCGATCATGCTGCTCATATAGCATTGCCCGGAATAGCAGATGCACATTGCCCCATGGTTGAATATTTTTATTTCGCAGTCAGAATTAGCTTTAATATAGCTTATTTCTTCCAGCGTTAACTCCCTTGCCGTAACGACCCTGTCAAAGCCCTCTTCAGCCAATAGCTTTACCCCTGACAATTCATGCACAAACATTTGGGTGCTGCTGTGAAGGGGCAAATCAGGATAGCTCTTTTTGATCATATTCAGAAGTCCGATATCCTGAATGATCAATCCATCCACGTTGCTTGCGTATAGGAAAGAAACGTATTCCAGTGCTTCCTGGATTTCGCTGTCCTTGATCATAATGTTTAATACCACGTATAGTTTCACATCATAGAGCTTACAAAATCTGACTGCCTGAAGAATTTCTTCATCGTCAAAATTGGAAGCCCGCTGTCTTGCATTAAATCTTTTACCACCGATATAGACCGCGTCTGCTCCTGCAAAAACTGCAGCCTTTAGTATTTCAATGCTCCCCGCGGGAGCCAGTAATTCAGGTTTTTTCATCTGTTTCTTTTTCTCCGTTTTTTTCTTTTGATAAGGTTCTTTCTAATTAATAACGCTGCAACCACCAGAATCAGCAAAAAGCCAACAATCAATAGCCCAGTGATGAAGTAGTCCCATGGGCCCAGCCTTTTTACCGAGGTATCGAGACTTAGATCTGCAGCCGCCAGAAGCTGGTCTCCTGAAAAATACTCCAGTTTCCCAATGATTTCACCCTTAGGGATATCGTTGACCACTTGATAATAGCCATCCATTTCCTTTAGCTTGCTTTCGTCTATGG
>JAAXUP010000079.1 GCA_013335935.1 Eubacteriaceae bacterium | reverse complement strand
TAAAGAAAAAGTTTGGGCAACTCTTTGGGAGGATGCAACATTCCGTGACTGGGCAAATATTATTGATGAAGGCACATATATGAAGGGAGTAATGAAAGAAGGAAATGAAGTTCAGTTTATATCATCTGTAAATGGTTACGGTGTGACAAGTCTGATAGAGAAACTTAATCCGAATGAGTTTGTATTAATCAGGCACCGTGCAGACACAAAAGAAAGTGGACAGCAGGAACGCGAAAAAGAGTGGATTGGTGGGACAGAGAGTTATTCCCTAACCGAAAAAGATGGAGTTACTACTTTAATTGTTAAAACCGATGTTCCTAAAGAATTAGAAGAAATATTTAATATCAGGTTGCCCAGAGCGTTGGAGCGTATAAAAACGCTAGCTGAGTTAGACGTGATACATTGCAAAGAGGGGTGATATCCTCTATCATATAATTGGAAGCAAGAAACATATCGATGCTTCAGGAATCGAAAGGAGAACGCACATGAAGGTATATCTGGATAACGCAAGCACTTCCTATCCCAAGGCACCGGATATGGTCAAGGCCATGACTGATTTCATGGAAAATATCGGATGCAATATCAACAGGGGAGGCTATGAAAATTCATACGGCGCATCGGGGATCGTCACGGAGACGAGAGAAATGCTATGTGAATTGTTCAATTACCCCGACAGCAAAAACGTGATATTCACACCCAATGTGACGTATTCCCTTAATTACATTATCAAGGGGCTTCTTAAAAGAGGAGACCACGTGCTGGTGAGTTCTATGGAACACAATGCCGTTATGCGGCCACTGGTTCAAATGAGCAAGGAGGGGGTAGCGTTTAACAGGATCCCCTGCAATGAGAAAGGGGAACTCCAGACAGAAGAAATCGAGAAAATGATTCGTCCGGACACCAAAGCAATCATCATGACACATTCTTCAAATGTATGCGGAACCCTCATGCCCATAAAAGCTGTCGGACAAATATGCAAAAAACATAATATAAAATTTATCGTCGATGCTGCCCAGACAGCCGGGGCATTTAACATCGATATGCTGGAGTCGAATATCGATGCGCTGGCTTTTACCGGACACAAGAGTTTGCTTGGTCCTCAGGGGATCGGTGGATTTATTGTCAGGGACGAAATCGCCTCTCAGATGGTGCCTTTGATTACAGGTGGTACTGGAAGCATGTCGGAAAGCGAGGAATATCCGGAGTTTCTCCCGGATAAATTTGAACCGGGAACCATGAATATCCCCGGAATATTTGGATTAAATGAAGCGCTGAAATATCTAAAATCTTTTGGGATCGCCAATATTCTTGAAAAAGAGCTTATGCTGACAGAGATGATGCTGGACGGCTTGAAAAGCATTCCAAACCTCAAATTGATCGGGCTTCCGGGAAAAGAAAACAGAGCACCTGTCATTTCCATTACCAGCCTGAAACATGACAATGCATGGATTGGTTACGAACTGGACAGTACATTTGGAATAATGACGAGAGTGGGACTTCACTGCTCGCCTTCATCCCATAAAACCTTGAATACTTATCCCAGTGGAACGGTCCGCTTTTCCATCAATCATTTCAATACCCAGGATGAAATCAGCTATACCATCGAGTCGTTGAAGAAACTTCTTAAATAATGATTTAGGTTTTACCCGTTCAGCAGATATTCCCCTGTTAATTCATCTGTAATAAGAATGTCGATATAATTTCCTTTAGCCACCAGACGTGTGGCTTTTAGTTTGTTTTTTCCCCCTGCAACGGCGATTTTCAAAGGGATCTTCGTAAAGGCCTCCTCGCTGATGCCGATGGTTCGTTCAAGAAGATTCAGACCATGTTTTTTGCCATTGATGTCCAGATATATGCAGGAAACAATATCACACTCTATTTTTGTGTCCTTGATTTCCTTGATATCCTCCGGGCTGAAATAACCTGAAGAGAATAGTGAGGCACCCGGATTGGAAAGAGAACCAAAGCTGTTGAGGACCACATCCAGGGAATCGAACTTCTCAAAAACGATCTGGATGGAGCTGTCTGTGATCAGAACCTTTTTCAGCTCTGGGCTGCTGACGATTGCGGGAGCATGGAGCTGGAGGGAGGTACCCCCAAATGATCGGGCAAGGGCTGCAGCCACCTGGTTTGCGTGGAATTCCGCATCTGTATTCCCATAACCTCCTAAGAGGGGGACGAAGAGCGCATTACGCTGGGGCATTTCGTTACTTAGAACGTATTCCTTCACAGCCCGCATAGTTGCACCCCAACCAATTCCCACGTTGGAACCTGCGGTGATGTTTTCCGACAATACACTCACGGCTTTTTCGGAAAGGAAGTCGTTTTGGATGTCATTATTCTCGTCGTAGGGAACAATATAGACCTCCTTCAGTTTATACTCTGCGCGGATTCTTTCTTCCATATCGGTATAGGAATCATCGTAATTGATTTTTATCTCTACAATACCTTCATCCTCGCATTTGCTAAGGGCTCTGGATACGGCCATCCTTGAAATACCTGTCATGTCAGCAATTTGTTGCTGGGTCAATTTTTTTTCGTAATAAAGTCTCGCGATTTTTGTAAGCTCGGATTTTTTCATATATATCCCTTCTCCTTTGGAGTATAATTTAAGTTAAGAATATTTAAGCAATTCCTTGATAAGGATTGACAAAAATTATCGAAACGAATATACTGTATTTATGTTACATTATAACACAACGATGTTCAAATGAACAGAGCAAAATGATTCAAATGATAGAAATATTCTATCAATATTTTAAGAGGAGGGATCTTTATGATCACACAAGAACAACTGGCGAGATACATTGACCATTCGCTTTTAAAGCCAAACCTGACTAACGACGATATCCTGAAGGGATGTCAGTTTGCAAAGGAAACAAAATGCATCACAGTATGCGTCAACCCCAACAGGGTTGCCATGGCTTATGACTTCTTAAAAGGCAGCGACACAGTCGTCTGCAGCGTTGTAGGTTTTCCTTTAGGCGCACATACATCTTTTATGAAAGCAATGGAAACAGAAGAAGCCTTCAAAAATGGGGCAGTTGAAATCGACACAGTCATCGATATTGGAAGAATGCGATCCGGAGATTATGACTATGTAAGAGAAGACATTGCAGCAGTTGTCAAGGCATCTCCTGCCATTGTTAAAGTCATCCTCGAAACGGCATTCCTTACAGATGAGGAAATTATACTGGCAAGCAAGCTTTGTGAAGAAGCCGGCGCTCACTTTGTTAAAACTTCCACTGGTTTCGCTCATGAAGGCGCTACCATGAAAAATATCCTGCTGATGAAAAACGCTGTCAGCGATAAAATGCAGATCAAGGCAGCAGGCGGAATCAACGACCTGAAATACGCCCTTGAGCTCATCGAAGCAGGCTGCCATAGACTGGGAACCAGCAAAACTGCTGCCATCTTCGCAGAAATAAAATAAATACCGGATACAACGGTATGGGATAAAACCCAAAAAATCAATATAAAGGATCCGAAACGATGCTGATCAGAAATGGTCAGCCACGGTTTCGGGTCTTTTTTACTTGCATTTGTTGAGACAGGTATATTATATTGTATACATATGTTTTGCATGGATAATAAAGGAGGACGACGATAAATGTCATTGAAAGAAAGAGCGATTGAACTACACAGGGAATGGAGAGGCAAAATAGAGGTCGTAAGCAGAGTATCTGTAGAAACAAAGGAGGACCTGTCTATTGCCTACACACCAGGGGTTGCAGAACCCTGCCTTGAGATTCAGAAAAATGTTGATCTGTCCTATGAATATACAAGAAGATGGAATATGGTAGCGGTCATTACAGACGGGACAGCCGTACTTGGTCTTGGAGATATCGGTCCTGAAGCGGGCATGCCTGTAATGGAGGGAAAGTGTGTGCTTTTCAAGACCTTCGGAGATGTGGATGCTTTTCCTCTGTGCATTCGCTCAAAGAATGTAGACACCATCGTAAATACCGTAAAACTTCTTGCTGGAAGCTTTGGAGGTGTCAATCTGGAAGACATTTCAGCACCGAGATGCTTTGAAATCGAAAGAAGATTAAAAGAGGAATGTGACATTCCGATCTTCCATGATGACCAGCATGGAACAGCCGTGGTTGTTTTAGCGGCGATGATCAATGCGCTGAAATTCACAAACAGGAAGCTTGATGAAATCGAGATCGTCGTAAACGGTTCAGGTTCCGCCGGTATTGCCATCACAAAGCTTCTCATGAGTATGGGTCTTAAAAGAGTGATCCTTTGCGATACCAAAGGCGCGATCTATGCGGGAAGAGAAAACATCAACAAGGAAAAAGAGGAAATGGCCCGAATATCAAACCTTGAAATGAAAAAGGGAAGTCTTAAGGACGTCCTGGCAGGGGCAGATGTATTCATCGGCGTGTCTGCGCCTGGAATGGTCACGAAAGAAATGGTACAAAGTATGGCGAAGGATCCCATAATATTTGCAATGGCAAATCCGGTTCCGGAAATCATGCCGGAGGATGCCAAAGCAGCCGGAGCAGCGGTGATCGGAACGGGAAGGTCGGATTTTGACAACCAGATAAACAACGTGCTGGCATTCCCGGGGATTTTCAGGGGTGCCCTTGACGTAAGAGCCAGCGATATCAATGATGAAATGAAGATTGCGGCTGCAAAAGCGATCGCTTCCCTGATAAGGGAGGACGAGCTTAAAGCCGGATATGTCATACCGGCACCCTTTGATCCAAGAGTCAAGGATGCAGTTGCAGGTGCGGTAGCACAGGCGGCAAGAGACACAGGCGTAGCAAGGATTTGATTTTCTGCTTGAAAACAGAACGTATGTTCGGTATAATAAAGACACAGAGGGAAGTTCATTCCTTGCTGTGTCTTTATTAATTGTACAGGGTACATTGGAGAAGGGGATCCTCATATGGATAGAATAATCTTTCACATTGATGTCAATTCCGCTTACCTTAGCTGGGAGGCGGTTTACCGGCTTCAGCACGGCAGCCTGACTGATCTTCGCACCCTTTCTTCCGCCATTGGAGGAGACGAGAAAAGCAGGCACGGCATCATACTGGCAAAGTCCGAAATTGCCAAAAAATACGGGATAAAAACAGGGGAATCCTTAAGGGAAGCTAAATCAAAGTGCCCTGAAATCATGCTCATTCCTCCCAATTACCGCCTTTACATGAAATGCAGCAATGCCTTTTATGAGATACTCTGCGAGTACTCCTCTTTGGTGCAAAGATATTCCGTGGACGAATGCTTTCTGGACTATACCGACAGCCAGGCCCTGTATGGAGATCCTTTAGAGGCAGCGTATAGCATAAAAGAACGGGTAAAAAAAGAACTGGGCTTCACGGTGAATATCGGGATCTCCTCAAAGAAGCTTCTGGCGAAGATGGCTTCAGAACTTGAAAAGCCCGACAAGGTGCATACGATATTCGAACATGAGATCAAGGAAAAGATGTGGCCCCTTCCCATAGAGGAGCTTTTCATGGTAGGCAGGAGGACAGCTCCAAAGCTGAGAGGCCTGGGAATAAAAACCATAGGAGACCTTGCAAAATACGACCGGGAGCTTATCCGGATCCACCTTAAAAGCTTCGGAGAAATGATATGGAACTATGCCAATGGAATAGATTCATCCACCGTAAAAAAAGAGGAGAGTATCCAGAAGGGCATTGGGAATTCAACCACCATAAGCTATGACGTTACGGACAGGAAGGAAGCTCATCTGGTTCTGCTTTCACTTACGGAGATGGTTTCGATGAGACTGAGAGAAGCCGATATGCTCACCAAGGTCATCTCTGTGTCTGTGAAAAATTTCGGGTTCTCCACGTATTCCCATCAGCGAAAGCTTCCAGGGCCGACGGACTGCACCATGGTGATCTATGAAAATGTCACTCAGCTTTTCGATCAGGTATGGAAGGGAGAACCTATAAGACATCTGGGGGTACATCTTACCGATCTTTGTGGCAAGGAGTTTTACCAGATCTCCATATTCGACAAAAACGACAGGGAACGGCAGATGCAGGCAGACCGGGTGATGGACGCTTTGAGAAAGAAGTACGGCAACGACACCCTTGTCAGGAGCTCTTTCATAAATTCCGGGATAAGACCCATAAGAGGCGGCGTAGGGGAAGACAATTATCAGATGATGTCCAGCCTTTTGTAGAGCGTATGACTTAGATTGTTCATGCAAAGGAGAACGAGATGAAAGTAGTATCAAGAGAAATCGAAATGATCGCATGGTTTAAAAAAACAGACATGCCTGTGCCGGTCAAGTTCAGGATAGAAAGTGAAAGCAAAAACAGCACCATCAAGATCGACAAGGTCATACAGGCAGTGGAAGAGAAACTGGCTGGAAACAGGATGTATGTCTACCGATGCCAAAGCATCATCGGCGACCGGGAAAGAATATACGAGCTCAAATACGAAATAGGGACCTGCAAGTGGTTTCTTTTCAAGATATGAAAAGTATCCGTATAATAAAATATAAATAGCAAAAAACATTCGGAAAAGAAGGAAAACGATAAAGTTTTTACTTCTTTTTTTTGCATAAATATGAGATAATATTTAAGATTATATCGGGGGTGTAAAATATGGACAGTTTTATTATAAGTCTTTCAGGCATAACCACACTTCTTAATCCGGTAATGACCTTCATTATGCTGATGACGATCGTGTTTTTCACTTTCTACCTGAAAGAGAAGTTTGACAAGATGGAAAACTATATCAGAAGTATAGCGATCAGTTTGCAAAACATATCCCAACAAATATCTAAGCACGAATAATAAGGAGGAATAACATTGAGTTTTACAGTTATTAAAGATTTCGATCCGGAAATTTATCAGGCCATGGAAAAAGAATTATTCAGACAGGAAAATAATCTGGAGCTTATTGCATCTGAAAATCTTGTTAGCAAAGAAGTTATAGAAGTGATGGGAAGCCATCTTACCAATAAATATGCGGAAGGGTATCCTGGAAAAAGATATTATGGCGGATGCGAGTATGTTGACGTTATTGAGACCATTGCCAGGGACAGAATGGCAGAGCTTTTTGGAGCGGATCATGCCAATGTACAGCCCCATTCAGGTGTCCAGGCCAACATGGCAGCTTATTTTGCCCTGTTGAATCCAGGAGATACTGTCTTAGGAATGAACCTTGCCCACGGCGGTCACTTGAGCCATGGAAGTCCTGTAAGCATGTCAGGCGTGTACTACAACTTTATTCCTTATGGAATAAACAAGGATACAGAGCGCATCGACTATGATGAAATTGAAAAACTGGCAAAAGAGCATAAGCCTAAGATGATCGTGGCAGGCGCCAGCGCTTACCCAAGAGAGATCGACTTCGAAAGGATCGGTAAAATTGCCAAGGAAGTCAATGCCCTTTACCTGGTAGATATGGCCCATATCGCAGGTCTTGTTGCCGCAGGCGTACACCAAAGTCCTGTGCCTTATGCGGATGTGGTTACCACAACAACACATAAAACCTTGAGAGGACCCAGGGGAGGAGCTATTCTTTGCAAAGCCGAATTTGCAAAGAAGATCGATAAGGCCGTATTCCCGGGAAGCCAGGGAGGCCCACTGATGCATATCATTGCAGCAAAAGCAGTCGCCCTTAAAGAAGCGTTAAGTGAGGAATTTGTTGCATATCAGAAGCAGGTGGCACTTAACGCCAGAGCACTGAGTGCTAAGCTGATGGAAAAAGGCTTTAAACTTCTCTCAGACGGCACAGATAATCACCTGATGCTTGTAGACCTTAGAAATTTTGGCCTTACAGGAAAATTTGCAGAAAAAGTCCTTGATGAGGTACATATAACCGTCAACAAGAATGCCATCCCTTTCGATCCTGAAAGTCCGTTTATTACAAGCGGAATAAGGATAGGAACTCCAGCGGTCACAGCAAGAGGCATGAAGGAAGCGGAGATGGCGATAATCGGTGAAGCGATCTATGACTGCCTCATTGAAAAGAATGGACAAGGGGCTATGGATAAGGTAAAATCTTTATGTGACATGTTTCCTGTTTATAAATAATAAGTAAAAATAATGCTGATGTTATACAGACCACGGAGCCTTCCGTGGTTTGTCTTAGTTTACGATGATGTATAATTATTCATTAAAATATATATTTATGAAAGGGGTAAGGATATGAAAGGAATAATCATGGAAGCCGAGAAGTACAGTGCAAGAAACTACCACCCATTGCCTGTCGTGCTGGTAAAAGGAGAAGGCGTATGGGTTTGGGATAAAGAGGGAAAAAAATATCTTGATATGCTGGCCGCTTACTCGGCAGTGAATCAGGGGCACAGACATCCTCATATCATCAAGGCGGCTATGGATCAGATGGAAAGCATTACATTGATCTCCAGAGCGTTCCATAACGATAAAATGAGCAGGTTCTTAAAAATGCTCTGCGAAATTTCGGGATTTGACAAGGCAATTCCTATGAATACAGGAGCAGAGGCCGTGGAAACGGCGATTAAAGCCGCAAGGAAATGGGGCAATAAAATAAAAGGAGTACCTGCTGATCGGGCTGAAATCATTGTATGCGATAACAATTTTCATGGCAGAACAGTAACCATCGTAAGCTTCTCCACAGAGGAGCAATATAAAGACGGTTTCGGTCCCTTTACCCCCGGATTCGTATCTGTGGAGTTGGGGAATATCGAAAAACTGGAAGAAGCCATCAATGAAAATACGGTGGCATTTCTGGTTGAGCCCATCCAGGGGGAAGGCGGAGTGATCATACCGCCGGAGGGATACCTGAAAAAAATCAGGGAAATTACCCGGAAAAACAATATCCTTCTCATATTTGACGAGATCCAGACGGGACTGGGCAGGACGGGGAAAATGTTTGCCTATGAGCACGAAGATGCTAAACCCGATATGCTGATTCTTGGTAAGGCTTTGGGTGGAGGGGTCTATCCGGTTTCTGCGGTGCTGTCTTCCGACGAAGTCATGGGGGTTTTCAATCCCGGGGATCACGGATCCACCTTTGGAGGAAATCCTTTGGGCAGCGCCATCGGAATCGCTTCCCTGGAGGTTCTGATCAACGAAAAACTGCCTGAGAAAGCGGCTGAGCTGGGGAAATACTTTGCAGATGAAATAAAAAAACTTGATTCACCCATTGTTAAAGAAATCAGAGCAAGAGGGCTGATGATCGGAGTGGAAATTAAGCAGGAATACGGTACCGCAAGAAAATTCTGCGAACTTCTTATGGAGGAAGGCATCCTTTGTAAAGAGACTCACGACCAGACCCTCCGGTTCACGCCGCCGTTAGTGATCACGAAAGATGAAATAGACTGGGCAGTTTCCGTTTTAGCTGAAATCCTTCAGCCATAGTTTGACCCAAGGATCCCGGTACAAATGAAAATAATCTTAAGCAG
>JAAXUP010000169.1 GCA_013335935.1 Eubacteriaceae bacterium | reverse complement strand
AATACTTTTTTTCTGATAGTAAACCCTCCTTTCTATCCATCAATTATATAACATTTTGTCTATCGAATGAAGTTAAATCCTCATTCCTATGTTGCTTTTTAACTCAAATGAATCATTCCTTATCATTAGACCGGGGATCCTGATGCAGTTTCCTGAATATTTTTGAAAAAGGAAGGAAATGCTTGTCCAGAAGGCCGATTTTTCCTGCGATCACCTCTATGATGATAAAAACCGCAATTAATATAACGATGCCCAGTTCAGGAGAAACCCTGCTGTAAATGATGGCAACCAGTGAAAAGAGTATGCTTATCCCGTAGATGATCAGCACAGTTTTTGTCTGGGATCTGTTGGTACCCATTAAAAGATGGTGCAGATGTTCCTTGTCTGCCTGGGTGACAGACTGATCTTTTAATTTTCTTCTGATGATCGCAAAAAGGGTATCGAAAACCGGTACCCCCAGGATCAATATGGGTACAACAAAAGAAATAAAAGTGGCATTTTCAAAGCCCATCAAGGACATAACGGATATGATGTATCCTAAAAATAGCGCTCCGGTATCTCCCATGAAAATTTTCGCAGGGTGAAAATTGTATACCAGAAAGCCTGACGTACAGCCGGCTAAAATCAATGTATAGGTCATAACAAAATTATCTCCTACCGAGACTGCCATGACATACATTGTCAAAAATGTGATGGACGCCACACCAGAAGCAAGACCATCCAGACCATCAATGAGATTTATCGCATTAGTAATGCCAATTATCCATATGTAAGTAAATAAATAGCCGAAATAACCAAGCTCGATCAATCCAAAAATAGGAAGTTCCAGGGTTTCCAAATGCAGTTGACCGTAAAATATGACGATGGACGCTGCGATAAACTGGGCAGCAAGCTTCCCCTTTGGGCTAAGATCGTAAACATCGTCAAATATCCCTGTGACGACAATAATCAAACTTCCGATGAATATGGCGTTGAATTGAAAGTGTGGGTATTTGAATAAAAGATGTCCAATAAAAAATGAAATATAAATTGCCAACCCACCCAGGGTCGGCATTAAATTCGTATGCACTTTTCTTTTATTCGGTTTGTCAACCGCACCTATCTTGATAGCGATCTTAGCTATTATTGGAGTCATCAAAATCGACAAACCCAAACATGTGAGATATATGATCAACTCATTCATTTGTAAAACTACCACCTATCCAACTACAGCTTAAGATTTTTTAAGTACGCTGTGAACGCATCCTTCAAGTCTTCTCTTCTTAATGCATATTCTACTGTGGCTTCCAAAAATCCTTGTTTGTTTCCTACATCATATCTTTTTCCTTCGAACTCATAGGCAAACATGGCCTCCTGCTGGGCTAATTCTTTCAGACCGTCAGTAAGCTGGATTTCTCCTCCTGCGCCTCTCTGGGTATGTTCAAGGATGCTAAAGATTGCAGGGGTAATCACATATCTTCCTAAAATCGCCATAGTTGTAGGCGCTTTATCAACATCCGGCTTTTCCACCAGATCATCCACTGTGTATAATCTGTCTTTTATTTTCTCCCCTGATACGATCCCATATTTATCAACTTCTTCTCTTTTAACGCTTTGCACGCCGATGACCGTCGCTTTTTTCTTATTATACACTTCGATCAACTGCTTTAGCGCCGGCTTCTCGTCATTGTATACTATATCATCCCCCAGAAGCACAGCGAAAGGTTCATTTCCCACAAAGGTTTTAGCACAGAGGATGGCATGACCAAGACCCTTCGGTTCCTTCTGTCTTACGTAATTGATGTTGACCATCTCGGAAATATCCTGCACAAGCTTCAGAAGCTCTTCCTTGCCCTTTTCCTTCAGTTCAATCTCCATCTCTATAGATTTGTCGAAATGATCTTCAATTGCCCTTTTACTTCGTCCGGTAATGATCAGTATTTCCTCAATTCCAGAAGCGATAGCTTCTTCGACGATGTACTGAATCGTCGGTTTGTCTACAATTGGCAGCATCTCCTTTGGCATCGCTTTTGTTGCCGGTAAAAACCTGGTTCCAAGTCCGGCTGCTGGAATGACTGCTTTTCTTACTTTCATGAGGTACCCTCCAATATTTGAGTAGATTATGCTTCTTTATTCAGATACAAAAATACTTTACCCCAGTAAGCTCTGGATGCGGCGTAATCAAATGCAAGATTAAGATCCGTTGGGGTCTTGATGATGAAGCTTCTTGGGGAATTCAACGCAGAAAGCATTACTTGAAACTCCGGATCCTTCATATGTTCCAGAATGGTCTTGTAATTGATCCGGCTGCTTCTGCTGCTGCCAATTAAGTTCAGCCCCTTCTCCAGTACGTCACGGGTATTGATGGGAATGTCTTCTTCACTGACGCCCATGAGTATGATCATTCCTCCAGGAATCATTCTGTTAATGGCGATGTCTACCGCCTGGGTGATCCCTCTTCCCCCTACACATTCAAAAGCAAGGGAAAATCCCTCCGGAATTTCATCCTCTTCTGAAATATAGGTAGTCGCTTTTTTAAAACGATCCAATTTTTCAGGGTATTTTCCTACAACATGGATATTTTCGGCTGGCAGCCTGAATATATGAGACAACACTGCGTAAAGAGCATAAGATACCGGTCCGTCACCAAAAATCAGGACTTTGCTTTTTGCATTCAATTTTTCAACAGAATATGCTTTCTGGCAGGCATTGTAAGCAACCGTTACAAGCTCTGACAAGACCGCAATCTCGTCTGGAACTTCATCCGGGATCTTTGCCGTACAGAGCACAGGCTGCACCAGCCTGGTCTGGGTCATGCCATCAAATCCACTGGAAAGAAAATGAACATTTTTACAGTGGTTTTCAAAATGTATCCCTGCCTTGCAGGCTTCACAGCAATCCTCCGGAGTAGGGTATTTTATCTCATCGTGGATATATCCAGGGATATTAGGTACAATAACTACCCGGTCACCCTTTCGATACCCGAATTCGCTGTCTTCTTCCACTGTCCCGATTCCTTCGTGCATTAGCGCCATTGGGAGCTTTTTCTTCAAAGCCTCTTTTCTTCGATTTCCGGTATAATACCGAAGATCCGCCGCACAGATACTTGCAAGGGTTGGCCGTATGACCAGGTCATTATCTCTTTTTTCAACTTCCTTCGTTACCGTTTCAAACTGATATGGTCTCACAAGCTGTGTCACCTGTGTTGTAATCTTTGTCAAATCATTCACTCCCTTCCTTTTAGTTCAATGTACAATGTACAATGTACGGTGTACAATTGTTGTTGTTTTTAGAAACGTAAGTAGAGTAATCAACAGCATCATGTTTCTAAAAACTTGGTGACATTAAATTGTCAGATTTTCAACTTCCTTGCCGCATAGATCTTCTTGAACAGCTCAATATCTTCTTTGGTGGTAAGCTTCTTGTTGTCATAGCTTCCAACT
>JAAXUP010000078.1 GCA_013335935.1 Eubacteriaceae bacterium | reverse complement strand
CAGAATATCAGGAGAGTAGTGCCCTCTGTAATCTTCACCATATCCATAGGTTCCAGATGCCGCGATGACAGGATTCTTCATTTTACAATTAATAAGCCTGGTCTCAAGCCTGTTCATAGAAAACATCCCCTCCCTTGAATACCGGTCCTTCCTTGCATGTCCTTTTGTTTCCTTCCTTTGTAGCGCAGGTACATCCAAGGCAGGCACCCACGCCGCAGGCCATTCTTTTTTCCATAGAGACATATACCTTCGATTTAAACGGTTCCGCTTTTTTACAAACCGTCTCCATCATGATTTCAGGCCCGCAGGTAAAAATCAGTTTTTCATTTTCATAATCTACCCAGTCAGTGATGTATCCACTGGTTTTTACGATGATCTCGGCATCAAGGTCGCTGAACACTTCAGCGGCCTTGTCCTCTCCCTCGAAGCCCAGATACATTTTTATGTTGATATCGGGATTCTTCCGTTTCAGTTCCTTTGCGGCAAAGTAAAGAGGCGCCGTACCTATGCCCCCGCCGATCAGTGTGATCTCTTGTTCATTCGTTTCCGGAAAGCCATTCCCGTAAGGGCCCTGAAGATCTATCTCATCTCCCGGCTTCATCTGGGAAAGAATTTTTGTGCCTTCTCCAACCACTCTATATAAAAATTTTGTACCTTCGTCATCCCTGTCGAAGATGCTGATGGGTCTGGATAGAAGAGGGTATTTATCCCAGCCTCTGACCATGTAGAATTGTCCCATCCGACAGGGTCCCGAATGATCGGTTGTCATAAGGTACATGTTGGTGCTGATCCTGATATTTTCCAAAACTAAAGCCACTTGACAATGTCCTCCTTCATCTGGGACGTCGCTTTCCTGATTTCTTCCACATAACCTTCATCTTCTCTTTTGTTCTTATGGGCTGTAATCAACCCTCTTGAAGAATTCACTACTGCACACCGGCTTTTTTTAAGAACCCTGGAGAGATCTTTTCCTGTACCTCCCTGAGCTCCGTAACCTGGAACCAGAAAAAACATGTCAGGATAGATATCCCTGAGGACCTCGAATTCTTCAGGGTAGGTAAGTCCCGCTACGGCTCCTATGGAACTGAACCCGCATTCCCCTTTAAATTCTTTTCCCCATTTGGCTATGAGATCCGCCATGTGCAGGTATACTTCTTTGCCTTCGGCTTTTAAATCCTGAAGATCAACTGCGCTTTTATTTGAGGTATGAAGGAGAACAAAAAGTCCTTTTTCATTTTCCTTGATATACTTATAGAAGGGGGATATGGCGTCTTCACCCATATAACCGTTCACTGTAATGATATCCGCCTGAAAATCTCCTTCAAAATGGCCTCTTGCGTACATTTCACCAGTTGCCGCAATGTCGCCTCTCTTGATATCCCCAATGGAAATCTTTCCGACTTTTCTCAGATAGTCCATCGTATTTGCGTATGCCGTCATCCCATCTAGGCCAAGGGCTTCATAGTATGCGATCTGCACTTTATAGCAGGAAACCAGATCTTTTGTATGATCGATGATTTCCTTATTGAACTTAAATATTTTCTCTCCATTGGAAAGATTTTTCCCTTTAATGCATCCTGGCAAATAATCCAAACTTGTATCCAGTCCCAGACATACGGGTCCGAATTTGACGGCTTCATTATACAATTTGTCGATTATCATACTTAATTTCTCCTCTCTTGATGGTCAGGAGTATTTCTCCTGTGACTTCTCTTCCGTTGAAAGGTGTGTTCTTTCCTTTTGACAGAAATCTGGAAGTGTCGATCCTGCCTGTTTTCTCAAGATCGACCAGTACTAAATTGGCTTCCATTCCCGGTTCAATGGCTCCGGCGTTAAGCCCCAGTAATCTGGCGGGTTGGAAACTCAGCATCTCTGAAAGTACGCTGATGCTGATATTTTCATCTTTAAACACCTTGTTGTACATGGAAAAAGCGTTTTCGATATTTGATATCCCCGGTGCTCCATTTTCTTTATCCTGCTGGCTATGAGGCGCATGGTCTGTAGCACACACATCAATTAGTCCTTTTTTTATCCCTGTGATCAGCGCATCCTTATCTGCTTTGGTGGCAAAAGGCGGATTGACCAGATAAGAATCCTCATAGTGAAACAAATGATGAGGGGTCACTTCGCAGCTGATTTTGATGCCTTCTTTTTTTGCCTTCCCGATAGCCTCAAGAGTGGTTTGAAGGCTGATGTGACAGATATGCAGATTCCCTCCGGTTCTTCTTGCAATGTCAATATAACGCACTGCCATCTCCGTTTCAGGTTCGCAGTGACAGGAGAGTATGAAATCAAGCTCCGCTGATTTTTTTAAGGCAATTTCTATTCCCACTTCATCAGCCATATTTTTCCCATCATTGGAAAAGACATTGGTGAATTCTCGTATGGCTTCAAAATCCACCACCTGAGAAGCTTCATCCTCAAAAGCCTTCGTAACAGCGCTCACCTGAATCAGGTCGCAAAGCTCCAGTTCTTTTGACTTTTCCATATTCTTCTGAATGAGCACTGCGTCATCCATTACTGGCCAGGTGTTTGCCATGGCACAAAGGTGAGTGAAGCCGCCCTTCAGTGCTGCGCTCATTCCGGTTTGCATATCTTCCTTATATTCAAAACCTGGCTCCCGGAGATGACAGTGCATGTCAATGAAAGAAGGCATCAACGCTTTTCCCATTCCATCGATTGCATTTTCTCCAGGAGTGCTGAGGTTTTTCGATACTTGAAGGATTGCTCCCTTTTCTATGGTGACGCTACCCATAAAATCTTTGTTATGATCTGTGATTCTTACATTATTTATGATCATCGCCCACCTACAACGATGTGGGAGAATCACAGTATTCACAGCGATATTCCCTTTTCTGAGGATCTGAAAGTGTAAACTCCACATGCCGGACTTTTTCGTAGTTGGTTATGCATCTGGGATTTTTACATTTCATGATGTCGGTGACTTTCTCCGGCAGCTGCAGCTTAATTTTTCTGACCATTTCGCCGTTTTCAATAATATTCACTGTAATGTCAGGATCGATAAGCCCCAGAACGGTAAAATCAAGCAATAGGTCTGTCTCGATCTTGATCAGGTCCTTTTTTCCCATTTTTCGGCTGGGGATATTTCGAAGGAGCACTACCACATCCTCTATCTCGTCAAGCTTTAGCTGTGAAAACAGCTTATATCCCTGGCCTTCATTGATGTGGTCCAGGACGATCCCTTTTTTGATTTTCGATACGTTGATCATCTTTCCACCTCCAGATTTAAAAGCTTCATAATGAGAGCCATTCTGACGAACATTCCAAATTTTGCCTGTTGAAAGTATACCGCTCTGGGATCGTCATCAACCTCAACCGATATTTCGTTGACTCTTGGAAGAGGATGCATAATGATCATATCGTTTTTAGCCTTCTGGAGTTTAGTATTATCCAGTACATAATAATCCTTTAGCCTTAAATATTCCTCTTCGCTAACAAATCTTTCCCTCTGCACTCTGGACATGTACAGAATATCCAGCTGATCGATCACCATTTCCAAATTATTTGTCTGGGTGTAAGAAGCTGAGTCCAGTTCATCCAAAATATATTGGGGCATTTTCAATTCTTCCGGAGAAATAAAAATGAACCTCACATTCTTGTATCTGCTCATGGCCTTAACCAGGGAATGTATGGTCCTTCCGAACTTCAGATCTCCGCATACACCGATCACATGATCCGTGAACTTATTTTTATAGTGCCTTATGGTCAGAAGATCTGTCAGTGTCTGGGTAGGATGCTGATGGCCTCCATCACCAGCGTTGATGATGGGCATGTCAGGGGAGAATTTGGAAGCAAGCTTTGCCGTTCCCTCTCTGGGATGCCTTAACACAGCAATATCAGCGTAACAGCTTACCGTCATGATGGTGTCTGCCAGGGATTCTCCTTTTGAAGTTGAGGATGCGCTGGGATCATCAAATCCTATGACCTGGCCTCCCAGTCGGAGCATAGCCGCCTCAAAAGAGAACCTTGTTCTCGTGGAGGGCTCATAAAAAAGACTGGCTAATAATCTACCCTTGCATACCTCCAAATATTTCATGGGAGCAGCAATAATATCATCGGCCAGTCGAAAAATATCATCAAGTTCTTCTACGGTAAAATCTTTAGGTTCGATCAGGTGTTTTGTTTTATTCATCTACAACAACTCCTTTTAGGTGATGGACGCGCTTCTCACATCAACAGCGCTTTGCGCTATTTCTTTGACGCCGAAAAGCTTGGTCTTCAGCGAGCTAAGACGACCTTTTCACATCAACAGCGCTTCGCGCTATTTCTTTGACGCCGAAAAGCTTGGTCTTCAGCGAGCTAAGACGACCTTTTCGGCGTCAAAAAAGGCCTTCCCGACAGCTGCGAGAAGGCATAATAAGCATAGATGATATCATTCAAAATATCTTCATAATCGTTATGCATACCTTCTTAGCATCTCGTACTAAGTTAAAAGTAAAATTTCATTAGTAACATGATATATGAACAGGTGCCTTTTGTCAATCAATAGTTCCCCTCAAATATACAGGTCCCGCTTCTCATACGCCTTGAAAGTCACTATTTTCAGAATGGCAATGATCAAAAATGAAACCATCAGAAAACTGAGGTCGAAGCCTTTGTTTTCGATAAACCTGATAATGACGAAATATTTAAAAGGTGTGATAAACCTTAAAAAATTCAGCTTGTCACTCAGTTCCAGCACAATGGAAATAAGATACATAAACATAACGATCCCCATTGTTGCCGCAGTGGAAATTTTCGGCCTTTTGATATTTGAGGCGACAGCTGTTCCTATGAAGAAAAATATTGCCTGGGAAATAAATAATCCCAGCGTCACATTCATTACGAATCTATCCGCAGAGCTGTCCCCTCCATAGAAATTTACTGAAAAAATCGACGTTCCCAAGGTGACCAGATTAAATATGAAAATTCCAGTAACTCCTGCCAGAATTTTCGCTCGGATAATATCTGCCCTTGAAACCGGCTTTGCCATTAGAAATTCTACGGTTTTCAGATTCTCTTCCTTTGAGATAATATTCGCTCCCAGCATTGCTCCATGGACGGCCGCCATAAGGATCACATAACCAAAAAGCACACCATAAAAGCCTTCCACTGTTGAAAGATCCAGGTCAATGAAACCTAACACGATCCTGATGGTTTTGGGGATAGACTCCATGAGTTGGTTGATGGAGTCCCCGCCGCTTCCGCTGTACATTGCGCCATATTTGCTCATCCCTCCGAAAATCATGGCAAAAATCCCGATTGTCCAAAAAATAAGGGTTTTGATTTGGCCTTTCATTTCTTTAATGTAGATATTCATTTTTTCTCCCCCTCTATACTGCATGGATATCGCGTTTTTTAAATACAATGTATCCAAATACTACAGAAGCCACTATTACTGCGATGCTCAATACCAGAAATTTGGGTTCGAAAGCCGCATTTTCCAGGATATAAAAATTATTAAAATACTTGAACGGTGTAAAATAGGCAAGAAATTTCTCATCGATGAATTCACTTAATAGACCCAGGATGAACATCGCTGTAATGAAACTAATGGATATACCAGCTACTCCCCTGAGTCTGGGTTTTACTGCAGAAACCACAACCCCAAGGGCTGCGAAGATGATCTGAATGATAAAGCCTGATAAAGCAATCAGTAAAAATACCTTAAGGTCGAAATCCCCGACACCGATAAGCTTTGCGATCCCCAGCACTCCAAGGACATAGCATACATTCGTTGCCGCTGTAAGACTCAGTACCGCCAGAAGTTTTGCTGTCATGATTTCAATTCTTGTGACAGGCTTTGTATGAAGAAAATCGCAGGTCTTGTCTGTATTCTCTCTCGTAAACACTGAAATTCCCAGATACATTCCCTGTATCCCCAAAGCAAGGGATATGTACATGAACACGAAACCGAAAAATCCATTGAAGGAAGTGAAGCTTTCCAGATTTATGGACAATCCCTTCAACAGTTCCTTTGGAAACGAGTTTAACATATCCAAAAGCTCTTTAGCACCAACTGAAAAAGAAGGATACAAGGACATAAACAGGACTGCCGCAGCTAAAATTGAAAGGGTCCAGATGATCGTTGATTTCCGGTAGAGCCTAAGCTCGTTTTTATAAATGTTCACAGCTTACGCCTCCCTCTCGTAGTAGTGCATGAAGATTTCCTCAAGACTGGGCTCCTCGATCAAAAGATTGGTGAGAGTAATCTCTGACAGCTTCTTCAACACGAAATTGATATCTCCCTTATATAGGAAGCTGACAGTGCTGTTGTCTTCCAAATAATTACTAACTCCTTGTAAATCATGGAGACGGCTGTTCAGGGAATCTTTGGTTTCAATACGGATTTTCTTATAGCTATCTCCTTTTAATGCTGCGATATTGTCGATTTTTATGATTTTGCCTTCCCGAATGATTGCTACCCTATGACAGATCTTTTGCACTTCATTTAAGATATGTGAGGAGAATAGCACCGTGGCGCCCTTTTTATTTTCTTCTTCAATCAGACTAAAAAACTTCTGCTGCATCAATGGGTCCAGACCGGTTGTGGGTTCATCCAGGATGATGAGTTTAGGCTCATGGAGGAGTCCTTGTACGATCCCCACCTTTTTCTTATTTCCTAAGGAAAGGTCCTCAATTTTTTTGTTCATGTCAAGTTCCATGATTTCGGTTAACTCTTTCATTCTTTTGTTGCAGTCTTTTTTGTAGAAACTGGCAGAATACTCTAACAGTTCTTTGACTTTCATATTGTCATAATAAAAGATTTCTGAAGGGAGATACCCCACATTTTTTGCAATTTCCTTGGAATCCTTTATTATGTCCAGCCCAAAGATCTTGGCTGAGCCTTCCGTCGGATAAATCAGGGAGAGCAAGGTCCTTATGGTTGTGGATTTCCCTGCGCCGTTAGGTCCGATGAAGCCGAAAATTTCCCCTTTTTCGATGTTAAAGGAAACATCAATGATCCCTCTGTGCTTTCCGTAATACTTTGTGAGTTTGCTTACTTCTACCACATTCATAACAGCTTTCCTCCTGCTCCTCTTTTATCAGAAAATCTATAAAGCATATTAATTATCTTATTACATTTTATCACTTTTGAACAAAAAAAGAACCATTATCTTTGATCCCGGCAGCTGACTCTCGTGATCGCAGAATGGTTCTTCTCCCTATATTTTGTGCAGTTTATTTAAATATTCCAAAAGGCTTTCCAACCGGCAGGAAGGTTTTTCCGAAGTGGACATTTAATACAGAAGCTCCGCTTCCATAGAAAGAAAACATTGCAATCAAAAATTCTGAATAGGCTGCCAGCTTATGTGAGAATTCCGTCATGATTTCAAAGGAATTCAAAGAAAGTCCAATGAACAGGAGGTCGATCAGAAAGAAGATCACAAATAATACTTTGTTGGTTTCCATGGCACCAATGGTCATGAATACTGAAAAAATAAGATATCCAACAAATGCAAACCCAAGCTGTCTGGGATCAACTGCCCCTGCCAATTCCGGACCGAATACTCCCATTTTAATCAGCCAGCTGCTGGCCACGCCCAGCCAGAAGAATGCATAAGCTCCGAAGGCTGTCATTCCAAAGGTATTGTTGTGCTTGGCATCGATGATGCTTGCATAAAGTTGTGCAAAAGCTCCCAAAAAAATTGCCCATGGCACTATAAAAGATAACCCTTCAGTAATCTCCATTTTCTGGGACGAAGCTACCAGTGTGACGATCGCAAGACCAAACAGCCCCAGGGCTGATGGATCAGCACATACTATTTTCACTTTTTGAATTTCTTCTTTCAAAATTATTCCTCCGTTTTTCATTTGTTTACCATTTAACATAGTTATAATCGCATAGATGTTATATTAATTAATTTTGAATGAAGTGTCAATATTTTTAGCACGAAACCAGCCTTTTTTCTGAGGATAATTTTTACAATGGGAACTTTTTCTCAAAAACTTCGTCTAATCTCCTATAGGGAGTGATTTATATGAAAAAAGGAGCATTGCTATTACTATTTTTTGTGATAGCTTCTTTGACGATCCTGTCCTGGGAAAAACCAATAAATGAGGCAAATATTCTGAAGGGTACTGTTCTGGACGTATCTGACGGTTCCTTTTTAATGGTCACAGCAAAGGCTGATTCAGACAGGTATTTCGTCACTGTGGACAAAAACACTAAATTCAGCAATGGCGTTTCAAAAGACTTTCTTGTTGGAAACAAGGTGGAAATTGAGCATGATGGAAAAATCCTGGAGTCTTACCCCATGCAGGTGACAGCTATCCGTATCCTATGGAATGACCCTGCCAAGTAATGCATATAAAGGACAAAAAGACGAGATCAAGTGGCGTCTTGACCTCGTCTTTTATTTCTTTACATGGAATGAAAAAAGCATTGCTGATATCATTATTATAAAGGGGGATAATCTTTATAATAGGGTCATTATACTCGAGCTTCCTTAAAAGAAGCTTAAGGAACAATAGATTCTCTACATACAGACGGAACTTTTCAATCCGTATCCAGATCCTATGGTATAATTCAAGAACAGCATCTCTGATGCGCTATTCTTGTAGATTAGGAAAATTTGGTCTTCAGCAAGCTAAGACGAACTTTCCTAAACTAAAACAAGAGACTAAGCAGCAACTTAACCTCTTATTTTATACTTTCGTATTTGCATTCTATTTGCAGTATCATAAAGGGGGAAATCTTTATGTTACTGTTATTATAAAACAGAATTCTTAAAAATTCCTTAAATAAACTTATTGGAGATGAGTGAGTTGCATAAATCCGGTCTCATACATTTTTTACTAAAGAAATACGTTAAAGATGATATTTCCTCCCTGGCTGCTCAGATGTCTTATTATTTGCTGTTGTCATTTTTTCCTTTTCTCATTTTTCTATTGAACCTTCTTGGCAATATGAATATTCCTGTAGATTACCTGTATAGCTCCCTTAAGGAATTCCTTCCGGCTGAGAGTTATCAGATCGTTAACAGCATAATCACCGAGGTTTTCACAAGCCGTCCTCTTAATATTTTCTTCATCTTTCTGACGCTGTCCTTCTCCTCCCAGGGAATCCAGGCGGTCATTAAAGGACTGGACCGGGCATATAACTTCAGGGAAGATCGTGGATTTGTTTATCTGTTCTTTATCTCACTGTTTCTCACTGTCGCATTTGCCGTTGTTATCGCAGTAGTCATGACTGCGCTGGTTTTCGGTGAAAGCATTGGGCATCAGCTCTTTAACAGACTGCATATTCTCCAGCAGTTTCAGCCTTTTTGGAAGTTATTTCGCTATTTCATATCCATCCTGTTCATGGTGGCACTCTTCACTTTTGTTTACTCAAGAGGCTCTGACAAAAATATCGGTTTTTACAAT
>JAAXUP010000017.1 GCA_013335935.1 Eubacteriaceae bacterium | reverse complement strand
ACAATAACGCTGGCTACGATCGAATATCTGATATCGGCTGACAATTGCTCCTGAAGATCATTGCTTTCTGACTTGAACAGATATTCCTGCTTTAATTCCAGCAGAAAAGAACTGACGTCAAAATCTGTACACTTGTCCACATGATGCCTAATTCCCGCCAAAACACCACCACAGACCTCATATTCCGAAATCACCTGGGAAAGTGCCAGTTCGTACCTGACATGTTCCTTAAAATCGCTGTACCTTCTGATTTTTTTATTGTGTGCCATACAAAAAGTATCACAAATGTAGTGTGATAGCATTCCCATAGAAAAAGAAATGCTGAATTTATTTTTACTTTGATTGATAAAATTGTTTGTCTGGATCTGATAATTCTTTAAGACCTGGTCAAGATTATGGATCCTCACTCTTCTTGCAATATGCATATCAGGGTGCACTGCTCCCAGTGCCAAAGAGTCTCTGTCGATTTTTATGTCGAGATGTTCTTCTAAAAGATTTGCGATATTATTTGCGATACTGATGTGAGATTTAAGTTTCAACAATCCTCCCCCTATCCTATAATATATAGTTTAACCCTATTTTCATTTTTTTTAAAGGTTTTTTGTTGAATTTTGATTTAATTGTATGTAAATTAATGAAAAAATATTATAATGAACTATGCATGAAAGGCATATCATATAGTGGAGGTTACGATGTTTAAAAAAGGTGAAATCATAGAAGCAACTATAAAGGAACTGAAATTCCCCAACAAGGGGATCGCATACATTGAAGACAGCAGGGTTTTTGTGAAGAATGTCATTCCAGGACAGAAGATATCCCTCAGGATAGGGAAGAAAAGAAAGAACAAGATCGAAGGAAATCTCCTGGAAATCGTCGAAAAAGCGCCCAATGAAATTAATGCCCTCTGTCCCGTATTTGGTCTTTGCGGCGGCTGCACCTATCAGAATCTATCCTATCCCGACCAGCTTAAACTCAAGGAAGGCTTCGTAAAAGAAATCCTTTCGGATTACAATATTGACGATGTTTATGAAGGCATTATTCCTTCACCTCAACACTTTGAATACCGCAACAAGATGGAATTTTCCTTTGGAGATGAATTTAAGGATGGTCCTCTCACACTAGGCCTCCATAAAAGAGGAAGCATGTACGATATCGTAAACGCCGGCTCATGCGTTCTGGTAGATGAGGATTTTAGAAAAGTTTTGAATAGTGTCCTTGAATATGTTAAGGGCAAAGGCCTCAGCTATTATCACAAGAGAACCCATGAGGGCTTTCTGCGGCACCTTGTCGTACGAAAAGGCATCAGGACTAGCCAGCTCCTTATCGAGCTTGTTACCAGCTCTCAGGGCACTCTGGATGAGAAGGAGTTTGCCGGGGCATTAATGGCTCTTCCGCTGAAAGCAGCTCTCCAGGGGATAATCCATACCATCAACGATTCCCTGGCCGATGTTGTCCAGGAGGACAAATCAGCCATTCTTATGGGAAAAGATCATTTTTATGAAGAAATATCCGGGTTGAAATTTAAAATCACTCCCCGATCATTTTTCCAAACCAATTCAGAAGGTGCCGAAAAACTCTACCAGGTTGTAAGCGATTATGCGAAATCACCATCAAGAGGACATATCTTCGATCTGTACTGCGGAACAGGAACCATTACCCAGATCATGTCAAAGGAGTATGACAGCGTCACAGGCATCGATATTGTCCCGGACGCCATAGAGGCTGCCAAACAAAATGCAGCCCTCAATGGTCTGCATAATATTGATTTTATCTGCGGAGATGTCATGAATGAAATTGAAAAACTAACTGAAAAACCGTCGGTCATTGTCCTTGATCCTCCTCGGGATGGAATCCATGTGAAAGCCATCGATAAAATCATTAATTTTAAACCCGACATCTTTGTCTATGTTTCCTGTAAAATCACTTCCCTGGCAAGAGATCTGGAGCATTTCATCCAAGCCGGGTATGCCATTGAGAGGGTGAAATGTGTGGACATGTACCCCAACACGCCTCACTTGGAGACGGTGGTCATGCTGAAAAAATGATGGCCGCTACTTAGCGGCCTCTTTAAAAAATGCTTTGGTTTCTGCGATGATCACTCCGCTTAAGCCCAGAAGCGCAATCAGGTTAGGAATTGCCATAAGGGCATTTACAATATCTGCAAGGATCCAGATCAAATCAAGCTTCAGAAAAGCGCCGATGGCTACCAGGGCAATGAACAGATATCGGTAGGGTTTGATGCCTTTTACTCCGAAAAGATATTCCGTGCACCTTTCACCATAATAATTCCACCCTATGATGGTGGTGAAAGAGAAAAACAACAGCCCGATGGTAACAATGAACTCTCCAACAGCTGCTGAAGGCAGCCCTGTGGAAAAAGCGTATGAGGTCATGGCCGCTCCTGCAGTATCAGAACTCCATGCACCGGTTGTCACAAGAACCAGGCCTGTCATGGTGCAGATGATAATCGTATCGATGAAAGTACCCGTCATGGAGATAAGTCCCTGTCTTACACAGGATTTTGTTTTGGCAGCTGCGGCAGCAATGGGAGCACTGCCCAGACCCGATTCATTGGAGAATACACCTCTTGCAACGCCATTTCTCATGGCTTGCATGACCGTTGCCCCAACAAATCCTCCAGCAGCTGCTGCAGGTGTAAATGCGCTTTTGAAGATCAGACTAATGGCTCCAGGGACTTCTGAAGCGTTGAAAACTAAAACTAAAACCGATCCAAGAACATAAAAGACCGCCATGAAGGGGACTGTAAATTCTGCAACCCTGGATATGCTCTTTATCCCTCCAATTATTGATAGAAATACCAGCAGAGTAACAATACCCGCTGTAATCCAAATAGGTATATTATAAGCCACCTTCATCCCCTGTGTTATGGCATTGACCTGAGGAAATGTTCCGATCCCAAAGCAGGCTACCCCTATCCCAAAGAATGCAAAAGCTTTCGCCATCCATTTTATCCCCAGTCCTCGCTCGATATAATACATGGGTCCACCGGACATTTGGCCGTTTTGATCGATTTTTCGGTATTTGACTGCAAGAAGTCCTTCGGCATATTTTGTGGCCATTCCGAAAAATGCTGCGATCCACATCCAGAACATTGCTCCTGGTCCACCCATTTTTATGGCTGTGGCGACGCCGACGATATTTCCCGTACCTATGGTAGCCGCTAAAGCTGTGCAAAGCGCAGCAAAACTGGATACATCGCCTTCCCCTTTACTGTCATCGTCTCTCGCAAATAACAACTTCAATGCCAGTGGCAATCTGAAAACCTGTAAGACTCCAAGCCTTACGGTAAGGTATACTCCTGTCCCTACAAGCAAGATCAGAAGAGGCGGTCCCCAGACAAAGGAATCGATTTTATCAAGAAGCTGAATAATTTGATTCATGGTATCCTCCTTTTTAAGTTTCAATTTATAATTCTAATTAACCTGCGTTAAAATTGCAATACAAATTCTGCTAATTGTTTCCATATAAAAGTAAAATTGTTTAAATAACCGATACTTGCAACCGATTTAATCCGTTTTATCAAAAAAGCGTCTTTAAATTTCTTTTTTTTTAGTATATACTACAAAGCAGTTATTATATAATGTTAGATATATACGCATTAATTGAAGTTCAAATCAAGATCATCAATCCTGATCCAATAAGGACACTCAGGAATATTTAGGAGGAATATAAATGGCACACTACTACAACGAGCCTTCACATACTTTTAGTGAGTATCTCTTAGTTCCGGGATACTCATCTGCAAGATGCATGCCAGCAAGCACCACTTTATGTACACCCATTGTAAAATTTCAAAAAGGCGAAGAGCCCGCAATAAAGATGAATATTCCGCTGGTATCCGCCATCATGCAATCTGTTTCTGATGATAAAATGGCCGTAGCCCTTGCGAAAGAAGGCGGTATATCTTTTATCTACGGATCGCAGACGATTCAGTCTCAGGCTGATATGGTCAAGAAAGTCAAATCCCATAAAGCGGGATTCGTTCCAAGTGATTCCAATGTCCGACCGGACCAAACCCTGGCGGATATCCTTGCCCTGAAGCAAAAAACCGGGCACTCCACAGTTGCTGTTACTGATGACGGGACACAAAATGGCAAATTGATCGGGATCGTTGCCAGCCGTGACTACCGAGTCAGCCGAATGGATCCATCTACGAAAGTCAGCGAGTTTATGACACCCATCGAAAACGTGATTTATGCAAAGGAAGGTACCAGTTTGCCGGAAGCTAATGATATCATCTGGGATCGGAAGCTCAACTCCCTGCCGATCCTTGACGACAACCAACGATTGGTCGCCTTCGTTTTCAGAAAAGATTACGACAGCCATAAGGACAATCCCCTGGAATTGTTGGATGAATCCAAAAGATATATCGTTGGAGCCGGAATCAATACCAAGGATTATGAGCAGCGAGTCCCTGCTTTGGTGGAAGCAGGCGCAGATATCCTTTGTATCGACTCCTCCGAAGGTTTTACGGAGTGGCAGAAAATTACCATCGAATACATCCGAAAAAATTATGGCGATTCCGTGAAAATCGGCGCTGGAAATATCGTTGACCGTGAAGGATTCCGATACCTTGCTGAAGCTGGAGCAGATTTTATTAAAGTCGGCATTGGCGGCGGATCGATTTGTATCACCCGGGAAACCAAAGGAATCGGACGGGGCCAGGCAACTTCTGTCATTGAAGTCGCAAATGCCAGAGATGAATATTTTGATGAAACCGGCATCTACATCCCTATTTGTTCTGACGGCGGGATTGTGCATGATTACCATATGACCCTTGCCCTTGCCATGGGTGCAGATTTTTGCATGCTGGGGAGATATTTTTCCCGATTTGACGAGAGTCCAACCAACAAGGTCATCGTTAATGGTAATTTTATGAAGGAGTACTGGGGTGAAGGTTCAGCCAGAGCAAGAAACTGGGAAAGATACGACATGGGCGGCGACAAGAAATTATCTTTTGAAGAAGGGGTAGATTCCTATGTTCCCTATGCAGGAAGTCTTCGGGATAATTTGAATATCACCCTCAGCAAGATCCGCTCCACCATGTGCAACTGCGGAGCGCTTACAATCCCTGAACTTCAGAAAAAAGCAAGGCTCACCCTGATCTCATCGGTTAGCATCATCGAAGGCGGAGCCCATGACGTGGTTTTAAAAGATCAGAACGTTGTTCCTGTCAAATAAATATCAAATCTTTTTATTGTTAAGCCCCTTTGATCAAAGGGGCTTAATTATTTAAAACCCCTCATTTTGGGTATAATTCCTGTATACAAGGAATCCAGGAGGGGACTATTATGCGATGGAAAGGGAGAAAAGAAAGTTCTAATGTCGAAGACAGACGCGGGCTTGGAAAAACCGGCGCCATAGGAGGCGGAATCGGGATCATCATGCTTCTGATCTACGTGCTTCTGGGAGGAGATCCCGGACAAGTGATCAATAATAATCCTATAAATAATAACAATGGGGGGACATACCAGGAAACCGCTCAGGAAAAAGAACTTTCTCAGTTTGTTTCGGTTGTCCTGGCCGATACGGAAACCGTATGGACAAAGATCTTCGATGATCAGGGTCTTGTTTATGAAAAACCCATCTTAGTGCTTTATTCAGGTAGTGTAGATTCAGCATGCGGTACTGCGGGCTCTTCCACCGGACCCTTCTACTGTTCCGGAGATAAAAAACTATATATTGATTTATCTTTTTTTGCTGAGCTGAAGGAACGGTTCCAAGCTCCGGGTGATTTCGCCATAGCCTATGTTGTCGCCCACGAGGTTGGTCATCATATCCAGAATGAACTGGGGATCATTGATCAGCTGGCAGATTTGCGCTCAAGTATGAGCGAAGAGGAGTATAACCAGTATTCCGTACGGCTGGAGCTTCAGGCGGATTATCTTGCGGGAGTATGGGCACATTATGCGGAGGATATGAATTTACTGGAAAAAGGTGATCTTGAGGAAGCTTTAAAGGCTGCCGAGGCAGTGGGTGACGACAGGATCCAGAAACAATCACAAGGTTATATCGTACCTGATAGCTTTACCCATGGGACCTCAGAGCAGAGGATGCGCTGGTTCTATAAAGGGTACCAGTCAGGAAACCTGGAGGAGGGTGACACCTTCAACACCGATGAACTCTAATAGAAAAATATATTCGCAAGAATAGCGTCTGCGACGCGTTATTCAAGTAGACTAGGAAAGTTTGGACTCCAGCGAGCTAGTCGAACTTTCCTAGTCTATTAAAAAGGACTGAATTCTAATAACAGAATTCAGTCCGCTTAGTTATTTCTTTAATCCAGATCCATTTCTGCGTCCAGCTCAGCTTCCATTTCTGCTTCGCGTTTGATTCTTTTTCTGTAGATAATCTTGCACAGGAGGATGCTTATTTCAAACAAGATGAGCATCGGTACTGAAACAAGGATCTGGGAGATCACGTCCGGTGGAGTGATAATGGCGCCAATGATAAATATTATAACGATGACTACCCTGCGGCTTTTTGTTAACCACATAGGTTTTATCAAACCTAACTGACTCAGTAACACGGTAACTACAGGCATCTCAAAAACGATCCCAAAGGTAATGAGAGTCGTCATGATGAAGTTTAAAAAGTTTTGTATGGAGATGGTCGCCATTACGGTTCTTTCCTGATCCACATTGATAAAAAAGTTCAGCATCATGGGTACAGCAATATAATAAGCGAAAAATGCCCCGATTAAAAAGCAAACCAGGCCGGCAAAGAGAGAAAAGAACACAACTGCTTTCTCTCCTTTTTTCAGCCCTGGTTGTATAAATGCCCAAATCTGAAATAAAATAACCGGTGATGAAATAACAACGCCGCATGTGATCGACAATCTGATATATTGTGAAAACAATTCTCCCGGAGCTAAATAGACAAGCTGATACCCTAATTTTTTTGCACTATCAATCAATAGCAGGACGATATCGTTAGAGAAATTAAAACTGACTAATGTTACGATGGTGAAAACAACAAAGACAGTGATCAATCTTTTACGAAATTCACTTAAATGATCAATTATCCCCATTACTTCTTTAGGTTCTTTATTCTTCTTCTTTTTCTTCCTCAAATAAATCGTCTCCTGAATTAGCTTTCTTCTGAATTATTGGTGCTGCTTTTTTCCTCTCCATCTACGCCATCTTTAAACCCTCGAATGGTATTTCCAAAAGTTTTTCCCAGCTTTGGTAATTGTTTAGGTCCAAATATAAGTAATGCTATACCTAAAACCATTAGTATTTCCATTGTTCCGATTCTTCCAAACATAATAATTCTCCTTTTCTGTTGGGGTTATTTATTCAGCAGTTGCTGTTTCTGTCGAATTTAAATTTACGGCTTCTGTTTCTGAAGAAGAAATCTCTTCAGTTGCAGCCTTATTTTGCGGTTTCCCTATTCCCCTGATGGAATTTTTCAAATCTTCCATGGGCTGACTGACTTCTTTTGATATATTTGTCAAGGGTTCTGCCATGTCCTTTAAGGGTTTTTTTACTTCCTCTAAAGGCTCGATGATACTTTCATTGATTTCTTCCGTTAGTTTTCCAGTATAGCTTTTCAGTGTAGTAAGTGCCTTGCCAAGTTTTTTTGCATACACTGGCAATTTTTCTGGTCCAAGTACAAAGAGTGCCACTACCAAGATCAGTAAAAGTTCTGATGTACCAATTCTCATGAATCAATCATTCCTCCTTACATTGCTACTTAACTATCGTTTTAGATAGGTACTGATATCTTACCACAATATCCATCCAATTACATCGTCTTCAAGTGAAATACACGTATAATTATAAGAGGGTGTGGCAATGATCGTGTACGACCATCAGCAGCACACCCTCCATATAGTTATTTGAACTTCCTTAGACTGACTTTAATTTTGCAGCGTTTTGACCTGCTTTACGTCCCCAGTGAATCAAGCCGATAATTGCAGTTCCTGAACCTGGATAATATGGTCCGATCCAACCGGCTGCATTCATTCCGCTGGCATAGAGACGTGGAATCGCTTCGCCATTTGGCTTAAGTGCCTGAGCATCCACATTGATTTTGACGCCTCCGATTGCACCCAGGTTAAAGGATACATTTTTGTAGGCATAGAATGGTCCGCTGATTGGCACAAGACCAGTAATTCTTCCAAACTGATCATCTTTTTTACTGCTTGTTTCAGAATTCCAAGTTGCTAAAGTTGCTGCTAAATTTTCCGGATCAACAGAAATCAATTTAGCAAGTTCCTCAATGGTATCTGCTTTGATGACAACTTTATCCGTAATATCTTTTGCAACACTCTCTGTTGTCCAGGGAGCTTTTCCATCTGCAATGCTGCTTTGACCGAAAATCATGTAGGTTGGTCCATCCAGCTGCTTGGACTGCTGGAATATTGCACGATAATGATAAGCATAAGTTGCATCTTCACATACAAATCTTCTTCCTGCTTTATTTACAATAAAGGATGGGAATAAAGGAACGCGATTATCTGTTGCAGCTCCTGTTTTTCCACAGAAATCGATAGTTCCGCCAAAACCACCTACTGCAGCGCCAATTTCCATAGCCATACGGATTCCATCACCAGTATCGGTAACTGCACATAGGCACATTTGAGAAGTAAGGTCCCAATATTGCTGTGGGCTCAATTCTTTAGCCATTTCTTTGTTTTGGTCAATCCCTGCAGCTGCAAGGATAACACCCTTTTTAGCTTTGATATTGACGTCTTTTCCGCCCTGTTTTGCGGTAACACCGATGACTTCACCAGCTGCATTTGTGAGAAGCTTTGTTACTTCGGTTTCATACTCGATAACAGCGCCTTTTTTAGTAGCTGCATCCAGCATCGCTGTAACCAGGATTGTTCCGCCGCCGCCAGCTCCGCCGCCTTCGTAAACGTGGATACGGTCTGCGAAAAGGGATTGATCCACATAAGGAATATGACAATGTCCGTATACGCTTGTGAATTTAAGTCCAATATCAGTAAGCCACTTGATATGATCTGGAGCACCATATGCCAGATCTTTTACCAATTCATCGTCAACAGTACCTTCACCGGCTTTTGACCATAACTGGAAGTGTTTCTCAGGGGTATCATCTTTAAATGTTGTATAAGATTTTTGGATATCTGTTCCAGCTGCCTGCATAACTCCGCCTGAATAGTTGGTTGTTCCTCCTGCTACTCCAGCTTTTTCTAAAATCAGAACAGCTGCTCCATCATTTGCTGCCTGCAAAGCTGCAGCAACGCCTGCGCCGCCTCCGCCTACGATGACAACATCAGACTCTTTGTCGAATTTGATATCAGTTGTAGAAGTTGAACTGCATGCACCTAATACACCAATTGTTGCAACGCCAACTGCTCCCGCAGCAGCGCCTTTGATAAAATCTCTACGGCTAATTCCTTTTTTCTCCATTATATCCCCTTCTTTCTACATGATTGTATTTCATATTGTATTAAAGAACAGTGTTAATTTGGATTATTTTTTACTTATAGCATCCTTGATTGCTGCGATAGTACCCGCGCTTGAATAAGAAGCTCCAGATACGCTTTCAACGCCATCGATCGTACCTTTTTCAATTGCCTGCTCAATGATTCTTTTTGCTGCAGCATCACCTATGCCTTTAGTATCATTAAATTCAGTCATTTCAATTGCAGTAATTTTATCGCCTTTTAATGTTACTTCAACTGTGATGTTACCTTCCAACCCTTTACCAGTACCAGTCAGCACCTTTGTTTCCTGACTGCTGCATCCAAGTACAAACACAGAAACCATACCGACGAGCAGTAAAGAAAAAATTGCTTTCTTCATTAATTCACCTCCTCTCAAATTTAAAGCGACATCATGCCTGAGTGCATCTGCCAACTTGTTAGTTAATTAATTAACTGCATATAACATTATTATTATATAGTTGGTTTGCCTAAATATCTATGTTTAATATGATAAATATACCCTCTGTATTTGTGCAAATTGCACATTTATCGATTTTTCAAGTCCTATAAGGAATGAACAACATGATTTCATCTCAGCATTCGAAAAACATTTTTAAGTTTTGTCATTATTTAATTGGATGTGGACATATCCCGTAGATAGCTGTAAAATTATCTGAAGAATAAATTCGTGAGGTGTGTGTCATGGAACAGGGAAATCTATATGAAGCGATATACAAAAGAAAATCCGTGAGGCGTTATGACTTGGAGCCTCTTAACCTGAGTCTGTTAGAAGAAATATCAAGTTACATGCAGTCTATCCCTCCTTTCTTTCCAGAAATCAAAACTGAAATGCGTATTTTTGAACAAGCTGATGTCAGGATCCTGCTTCCTATCAAAGCACCTCATTTCTTGCTGTTTTACTCTGAAAACAAGGATGGGTATCTAATGAATGCAGGTTATATGCTGGAACAGCTGGATTTATACTTATCTTCAAGAGGTATTGGAAGCTGTTATCTTGGCATGGCACAGCCAAAAAAAAATGCTAAGAAAAGTTCATCTCTGGAATGCGTCATGATCCTCGCCTTTGGAATTCCAGTGGAACCGGCACACAGAAGCAGCCTATCAGAGTTCAAGAGAAAATCACTCCCACAGATAACCGATATTCAGGATAATGGACCTTTATTGGAAGCTGTGCGCCTTTCCCCTTCTGCCACAAACAGTCAGCCTTGGTTTTTTACAGGAAATCCTTATATTCTCCATGCATATTGCATAAAGCTCAACTTGATCAAGGCAGCCGCCTATGAAAAAATGAATAAAATCGATATGGGAATCGCTATATGCCATCTTGAATTGGCTGCAAGACACCTTGGAAAAACAGTTACTTATTCCTTTGAGGGAAATGCAAAAAACCTGGCTCCTGAGGGTTATTATTATGTAATTTCAATTCATATCAACGAATCTCCACCTGCTAATATGGTATAATCGTAATAGCAGCTATACAACTTTTGTATTAATGAGGGGTCAATCATGGACACAAAAAAAATAGTTGATTTGTTTCAGGGAAGAAAGAGCAAAGCTTTATCAGAAAAGAAATTTTATGCTGTTCTAGTCCCCATAATCGAAGTCAATAGTGAACCTCATCTATTGTTTCAGGTGCGATCTCAGACACTGAACAGACAACCCGGAGAAATTTCATTTCCCGGAGGTAAGATAGAGAGTGGCGAAAATCCTCTTCAGGCAGCTTTAAGAGAAACCCAGGAGGAAATGGGGATCCAAAAGGAAAACATACAAATCATTGGTGCACTGGATTGTCTCCTGAACATCTCCAATGATCTTATTTACCCGTTTCTTGGACTTCTGCATAAGGTTCAATATGAAAATATCAGATACAGTATTGATGAGGTCTCGGAGATTTTCACCGTTCCCATTGATTTCTTTATTCAAAACAAGCCTGAGGTGTATGACATGTCTTATAAAGTTGATGTGGACGGCGCTTTCCCTTTTCATAAAATTAAAAATGGGGAGACGTATCAAAACCGAACTATGACTGAACCTGTCTATTTTTATGAATATGACAACTATATTATCTGGGGACTTACAGCAAAGATCACCCGGAATTTCATCAAAGAACTGATCAAGAAACGTGGAATCTGACACTACTGTATTGATATGACATCCCTGCTATGTTAATATTGTTTATGTCTGTATTAATGAAGCTTTTCAAATCTTAATAAATATTTTTTATGTATGAAAGGAAAGGAATAATGAATAAAACTGAACTATTAGGTAGATGGACGAAACAAAAGTCCGAAGAACTTTATGGTATAAAAAACTGGGGTGCCGGTTATTTTTCTATTTCAGAAAACGGCGAGGTACTGGTGAATCCCTATAAAGATAAATCAGCAGCAGTCAGTATCATGGATATCATTTCCGGGGTATTGGAAAGAGGTCTTGAAATGCCCGTGTTATTGCGTTTTGAAAATCTTCTGGATTCCCAGATTTCATTTCTGAACAATTCTTTCAATGAAGCTATGAAAACTTTAAATTACCAAGGGGTTTATCGTGGTGTTTATCCCATTAAAGTCAATCAGCAGCAGCAGGTCATCGAAGAAGTCACCAAATTCGGCCAGCGCTACCATCATGGTCTTGAGGTCGGCAGCAAAGCTGAACTCGTCGCTGCCTTGTCGCTTCTGAAAGACAAGGAAGCCTGCCTGATTTGTAATGGCTATAAGGATGAGGAATTTATTGATTTATGCCTCTATGCTATAAAAATGGGGTTCAATTGTTTTTTTGTCATTGAGATTCCAGGGGAGCTGGATACTTTGCTTGAGCGTTCCAAAGCGCTGGGCATCAATCCTAACATAGGCATTCGTATCAAATTGGCAGCAAAAGCCGGCGGGCATTGGACAGACTCTGGTGGAGACAGAAGTATTTTCGGACTGAATGTTTCCCAGGTCATTACCATGGTCGATACCTTGAAAGAACGAAATATGCTGGACTCCCTGAAACTTTTGCATTACCACCTTGGCTCACAGATTCCAAATATCAGAGACATCCGTTCAGCTGTATTGGAAGCTACAAGAGTATATGCCGAGCTTGTTAAAGAAGGTGCACCTATGGGCTATCTTGACCTTGGGGGCGGTCTGGCAGTGGACTATGACGGATCAAATACCAATTATACCAATAGCCGTAATTATTCTGTTGAAGAATACTGCACCGATATCGTTGAAGCGGTCATGTCCACCCTTGACTCCAGCAATATTCCCCATCCGGTTATAATTACCGAATCCGGCCGGACGACAGTAGCCTACTACTCCGTGCTTCTTTTTAACGTCCTGGACGTAGAGAAGCTTGAAGAATATGAAATGCCGGATCAGTTGGACGACAGCGTTTCAGAACAGATCAGGAATCTGTTTGATGTCAACAAAAATTTGACACTTAAAAACATTCAGGAATGTTATAATGATGCCCTTTATTATCGGGATGAGATCCGGGACATGTTCAAACATGGCAGGATCAGTCTGCGGGAGAGAGCTTTTTCTGAAAAAATCTTCTGGAATACCATCAATTCAATTGCTAAGGAAAAACAAAAACTTAAGAATGCTCCTCCTGATCTTGAGGATCTGGAGAGCGCTATCGCCGACATTTATTACTGCAACTTCTCGGTTTTCCAGTCTATACCAGACAGCTGGGCAATCGATCAGCTTTTTCCTATCATGCCTGTCCACCGTTTGCTGGAACTTCCGAAACGCAATGCGGTCATCGCCGATATCACCTGCGACTGCGACGGCAAAATCGACCGTTTCATCGATCTTCACGATGTGAGGACCACGCTCCCCCTTCACGAGATGAAAAATGGTGATGACTATTATCTTGGCGTGTTCCTTGTGGGCGCCTATCAGGAAACCCTTGGTGACCTTCATAACCTTTTCGGAGACACCAACGTCGTCAGCGTGAGGATCAATCCGGATGGCAATTATGACCTGGTTAAAGAAATCCATGGAGACAGTGTAGCTGATGTTCTTTCCTACGTGGAATTTGATCCTAAGGATATGCTGGTTCGTTTCAGAGAGACTGCCGAGGATTCCATAAGAGAAGGCTATATCAATGCAACGGAAAGACGGGAAATCATGCGTGCATACGATAATGGTCTTCGGGGTTACACCTATTACGAACGTTAATACCGGAGGAGCTGAACTTTCCAACGATTCAGCTCCTTTTTAGGTGATCAAAGAAAGTGTGGGACAAATGATATATTTAGATTATGCAGCGGATACACCAGTGGATGAAGCCGTTCTTCAGAACTTCTGTGAGATTACATTGGCATACCCTGGCAACCCTAATTCTACACATGAACTGGGTCGGAGCGCGAAAGCCTGTCTCAATGAGGCGACCCGACAAATTGCCGGTCTTCTTAATGTACAGGAAACAGAGATCATTTATACTTCAGGAGCCAGCGAATCAAACAACCTTGCTATCAAGGGAGCTGCTGAGAAGTATAAAAAATTCGGAAAACATATCATCAGCACCTATCTTGAGCATTCCTCCGTAACTGGTGCCTTGTCCTCCCTGGAAGGTTCCGGCTATGAAATTGATTACGTGGATATCACTGAAGAAGGTCTTGTGGATCTGGAGCACCTGGAAGAGCTTTTGCGTGAGGATACGATCCTTGTTTCCATCTGCTGCGTGGACAGCGAGGTTGGCCTGATCCAGCCAATCGACGAGATAGGAAACCTCCTCAAGAGATATCCAAAATGTATTTTTCATGTGGATGCCACCCAGGCGGTATGTAAAATCCCAGTATCTTTTGAAGCTACGGATTTGGTAAGTTTTGCCCCTCATAAATTTTATGGATTGACTGGCAGCGGAGTGCTCATAAAGAAAGAGAAAGTTATTCTGGAGCCGCTGATTCACGGGGGAATCAGTACGACCTTATACAGAAGCGGAACCCCTCCCCTTGGACTGATCACTTCCACTGCCAAGGCGCTGTTTATCGGAATCTCAGCCCTTGAAACCAGATACAAACATGTTGAAGCTCTGAACAAGCTTCTCCAGACCAGACTCAAATCGTACCCTTGTATACGAATAAACAGTAATGCGCATTCACTTCCCCATATCTTAAATCTAAGTATCCTTGGAGCTAAAGCGCAGACATTTATTGATTTTTTAGATGAGAATGCTATTTATCTGTCGTCTAAATCCGCATGCTGTGCCATCAATTCAATATCAAGACCTGTCTACGCCCTTACAAAGGATAAAAAAGCGTCCTTATCAACTCTTCGGGTGAGTTTGAGTCACCTTACTACTTTGGAGGATATTGAAAAATTCCTTGATTGTTTTGACGCATGTTACAAGAAATCCATAAAATAGAGGTAAATGAGAATGGAAAGAAGCATCCTTATTGAAAGAAGCATAATAAAAAAATACCGAAGAGAAATCTGGAAAAAATTTGTGAATGGAATCAGCGATTATCAGCTGATACAGGAAGGCGACAAAATCGCTGTCTGCATTTCAGGAGGAAAAGATTCCATGCTTATGGCAAAATGCATGCAGGAGCTTAAAAAACATGGAAAATTCCAGTTTGATCTTGAATTTATCGTCATGGATCCGGGTTATAATTCGCTTAACCGTCAAGTGATCGTCGATAATGCCCAAATGATGAATATACCCATCAAGATATTCGAGACCCAGATCTATGATATTGTGGCTAGTGTTGACCAGTCCCCCTGCTACCTTTGCGCCAAGATGAGAAGAGGATTCCTATACCATAACGCCCAGCAGCTGGGCTGCAATAAGATTGCCCTTGGACATCATTTTGATGACGTCATTGAGACAACTCTGATGAGCATGCTTTACGGCGCAGAAATCAAAACCATGATGCCTAAGCTGCACAGCACAAATTTCAAAGGGCTGGAGCTCATACGGCCCATGTATCTTGTCAAGGAAGCTGATATCCTTGCATGGAAAAATTATAACGAACTGAACTTTATACAATGCGCCTGCCGTCTTACCGAAAATTGCGTTTTGGGAGACAGCGGCATAGGCTCAAAGCGTCAGGAAATGAAAGCCCTGATCAAAAAATTCAGAAAAGTAAATTCTAACATTGATCTGAATATTTTTAGAAGTGTCCATAATGTCAATCTGGAGGCCATCATCGGCTACCGGGAAAAGGGTGAACGTCACAGCTTTTTAGATCATTACGATGAATTTGAATAGATCTGTTTAGGAAGGTGAACTATTATAGAAAAGAATGAATTAAGGCGTGGCTTCAACCTTGGCATCCCCATAGCCCTGGGGTATATCCCGGTCTCTTTTACCTTTGGCCTGATGGCTGTAAAAGGCGGGATACCCGTTTGGATCACGATCCTGATTTCGCTGACAAACCTCACATCAGCCGGCCAATTCGCAGGTGCCGGCCTGATCATTGCCAATGCCTCTCTTATGGAAATCACCTTAAGCATGTTTATCATAAATATACGATATCTGCTTATGTCCTTGTCTCTTTCCCAAAAGATCACCCAGGAAATGCCTCTCAAAAGAAGATGCCTGGTTGCATTTGGAATTACAGACGAGACCTTTGCGGTGGCTTCCCTGGAAAACAATGAAATTAAATTTCCTTTTATGCTGGGTCTGATCACAAGTCCCTATCTGGGCTGGGCTTTGGGAACTGTCATGGGTTCCGTGACTACCTCCCTCCTCCCTGATTTTTTGCAAAGTGCCATGGGTATCGCCCTTTACGCCATGTTCATTGCGCTGATCGTTCCATCGGCAAAAAAATCAAAAGCTGCTTTTTGGGTTACGGCTTCTGCTATACTAATTAGTTCCGCATTCAAATGGCTGCCCTATCTGAACAACCTCTCAGGCGGCTGGAGCATCATCCTTGCTGCTGTGGCCGCTTCAGCCTTAGGTGCAATTTTATTTCCCATGGAGGATGAGGCCAATGAGTAAAATACTTTCCGCTGTTTTTATTATGGCGGTTGTCACCTACGCCATAAGGGTGATCCCCATCGCCATATTTGAAAAAAAAATCAAATCCCGGTTCATTAAATCTTTTTTGCTTTATACTCCTTTCGCTGTGCTGGGAGCCATGACTTTCCCAGGAATTCTTTATTCCACCGGCAATGTGTATTATTCACTGGCTGGAACACTGGCTGCCCTGATTCTGGCATACTTCGAACAGGGCTTGCTTAAGGTAGCTTTGGGCGCAGTTTTCACGGTTTCCCTTTGCATGGTGCTGCTGCAGTAGAATTCGTGTAATTGATAAATTTCCATCATTCGTATATAATTACTATAGATGCACCCGAAAATTATTAGATAAGGAGATCTCTATGGATACCGATAAAAAAATAGCAGTTTTAATTGATGCGGACAACGTATCGGACAAGTACATAAAATATATTTTTGATGAGATTTCCAATCATGGCGTTCCTACCTACAAAAGGATCTATGGTGATTGGACAAAGCCTCATCTGTCTTCATGGAAAACAGTTCTTCTGGATTACTCCATTTCTCCAATTCAGCAATATAGCTATACCACAGGAAAAAATGCTACAGATGCCGCACTGATCATTGATGCTATGGATATCCTCTATTCCAACAATGTGGATGGCTTCTGCATCGTCTCCAGTGACAGCGATTTCACAAGACTTGCCTCCAGGTTAAGAGAAGCGGGCATGTATGTTGTAGGAATGGGGGAAAAGAAAACTCCCAAACCTTTCATCTCTGCATGTGAAAAGTTTAAATACCTGGAAGTTCTCGCTGAAATACCAGCAGCGACCAATGGAACGAAAACAGATACTGGAACGGACAAACAGGATTCCTCTAAAAGCGGAATGGCAGACAAAAAAGAGCTGATGAAATCGATTCAAAAGATCGTGACCGATATTTCTGATGAAGAAGGCTGGGCGCATCTGGGCGAAGTCGGAAACCGGCTCAATAAAAGATATCCTGATTTTGATACTAGAAACTACGGACACTCAAAGCTGAGTGCGTTGATTTTATCCTTCAATAAGTTTGAGATCCAGTCAAGAAAAACCAATAACCCTAACAGAAACCAGATACTGGTAAGAAATAAGGTCTAGCTTTCTTCAAAGGAGAGCTGGCTCACGCTTATCATGAGTAAAGGAGAATGAGCAATGATCAAAGAATTAAGTGTTCTGGCCGAAAAAAGCAGCTATATCAATCCGGAGCTTTACAGTAAATATGAAGTTAAGCGTGGCCTGAGAGATATTAAGGGCCGCGGAGTCCTGACCGGCCTGACAGAAATAGGTGAGGTTCATTCCTATATCATCGATGATGCGGAAATGATCCCCCAGCCGGGAAGACTATTCTACAGAGGCATCGATGTGGTGGAGATTGTGAATGGATTCATGAGCGAAAAACGCCATGGCTTCGAAGAAACGATTTACCTGTTGCTCTTTGGTTCACTTCCTGATAAAAAAACCTTAACAGAATTCAATACCTTTCTTTCCGAGCTTAGGACCTTGCCTAAAAGCTTTGTAAGAGATATGATCCTCAAAGCGCCCAGCAAAGATGTCATGAACATGCTGTCCCGAAGCGTACTTGCCCTGTACAGCTACGATGAGAACGCTGATGATCTTTCCATCGAGAATCTTGTTCGCCAGTCCCTGGAACTGATTGCTCGATTCCCTCTGATGGCGGTGTATAGCTATCATGCTTATGCTCATTATCATGCTGATCAGAGCCTCTATATCCATAGTCCCAAAAGTGAGTATTCCACAGCCGAAAACATCCTTCACATGCTCAGAGCAGACAGTTCATTCACTGAAACTGAAGCGGCGCTTTTAGATCTTGCCCTTGTCCTCCATGCAGAACACGGAGGCGGCAATAACTCCACCTTTACCACACATGTGGTCTCATCCGCAGGCACGGATACATATTCCGCAATCTCTGCAGCCCTTGGATCACTGAAAGGACCCAAGCACGGAGGAGCCAATATCAAGGTCGTTCAAATGTTTGAAGATATCAAGGCAAATATAAAAAACTGGGACGATGAATCAGAAATCAAGGATTACCTGACAAAACTCTTGAACAAACAGGCTTTTGACAAGTCCGGTCTTATTTACGGAATGGGTCATGCCGTCTATTCCATATCGGACCCCAGAGCAGAAATCCTGAGGGACCATTGCAAAGCCCTTGCAGTGGACAAAGGTCAGGAAAAGGAATTCGACCTTTACTTTAAGGTTGAAACACTTGCTCAGGAAGTCATCGCCAAGGAGCGGAAAATTTATAAAGGTGTAAGTGCCAATGTGGATTTTTATTCAGGCTTTGTCTATAAGATGCTGGATCTTCCACAGGAACTGCTGACTCCCATATTCGCCATTGCAAGAATTGCTGGCTGGAGCGCTCATCGAATTGAAGAAATCGTAAATAACGGAAAAATAATTCGGCCTGCTTATAAGAGCATCGCCAAGCGAACAAAATATGTAAAAATGGACGACAGGTAACTTGTATACGAGGAGGAATAACGATGAAATTTTGCTGGTGTACCCTTAAAGTAAAAAATATGGATGAGTCTCTGACATTCTATAAAGAAATTGTTGGGCTTGAAGAAAACCAAAGATTTAATGCTGGCCCAGGGATGGAGATCGCATTTTTGGGGACTGGAGATACCAAGGTTGAACTGATCTCCAATCAGAATCAACTGGACACAGACTATGGTCAGGACATTTCTTTAGGTTTTGAAGTGAATTCACTTGAAGCAATGATGGAAATTATCCGGGAAAAAGGATATGAGATCCATAGCGGTCCTTTCCAGCCAAATCCGAATGTTCGATTTTTTTATGTGCAGGATCCAAATGGGCTGAAAGTCCAGTTTGTTGAAAACATCCAGTAATAATGAATGACAACGGTGTTTCAATGGATAATACAGGCAAATCAATAAAAAATTTTTTTATGATCCTGGGATTTGGCCTGCTGCTTTTGTTAATATTGGCAGCCTTTAACCAGACAGTGCAGATTGTGAACTTTATGACTGCAATACATCCCTTTTTAGGGAAACTCACTCTGGCAGTATTAGCCGTTACCTTTGGGCTGATCATACTGGTTCCCTTTGCAGCGATAATTAAATTTTCCAAAATGACGGAACTTCCTGAAGACACCTCATCTCCGGCATATCATGATTATATGAATCAATTGAAGGTTCGGCTTCATAAAAACACAATATTAAAAACCGCGGGATTTGAGTTTGATGATGCTGAGGATACTTCCCTTGAGATTGACAGAGCTCTTTCCCTCTTGAACGAAAAATCAAGATCGGTTATCAAAGATAACGCAGCAGCTGTTTTTTTGACTACCGCGATTTCTCAAAACGGTGTGCTTGACGGGGCTTTCGTTCTTGCCAGCATCACTAAAATGATCTGGCAGATCGCGAGAATTTACGATCAGCGTCCTTCGTTAAACAGAATGCTTGTCTTATACGGCAATATTGGGGCGACAGTCCTCATGGCCCGTGGTATCGAAGATCTGGATCTGATGGATGAACAAATCGAACCTATTATCACATCGGTGCTGGGCGGAGGGCTGGCAAACCTGATCCCCGGAGCTGTAACGGTGACAAACCTGATCGTTAATTCCATAACAGAGGGTTCTGTTAATGCTCTTCTGACCCTAAGAGTCGGTTGTCTGACAAAAATGTACTGCAGTTCGACTACAAAGCCAAATAAAAGCAAGCTAAGAAGATCCGCTACAATTGAAGCCTGTTCCCTTTTGGGATCCCTTATGAAGGAAAATACGGTCATCGTATTAAAAGCTTTTGGCCTTGCTGCAAAACGTGCTGCAAAAAACACCTTGAAAATAAAATCGTAACAAAGGAGACAATATATGCGGCTTCGAAAAAAATGGTGGGCAAAACCTGAAATGGAAAAAGATATGAAAGTGATCACTACCCCATCCCATATGAAATCAAAATGGAAGGAAAATTTCGGCAGTCATAATCCGATCCATTTAGAACTTGGCTGCGGAAAAGGCCAATTCATTACCAGCCTGGCAGAAAAAAATCCTGCAATCAACTACATCGCTGTGGATTACCAGTATGAAGTCCTGATTTACCTTCTAAGAAAAGCAAATGAAAAGAAAATCGAGAATCTGAGGATCATTCCAATGGATATTACTCATATCAACGATGTTTTTGACAGGGACGAAATCGATCGTATTTATATCAATTTTTGCAATCCCTGGCCAAAAGTCAAACATAACAAGAGAAGACTCACCCACATCAGATATCTGGACAAGTACATGGAATTTCTTAAATCTGATTCCGAAATTTGGTTTAAGACGGATGATGATATGCTTTTTACCGACAGCCTGGAATATTTTCAAAACAAGGGTTTTCTAGAAAGTTATAAGACCGTTGATCTCCATAATAGCGGATTTGAAAACAATGTGATGACCGAATATGAAGAAAAATTCTCAAATATGGATATCGCCATTAAATTCTCAATATTCAAAAAAGGTACCCTTTGATCAGGGTACCTTTATTTCTTGAGCTGCATTACTCCCAGCAATACGTCCCATCGTAAAACAATAGACCAGGGATGATCCGCTGTCTGGGTATTTCTTATAGAAAAACTGTCCATTGGCAACTGAACCCGCTGCGTAGAGCCCCTTGATGAATTCTCCTTCCATATCCAGGACATGGGCGCCTGAATCAATTCGTGGGCCTCCAACGGTAGACATGATCACCGCTTTGCCCTCATCATTCACGGAACCTACATAGCTGTTATGGGTTATAATTTCAGCTCCAGCCTCTCTTGCCATAACCAGACCATCTCCACTATTGCCTTGAGAAACACCAGTTATCCCTTCTGCGGCCAGTGGGGTGTATTCGTCGATCAGCTTTTCATTTCTTTCAAATCCTCCTGTGGCCAGGATAACGGCTTCTGCCTGAATGGTCACCTTATTTCCAGAAGCATTTTCTCCTTCCACTCCGGTCACTTCACCCTCCTGAGACAGGATCAGTTTTTTCGCCCTGGTTCCCAGGATGATCTTTACTCCAACGTCATCAGCCTTTGCTTTCAAGCGTTCTACAATGTCTCCTGCCTCCTGATCGGGAAAATGCATCCTTGGACCATAGTCATCATGGATGGAATATTCAACCCCGATATCCTCCTGGAACCACCTTACTGTATCTCCAGAAAGGTCAGCAATCACTTTCACCAACTCGCTGTCTGCCTTCCCTTCTGAAGCATTCATCCAAAAATCATATAGATCCCCGGCGCTTTCAGTTATGCCCTGACGCTCCTGAACAGGACTTTCTGCTGCGTAAAGCATCCCGGAAGACAATACGGCCGTCCCTCCTACTGCCGGCAATTTCTCCATTAATATTACCCGGGCGCCCTCCTGCCCTGCTGTGATCGCTGCAGCGAGTCCGGCTGCTCCACTTCCAACAACCAGTACGTCCGTTTCATAGCTGTCGGAATTATCCCCATCAGGATCGCTGTCTGAATCTTCCGGGCTGCAGCCTGTAAAAATCAGAAGCAGGGAAAGAAAAATTGTTATCGCTGCAAGTAAGTACATATTTTTCTTATCAGGTTTCAAATCAACATCCCCCTTAGGATTGTCTATATTTTATTACTCAGGATTTCCAGCGATTTTTGGATGTGCCTGCAGATCAAATTGTTGTTGAGATCGATATCCATGATTTCTTCCGCTTTTTTAATTCTGTAGATCAGTGTATTCCGATGAATATGCAAAACCTCGGATACGGATGCTGCATTCTTATAATTTTGAAGGTAAGCCAGAAGTGTAGCTGACAATTCTGTCTTGCATTTTTGGTCGTATTTCAACAACTCATAAACCGGGGGGTATACAAAAATCGATGTGTTTTCCATCTCTTCCACGCAGTCATAAAGGTATTTGTCCCTGAAATCATTAAAGTAATATTTTCGCTCCTTGCTGTCTAAGGCACTTCCATATCGGTAGGCGATCAATGCCTGGCGATAATAGAGTGTAGCTTTTAGAAGATCGGAAAATTCGTCGCTTACTCCGCAAACCAGGTCATACACTGTAAGGATCGCATCGATTTTTCTTTTTTCTTCATTTCTTAAGGATCCATAGCTCAGAAACACGATGTTAGCATTATGGATCATGGACTGCATTTTCGTATTTCCGCTTTGAATGTCATCCTGTATTTTTTTTATGGTTTCTATGCCAAACTTATTGATATCCAGTGGCACTGTGATCATGACATAAGGAGCATGCCATTTGATATCCGACATACTCAATGCCTTCTTCAGGGATACAGAGGTATAAATATCGCCTTCGATCAAATTAGCCAAAAGCGTCTGCATGTAAACCTGTTTTTCGTCACTTGGGGAACTCTTGTTGATAAGCATTGTCCTGATTACTTTACTAAAGATTTCAACAATTTCGATATCTGTTTCCCGAAATGGTCTGTTGGTCTCAGCAACGCCGATAACCCCAAAAATTTTATTGCCATCTGCGACAACCCTGGATATCCTTCGCAGATCTTTGGCAAATCCCCAATCAAGGACTGATGGGAAATCTCGCTTTAAGGTTTCTTCCTTGGTCCGGTCTGATTCGATCTGCATCATCAGCTCCTGATCGGCGTAGCCTTTTTTAAGAATGGAATTTCTGACGGGATCTGCTGTTTTTTCATAGGGGTACATGGTGACGAGGCGATAAGTGGAGTCCGTAAAAATCACAGGGTTTCCCAAACATTCGTAAGTATGCTTCATGACTCCCTGAATATCTTTTCCATCCAGCATGTCTTCAAATACAGTATTTCGATACTGGCTTATAAATTCATCATTTTCAATCAGTTCTTTGATGATATTAACGGTATACTCCAATTTTCCAGTCTTAACCAGAAGCAGGCTGTCTGAAACTAAAGCGTCAAAAATTTCCTGGTGGTCGGTTATGATCACACCTTCATAAACATTCGGAAAAGAATCCCATTTTCCGCAAAAAAATACCGTGCTGCCTGCTGCTTTTTCATCAAAATCTTCAAGGGCTAAAACCCCTTTTATTTCCTTTTCCATCACGGCTTTATCTTTAAATTTTCTGTCAATTATTGGCAAATGCCGTATTAAATTCTTCAACTTCATGACAATCACCTGCCTGCATTTTTTTATGATGAGAATGAAACCATTTATGTTCCTATTATAGCATATTGGATGAATAGCGTCTCTGATTCGTTATTCGTCCTGGAGATATGATATAATAAAAGAAAGCATACCGTGAATATTTCACTGTATATTTATTCAGAATTATTATAGAATATATCTAATAAACATTTTTAGATCGTTTTTAATTTTACAATGAGGAGAAATCAATATGAATATGAAATTTATTAAAAGGCTTCCTTCCAAGGAAGAAATCATAAGTGAAATACCTGTCAGTCTGGAAATAAAAAACATTCGGGATAAAAGAGTTGAGGAAATCAAAGCCATCTTTGAAGGGAAAGACAACCGATTTATTCTGATCATTGGACCTTGCTCGGCAGACAATGAGGCTTCAGTTTGTGAGTATATCGGAAAACTCGCTGAACTTCAGGAAACTGTTAAAGATTCTATCCTTATGATCCCCCGGATCTATACGAATAAACCCCGAACCACAGGCGGAGGATATAAAGGGATGGTCCACCAGCCTGATCCCAATAAAGCTCCGGATCTTGTGGAGGGACTTAAAGCCATGAGAAAAATGCATTTAAAAGCTCTGACGGAGTTTCATATGCCTGCTGCGGATGAAATGCTCTATCCGGATAACTACTCTTACCTGGATGATCTCCTTGGCTATATCGCCATCGGCGCACGATCTGTTGAGAACCAGCAGCACCGCCTGACTGTCAGCGGTGTTGATGTCCCTGTAGGCATGAAGAATCCTACCAGCGGAGACTTCTCTGTTATGCTCAATGCCATCAACGCTGCTCAGCAGGGTCACCGATTCATCTACAGAGGTTTTGAAGTTGAATCCACAGGCAATCCCCACGCTCATGCCATTTTAAGGGGTGCCGTTGATCCATATGGCAAGAATATTCCGAATTACCATTACGAAGACCTGAAATATTTCGCAGAGCAATATATTAATTCGAATTTCAGCAACGCATCCATTATCATCGACACCAATCATGCCAATTCCATGAAAAGATTCTCAGAACAGCCAAGAATAGCTAAGGAAATCTTGTGGAGCCGAAAATACGACTCCACCCTTAAGAAAATGGTAAAAGGCCTGATGATCGAAAGCTACCTGGTGGAAGGAAGCCAGGGAGTTTCAGACAATGTGTATGGCAAATCAATTACCGATCCATGTCTGGGATGGAACGAAACCGAGAAACTTGTGTATCATATCGCAGAAAATTCTTGATTATAATTTAATCGAAAGGGACCTAAGGGTCCTTTTTCTGTATAGGAGGTAAACGCATGGAGAACAGAATGCGGATGTTGAATGCCCTACAATATGAAAAAGGCAGAAATGTTGTTTACTGGATGAGCCGCGACCAGAGAATTGAAGACAATTGGGCGCTCCTGTATGCTCAAAAGAATGCCCTGGAAGACCAGTCTTCCCTTAGCGTCGTTTTCTGTCTTGTAACGGATTACCCGGAAGCAGCAAAGTCCCATTTTGATTTCATGATGACCGGACTTTTCAAACTAATAAAAAAACTGGAAGCCTATCATATCCCCCTTCACATCCTTAGAGGGAAACCCGATGAAGTCCTGCCTGCCTATTTGATCCTAAGCGGGTCCTCACGTCTTGTGAGTGATTTTTCACCTCTTCATGTCAACCAGGAATGGAAAGAGTCTGTAACTAGTAAAATACATGTTCCCCATAGCGAGGTCGATACAAGAAATATCGTGCCCTGCTTCAAGGTTTCATCAAAAAAAGAATACGGGGCATACACCTTAAGACCCAAAATCAATCGGCTGATGGGGGAATTTCTGACTGATATCCCCTCCATTACCCAGCATCCAATACCCTTTGAAGCCAATTACGATTTCGATACGTTCCTGAATAACCATCAGGTTTTTCCAGACAGTTTTTCAGTATGTTCATCCAGTGGAGAAGATCAGGCAAAATGCTGTTTTAATGGATTCGTGGAAAATACTCTGGAGCGTTATGCCAGTAGAAACGATCCCAATGCTGACGCGGTTTCCCATCTTTCGAAATACCTGCACTTCGGACAAATAAGCAGCCAAAGGATCGCTTATGAGATTTCTAAAAATCGTATACCTGATCATGGTTTTTTAGAGGAGCTCATCGTCAGGAGAGAGCTTGGTGACAATTTCTGTTTTTATGAAAAAAACTATGATAATGCCCTTTGCTTTCCCGACTGGGCAAAACTCACCCTGAATGATCATCGAAACGATTTCCGGGATTATCTGTACGATATCGAGGCTTTCGAAGCTGGTAAAACCCACGAGCCTTTATGGAACGCAGCCCAAAATCAGATGACTTCGACTGGCTATATGCATGGTTATATGAGGATGTATTGGGCCAAGAAGATCCTGGAGTGGAGTCCTGACCCTGAAACGGCAATGGCCATAGCCATTTATCTGAATAACAAATACCAGCTGGACGGCAGAGATCCCAATGGCTATGCCGGGATCGCCTGGTCAATCGGTGGCGTTCATGACAGGGCCTGGGTGCCAAGAAATGTTTTTGGGAAAATCAGGTATATGAACTACAACGGCTGCAAAAGAAAGTTCGATGTGGATAAGTACATAAAAGCCTATATTTAAAAAGCATCCCGAAGTTTCGGGATGCTCTTTTTGGTATTAAATCATATCTCTTTTCACGTAGTGCGTATGGAGAAGCTCATGGGCTTTTTCGCCATACGGTTCGCCCAGGAATTCATCATAGAGTTTTTTGATATAAGGATTATCATGAGATTTTCTTAATACTTTCTCTGCATCTTCCTTGTACAATCCGCTCATTCTTTTTTGGATGATCTCAAGATCTCCATGGTGGAACGGCTGGCCGCCTCCATTGATACATCCTCCAGGACATGCCATGATCTCTATGGCGTGATAGTCCGCTCTGCCTGCTCTGATTTCCTCAAGAAGCTTTCTGGCATTTCCCAGTCCGCTTGCCACTGCAATTTTAACATCCAGGTCGTTGATTTTTACTGTCGCTTCTTTAATTCCCTGAAGTCCTCTCAGGTCTTTGAAATCCACCGACTCAAGAGTTTCTTTTGTGAGCCATTCATAAGCTGTTCTAAGGGCAGCTTCGATAACACCCCCGGTAGCTCCGAATATTACGGCTGCTCCAGTTGATTCACCTAATGGATTGTCAAAATCAGAATCTGGAAGGTTTTCAAAATCCAGAGTGGCTTCCTTGATCATATGAGCTAGTTCTCTTGTGGTGATTACATAATCTACATCCTTGTGTCCTTCATTACCCAGTTCAGGTCTTGCCGCCTCATATTTTTTGGCAAGACAAGGCATAACGGATACGACGACCATATCATCAGGATTTATTCCCATTTTGTCTGCCAGATAAGTTTTGGAGATTGCTCCAAACATCTCATGGGGCGATTTACAAGTTGAAGGGATATCCAGCATGTCTGAGAATTGGTGTTCGAAGAATTTGACCCATCCCGGACAGCAGCTTGTGAGTATGGGAAGCTTTCCTCCATGCTGCAGCCTGTGTACGAATTCAGAGGCTTCTTCTATTATGGTAAGGTCGGCAGCGAAGTCTGTATCAAATACTTTATCAAAGCCGATTTCTCTTAGTGCAGTTGCCATTTTTCCTGTTACCTGAGTACCAGGCTCCATTCCAAATTCTTCTCCCAGCGCTACCCTGACAGCAGGAGCCGTCTGAACGATAACGGTTTTTTTGCGGTTTCCGATGGCATTCCATACTTTCTGTACATTGCTCACCTCTGCAAGGGCGCCAACGGGACATACTGCAACACATTGGCCGCAGAAGGTACAAGTTGTTTCATGCATTGGCAGAGAATACGCAGGTCCTACTGTCGTGTCAAAACCTCTGCCGATTCCAGAAAGCACATTTACCGTCTGAACTTCGTTGCACATGGTCTCGCATCTTCTGCAAAGAATACATTTGTCTGGATCTCTGACGATGGAATAACTGGAGGTATCTTTTCTGTGTTTAGACATGACACCTTCGTACTTCACTTGTCTGACATTAAGTTCGGCAGCAAGCGACTGCAGGTCGCAATCCTGGTTCTTTACACAAACAAGACAATCCTTAGGATGGTTGGATAACAGCAATTCAACAACTGTTCTTCTTGCTTTAATTGCTCTTATACTGTTCGTCGTAACAACCATGCCTTCCGCTACAGGTGTGGAACATGCCGGTGCAAGGTTTTTTCTTCCTTTTACCTGAACAACACAAACCCTGCAGGAAGCAGACTTATTTACAAATTTTATATCATGAAGGTCCAGATGACATAGGGTGGGAATATTGATGTTGATTTTCTTTGCCGCATCTAAAATCGTTGCACCCTTTTCCACCTGAACTTTTTTTCTGTTAATCGTCATTGTAACCATATCCATAGAGCTCACCTCGCTTATTTTTTAATTATTGCATCAAATTTACATCTGTCGTAACATGCTCCGCACTTGATGCATCTGCTTTGATCAATAACATGAACCCCTTTAGGTTCTCCAGCTATACAGTTTACCGGGCATACCTTGGCGCAAGCTGTACATCCTATACACTTCTCTTCGAGGATCGTATATTGCAGCATGGCCTGGCACACGCCTGCTATGCACTTGCCTTCATTAACATGGGCTTCATACTCGTCTCTGAAGTACTTCAGTGTTGAAAGTACTGGATTCGGAGCAGTCTGTCCGAGACCACATAATGAGGTGTCTTTTATGATTTTTCCTAGTTCATTCAAGTTTACAAGATCTTCAGGGGTTCCTTTTCCTTCAGTGATTTTTGTCAGGATCTCGTGAAGTCGCTTGTTTCCTATTCGGCATGGCGTACACTTGCCGCAAGACTCTTCTACTGTGAATTCCAGGTAGAATTTCGCGATATTGACCATACAGTCATCTTCATCAAGAACGATCATTCCGCCTGAGCCCATCATGGAACCGATAGCAGTCAGAGACTCGTAATCGATGGGAATATCCAGGTTTTCTTCCGTGATACAGCCTCCTGAAGGACCGCCGGTTTGAACAGCTTTGAACTTTTTGCCGTTTTTGATTCCGCCGCCGATTTCGAAGATGATTTCTCTCAGTGTTGTTCCCATAGGAACTTCAACAAGACCAACATTGTTGATTTTACCCGCTAATGCGAATACTTTTGTACCCTTGGATTTTTCAGAACCGATGGAACTGAACCAATCGGCACCTTTCGTGATGATAATTGGAATGTTCGCCAACGTTTCCACATTATTTACAACAGTAGGTTTCCCCCAAATTCCGCTTTCTGCAGGGAAAGGTGGTTTAGTGGTGGGCTCGCCTCGTTCGCCTTCGATGGAATGGATCAGAGCAGTCTCTTCACCGCAAACGAATGCGCCGGCACCATATTTAAGTTCAATCGTAAAACCAAAACCAGTTCCGAGTATGTTTTCTCCAAGAAGACCATATTCCATTGCCTGGTCCATCGCTATTTTTAATCTTGCGATTGCCAATGGATATTCAGCTCTGATATAGATGAAACCGTGGTTTGCTCCAATGGCATAACCAGCAATCGCCATTGCCTCAAGGACTGAATGAGGATCTCCCTCAAGGATCGATCTGTCCATGAATGCTCCTGGATCCCCTTCATCAGCATTACATACGATGTATTTGACGTCAGAATCATATTTGGTAGCAAATTCCCATTTCATACCTGTAGGGAAACCGCCGCCGCCTCTTCCTCTGAGACCTGATTTTTTCATTTCGTTGACGACATCCATAGGCTTCATTTCGGTAAGAACTTTACCAAGGGCCATATAGCCATCTGATGCGATGTATTCTTCGATATTTTCCGGATCGATGAACCCGCAATTTCTTAATGCGATTCTGTACTGTTTTTTATAAAAAGGCATTTGTTTATGTTCCGCAAGCTTAACTTCCAGAGTAGGCTCTTCATAAAGAAGTCTCTCGACTCTTCGGCCTTTCACAACATGCTCTTCAACAATTTCCTTTGCGTCTTCCGGTGTTACCTGAACATAGAACACGTTATCCGGATATACTTTGACAATCGGACCTTTTTCACAGAAGCCGAAACATCCTGTTACCAAAGCCTGGACTTGATCCTCCATGCCGTTTGCTTTAATTTGTTCTCTTAAGTTTTCTAATAGCTTGGCGCTTTCGGAAGCCTGACATCCCGTTCCTCCGCATACAAGCAGGTGCATACTGTAGCTCATCAAGATTCCTCCTATTCTTTTACTCTATCAAAAGACTTATTCATTATCGCATTTTCCAAAAGAATTCCTTCTTTAAGATGTTTTTGAACGATTTCTTTCGCTCTGGCTTCATCCACATGAGCGTATACGACTGAAGGTTTATCAGGGAAAATCACCTCAACGATAGGTTCTTCTTCACAGTATCCCATACACCCTGTCTGAGTGACACTGACATTAGTGATATTCTCTTTTGAAAGTTCGTTTATTAAAGTATTCATTGTTTCTCTTGCGCCTGAAGCGATTCCGCAGGTAGCCATTCCAACTCTTAAAACTACTCTGTCATCATCTTCCGAGGTAGCTCGCAGGTTAAAAGATTTTTCAGCACTTTCCCTGATTTTTTTAAGTTCATCTAAAGATTTAATTTTACTCATACCCTAACCTCCTTATTCTGAATATTCAACTAATATTTTGTTTACATCTGCTGGCTTTAATCTGCCATAAACTTTTTCGTTTACCATAATTACCGGAGCAAGACCACATGCTCCTACGCATCTCAGTCCGGTGATAGAAAATTTCTTGTCTTGTGTAGTCTGTCCAACCTTGATCCCAAGTTTTGACTCGAACTCATGCAGGATCTTATCCGCGCCTCTTACGAAGCATGCCGTACCCAAACATACACTGATCGAGTATTTGCCTTTAGGCACCTGTGTAAAATAAGAGTAGAAAGTGATTACTCCATAGATTTTTGATGAAGGAACATTTAATTTTTGGGAAATAAATGCTTGTACCTCCCTTGGCAAAAATCCAAAAATATGCTGAGCATGATGCAGCACAGATATCAGCGCATCTTTTTTGTCTGGAATCCCATCAATGAATTTTTCAAGCTCATCAAATTTCTCCTGTGTAAGCAGATTGTTTTCCATAAGAATCCTCCTTTGATTTAATTAAGATAATTATAACAAAAATACAATCTTTATAAAAATCATATTTTTTATAAATTTCAGGTCTGTTCGGCGAACATTGTTAATATTATATCATCATTTTTTGTAATTAGTATAGTTTTTTTTATTTAAACGATTTCATCTTTACATTCCTGGTCTTCTTTAAATTATATCATTACTGGAACATCATGTAATCCTTTCCATTGTCCTAAAATTGTTTTTTTTGTTATTTTGCATAATGTATATGGTATAATCTGTACAGAACAAGAATAGCGTCTGCGACGCGATATTCGCGTATACTAGGAAAATTTGGACCCAGCGAGCTAGTCGAACTA